>JAFDFZ010000112.1 GCA_019309565.1 Deltaproteobacteria bacterium
GTGCCTTTTGGGTTGTTTTAAAACAACGGGGTTTAGTTCACTTTAGCTCACTTTAAACTTTAGTTCACTATAAACGCTTATCAAAAGCATGTAATTCAATAACGACAACAAATTGTCGATATGATGTCCCTAAGCGCCTAAAAGATTCTTACCAAAATCAGCTTTTGTTTTCAACATTGAACCCCCTGCAGCCAGTAATTCTGGGGTGAATTTCCTGTCGAGTCGGGGGGATCGGTTTTTGAAGCAATCAACTGTTTGAAATACAGAAGTCATTACCACCGGTGACTTCTTATCAGGGAACAGGAAAGATAGCGAAGATGACACTGCTCCATACTGCATGGGAGATGATGACCGGCAGCAGATTTCCGAAATAACAGAACATGCCCCCCCAAAACGCACCGGCGACTGCAGCAGCGCCTATCAGCATAAAATTAAACGACCAGATATGAACAAGTGCATAAACGGCTGTGGCGGCAAGCCAGCCCTGCCATTTTCCGAAGCGCTTCATAAGATTTTCCTGCAGGCAACCACGCCAGTAAATCTCTTCGCAGGGTGCGGTTACAAAGAAAAGTAAAAGGGCGATGACCCATGTATCGGTACCCTTGTCAATGCCGTATATTCCGCCTATCTGAGAATCTGCAAAGGGAAAGATGGCCACGCAGACAACCTTGCCCAACCAGAAAATAAAATACAGCACAACAGCCGAAGCCAGGCCAAGCCATATGGCACCTGGGAAGAAACGAAGCCGTTCTTTCAGATGAGGAAAAAGCACCAACGATAAGCCCGCCAGAGCGGCAGCCGAAAAGGAGATTTTTACCCAGAAGATACCCCGGGTGAGATAGAAAGTAATAAACCATAAAACAAAGGATAGCAGAACGGTTCCGATTATGGGGGCCCAACGGAACTTGTCGGCTTTCAAAAGATGCCCCCAAGAATAAGCGAAGTCACCAACAATACACCGAATACCGTATCTAGCCGGGCTGTTTGAGCATCTCCATCCAGAGGAATACTGTGATGAACCTGTCTTGAAAGTCGATAGGCCAGAGGCGATGAAATAAGAACGATAAGCGACCACACTTGCAGGGGGCCCTTAAGAGACATCCACAACACAGCAAGGTAGGACAGTACCATCAGCAGAATGTACAGCCGGATTCCATTTAAGCGGCCGATCATTATGGGCAAGGTTCTAATGCCTTTTTCCCTGTCGTGGTCAATATCGCGCAGATTGTTTGCCAGTAACACAAGTGCTACCAGCGCCCCAAGCGGAAGAGATACCCAGAAAACCGGCTCGCTCAGGGCTTGTCTCTGCACAAAATAAGCTCCCTCCACCATCAATGGCCCCCACATGAGAAAAACAGAGAACTCCCCCAGCGCATTATATTTGTATTTAAAAGGCGGTGCTGTATAGGTAAAGCTGGATATCACACCGATCAATCCGATCGCCAGTATCACCCAGCCTCGGGTGGCCGCTAAATACAGGCCGGCAACAATGACAATGGCGTAGAGCATGTAAGATACCGATCGAACCTGATGGGGTTTTAGCTTACCTTCTAATAAGGGGTGAGGGCGATATTGGGCGGTGGATACAGCTAAATGGTCGATACCGCTTAAAACGTCATAGTAATCGTTGATGAGGTTCGTTGCAGCGTGAAGAATCACCATGGTGGCCAAAGTGAAAAGATAAAGCGGTAATGAAAAGTTTCCATCTACAGCAGCCATAACCGCTCCCACACTTACCGAGATAGCCGTCATGGAAAATGACCATGGCCGGCTTGCCAATAACCAGTTACGATAGATACCCATATGACTTTTGATTCCTGTAACAGTCCAGCCTTTTGTAAGACAACGCTCGATGATTTTATGATTTTTCCGCTGAAAATAAATGCAGACGATGAAAGTGTCAAGTAAAAGAAAGGATTAAAAGAAAAGTAATTTGAATGCGATGACAATCAATATGATTCCTCCGAAAATTTCCACGCGATGTGCAAACCTTTCAGATAGTCTATTGCCAAGCTTCATGGCCAGCCAGGTCATGCCACCGGCCGTTATTCCAATACACATAGCTGCAAAAAGCAGACCCTGGCCTAGAACACCAAGTGTAAACCCGACGCCAAGGGCATCGATGCTAGTTGCCAGTGATAACATGATCAGGCTCAATCCTTTAGTGGGATCGCTGCATTCCCGCTGCTGTTTCTTGCTGCCGATGCCCTCGTATACCATCTTTGAACCGATGAAAAACAACAAACCAAATGCTATCCAGGGCGCCAGCTGCTGTGTCCAGCCCAAGAAGTGTCTGCCCAGCATCCAACCTATCAACGGCATCATGAATTGAAAAAAACCAAAATGAAATGCAAGCCGAAAAACCTGCCGAGGCGCACAGAATTGGGCCCCGGTGCCCAGCCCAACAGCAAATGCGTCGCAACCCAGAGCAACGGCAACCATTCCTATTTCATATAATCTGAGCGTCATTTTGAAAGCCCGTGGTCATTCGAATAAAACATCTCAATCCGCTGCAATAATTAAACGTCTCGGAATTTGTATAATTAATTGAAATCGTATACCTTTTAATGACAACTTCGGTAATGCCACCCACATGGAGTAATGCCTGTCTGTGCATGGCTGCACGCAGACAGGGAATGATGGAGTAATGGAATGTTGATTCAAAAAGGAGAATAATCATTTTTTAAGGATCCTAATCAAGAAAGATTGCGCCAAAAGGCCATTATCCCGTTCTCCCAAAAACCAGTATAGCGCTAAAGCTTCACTGCGTGCCTATCACTCCACTATTCCATTCCCCAATTGTGAGCGAAGCGAACTAAGTTCATTCTGAAACGTGAGTGCTTGCAACCGTTCGTCTCATGAGCTGAATTTCACTGAAAATGGCTGGAAGGCTTTGATATCTCAAGGCAATTTGCGAGCGGGGTAAGCGCCATATCGCCTTCGGCGCTTACCCCCCGGTATCTACATCCTGATTTTTGATGAGGTTTTCTCAGGGTGCCGTTCTAATCGCTTATATCGTTTTATTGCCGACTTTGCCAGTCGATTCAACACATTGGGAAGATCCGATTCGTTCCATACAGATTTGAAATCCTCTGATGCAAGCAGCCGTGGATTAATCGTAAAATATGGCTCTTCGTTGAAAACAAGCCAGATATCTTCGTAGCTGAAGGTAATTTTTTTCTCGAATATTTTTTCAAACAATATTCTTAGAGTCTGTATAAAAAATTTTTTCACATCTTCCGTTGATTCGGCTTTATTTAACTTCTGTCTGAATTCAGGCAGGATTTCATGCTCAAACTTGGTATAGGAAAGTTGTTTGACCATCGGAGGGCTCTCCTTTCCCAGTTTAATTTCGTAAAACCGCAATGAACTTCATACTCTCAATTGCCGTGTAAGATCCTATGCTTTTCCCGAGAGTTTGCTAGGAAAAAGTGGCCCCTTTGGGAGCAGTTGAAATAAGAACCCAGTTGTAAGTGATCTAAAGTGCCTAAAGTGCCTAAAGTTAAAGTATCGCTTCGCTCTTTCATTTTAAAAATAGACCAAATTCCTTAACTTTAGTTCACTTAAGCTCATTTCAAACTTTAGTTCACTATTTTTCTCTATGAACACAGCATGTTATTCGATAACGACAACAAATTGTCGATATGATGTTGTTAAGCGCCTAGTTGTGGATAAAAAACCATTGCGGCCTTCACGAATACAGCATTCTTTTTACTTTTCCTGTTTCCGTTCAGCCTGCCCTTCAAGGAATCTGTGGAGTCATCATTCAACCTCCACAATTACCTCGATTTCAACCGTAATGTTATTTGGAAGTGCTCCCATACCCACTGCAGAACGCGCATGACGCCCCTTATCCCCGAAAACCTCGACAAACAGGTCGGAACATCCATTGATGACTTTGGGCTGCTCTCCGAAGTCCGGCGCCGAATTTACCATGCCCAGGACTTTCACAATCCTTTTTACTCTATCCAGACTGCCCAGCTCTTTTTCCATTACCGCAAGCAATGCCAGTCCCACAGAACGGGCATCCTGGTAGCCCTGCTCCACGGTCACTTCTTTACCAAGCTTCCCCTTTCCGGCCCCACCTTCGGTAGCTTCTCCAGGGCCTTTACCCGAAAGAAAGAGAAGATTACCGGTTCGTACGGCATCCACATAGTTACCAATCGGTTGGGGAACTTCGGGCAGTGTAATACCCAATTGTTTCAAGCGCTCATTTGCTGACATAAGTCCCTCCTTTTTCTTTGAAGGTTTAGGGTTAAGGTGAAAAATAATGCGAACAAAGTTAAATGGCCAACACTGCAAGTCTTATTTATCAAAATCATCCGCTTGCAGTCAAATGCTCCCTTTGGTGAAAAAAAGACTTGACCAGGAACCGTATCAATATTACGGATGCCCAAAAGAAATTCCTAGAATCTATATCATGCTTTGGGGAATTAGAAAAACGGTATCGATTTAACTGAAGGAGTTTATGTTATGGAAATATTGAATTTTAAGGATTGTGAGGATGTCAAGATCGAGACATTCCCATTTAAGGGTGAGCAGAGAGATGTTATCGGTACCAGCATCCGCTGGCTTTCCAAGCACGGAGATGATGGAACCGGATATCCCGAATACGGGTTGCGGTATTTTACCATTCAATCCGGGGGAGAGATTCCAATCCACAACCATTTTTACCATCAAACCATGTATATTCTTTCCGGCAAGGCGGAATGCTATCAGTTTGACATGGAAACAGAAGCAGTCATAGCAAAGAAGATCACAGGTCCAGGGGATTTTATCTATGTACCCAGCATGGAACCGCATGGAATGAAGAACGTGTCCGATGAACCCCTGACCTTTTTGTGTTGTATCGCTAATGTTTATGACCAGGAATCTGAATAGGGGGATAAAGCATGAAAACTGCCAAACGATTACAAGATTTCGATGCCTATCTTGGCACGACCATGAACATGATCCTGACCCAGATGAAAAAAGAGGGAAAAGATGTCATCAATCTGGGGCTGGGGGATCCGGATGTGTTCCCGACAGAAGAGATGAGAAAAACCCTGGCCGATGCATGTATGCACGAGGAAAGTCATCACTATCCAAGCTTCTACGATCCCATGCCGCTTAAGGAGGCCATTGCCAATTGGTACCAGAGGCGGTATGAGGTAATCTGCGATCCAAAAAGCGAGGTGCTTCCGCTGCTGGGAGCCGCAGACGGACTGTTTCATATTCATACCTGTCTGCTTGATGTGGGAGACACCGCTCTTATACCTGATCCATGCTACCCGGCCTATATGGCCAGCACAAAAATCGCAGGCGGTGTAATTGAAACGGTACCGTTGACTAACGAAAACGGGTTTCTGCCGGATCTGGACGCAATCGATCCGGAAGTGGCAAAACGGGCAAAAATGATCTGGATAAACTACCCGAACAACCCTACCGCTGCCCATGCTCCAGAAGAGTTTTATATCAAATTGATCGACTGGGCACGTAAATTTGACATTGCGGTTATTTCTGATAACCCCTATTCAGAAATTTGCTTTGACGGCTATCGCGCCCCCTCCTTTCTGAAATTTGACGGCGCCAAAGAGATCGGAGTTGAACTAAACTCCATGTCCAAGGCCTACAATTGCTGTGGGTGGCGTATCGGGATGATGCTCGGTAATGCCGACATCATTGCCGGCATGAACAAAATCAAATCCCATTCAGACCGGGGATTGTTTTATCCGATACAGAAAGCCGCTACCGAAGCCCTAAACGGCTCCGATGCGTTTATGGAAGAACGCAACCGGATGTTTAAAGAACGACGAGATGTGGTGGTCAATGCCCTTAAGAAAATGGGCATCGATGTCAAAATGCCAAAAGCCACCTTTTACGTCTGGGCCGCTGTCCCTGAAGAGGTCACCGATTCCAAGGCATGGTGTATGAAGGTGTTGAACGAGATTGCCGTCTGGATGATACCCGGTTCCATGTATGGTAAATACGGAGAAGGGTATTTTCGGATTGCACTTACCCATCCGGCAGAACGCCTGGCCGAGGCAATGGACCGGTTGGAGAGATACTTGGCCTGATCCACATTCTGGAAAATTCCACAGCAGCAGCACGAATTGTGCTCAAAGTGGTTAGAGGCGCCTTTTTATTTCTTTTCTGAATGAGGGGGCATCGCTGAATATTTCTGCCTCCCAGCCCAGTCTTATCGCTGCTTCAACATTTTCCGGCGTATCATCGGTAAAGTAAAACGGTGGATGACCGCCACAGTATCGATCTGAAACCGCACGGTAGATGGCAGGGTCCGGTTTGACAACCCCTTCCTGGTATGAAACCACCCAGCCGTCTAAAAGTTTAAAGATGGGGTATTTCTTGATCAAATATTTCCAGTGTACCTCTATGGTATTGCTAAGCGCGATGAGCATAAATCCGGATTTAAGACAGGAAAGCGTCTCCCGCATCCCCGGAACCTCGCCGGTAAATATGCCGGTACATAGATCTCGCCATTGCTCAGAGTCCAGGGAAAGTCCAAGTGATTGGTTGAGTGCCGGTGGGATGATGTCCCAAGGCTGCTTGCCAACCTCAAGCGGATGGAAAAGTGCATTCAGATCCACCGGAGCTGCGGCATCGACCCTTACGCCAAACCGCCTTGCAAGTTTTTTAAATATGAGATTGAGATCGAATTCGACCATAACACCGCCGGCATCCAGAACAATGACGGGTTTGGTTTGTTCTGCTTTCATCTATCTATGTTGCGCAGGACTGTTAACAACATTGCGCGGTGTTCCTCTGATAAAAGCCTTAACGTTTTCTGCCGTCTCTTTCATGAGTCTGCGCCGGGCCTCTAGAGTAGCCCATGCGATATGGGGGGTTATAATGACATTTTTTGCATGTAGCAGTGGGTTATCGGGTTGAATGGGTTCCACAGATACCACGTCCAGGGCTGCGCCTGCGATCCTTTCTTCATTTAAAGCTTGTGTAAGATCCGGTTCGTTTACAAGTCCACCCCTGGATGCATTAATAAGGAAAGCGTTTTTTTTCATCTTGAAAAGCAGGTCTCGATTGACAAAACCGATATTATCCTTTGTCTGGCTGCAGTTGAGGCTGATAAAATCAGAATCGGTAAACACTTCTTCTATGCTTTTCCAGGCAAAAGGAGAAAACCATGGATTTTCCTGGTTGTAAGGGTCATAGGCAATCACATTCATTTTAAAGGCATGGGCAAGCTCACCCACCCGACGGCCGATTCTTCCGAATCCAACAATCCCCATGGTTCTACCGGCCAGTTCAATGAGCTGTTTTTTCCAGAAACACCAGTACGGCTGCTCGGCCCATTCTCCCCGTCTAACGGCCGCATCATGGAGAGCCGGCTGCCGGGCCAGCTCCAATATGAGCGAGAAAACATACTGGGCAACGGTCTCCGTTCCATACTCGGGAACATTACAGACCGGAATTCCCCGCTGTCCCGCAGCTTCGATATCCACCATGTCAAATCCTGTGGCACTTACGGCGATAAGTTTGAGCTCCGGCACCTGGTCCATGACCTCTCGTGGCAGGGGAACCTTGTTGGTTATGATGATCTCGGCATCTTTGACACGTTCGGCAACCTGTCGGCTCTCTGTTCGATCATAGACCGTTAATTCCCCCACAGCCTCAATTTCATCCCACGGGTTATCTCCGGGGTTTAGTGTATGGCCGTCTAAAACAACGATCTTCATCACCTCTATCTCCGAATCAGTAAGCTTAAATACGAAGAAATTTCAGAATCGATTTGCCCATTGTTCAATAAGGCTGGAGCCACTGAAATCACGCTGTTTAATCAATTGTGCTGTTTTTTTCGGATCAATTTTCGAAAACAGCGAAGTTCCCGGGGGGGATCCATTTTTTTTCCGATGAAACTATACGAAACTTCTCCCACATACAGGTCCCCCCGGCTATCTGTGGCGATGCCATGAGGGGCCACGAATTGATGGAGATCTTCACCCCAGTGGACATCCCCAAGCCGTGCAAGGCGCTCTCCGTTCAGGTTATGGATGCTTACGCGGGGGCCGAGGTTGGGGTAGTTTTTATTAAACTCATATTGAGGGGCAAGCTCGCCGATATAAGCCAGTCGCTCTGCATTTGAAGAAATATGCAGACCACAGGGCCGGTGTAGATCATGCCAGATGGCCTCAAGTTTTCCGTTGGCATCGAATATTTGAATGCGGTGGTTTTCCCGATCCGCCACATATACATACCCATCCTGATCGGTACAGACACTATGGGGAAGATTAAACTCCCCGGGATCACTACCGGCAGCCCCCCAGGAAAGCAGATGTCTTCCGTCTGGAGAATACTTGTGCACCCGGGAATTTCCGTAACCATCGGATATGAATATGTCACCTGTGTTGGGATGCAGGGCAACCTTTGTAGGAAGATGAAAGGGATCGCCCCCTTGAAACGGTGCAGACTTACCAGGGGTGCCCAGAGTCATCAACAACTTGCCTTCCGGTGTAAATTTGTAAATGACATGGGCATGGTCATCTGCACAGTATAGCATACCATCCGCAGCAATGGTGATTCCGTGGGGTCGTCTGAAGCGTCCTTCACCCCATGAGGTGATAAAATTTCCCTCACGATCAAAAATCATAAGCGGGTGTTCCCCTCGATTGAAAACATAGACACGATCTTTCGAATCCACCGCAACATCAACCACTTCATGGAATGTCCATCCTTGAGGCAGCTTCGCCCAGTCTGCTGAAATCTCATAAACATAATCCCCTGAGCCGATTTCAGTCATCATCTCTTTCCTCCTAATCGTAAATTTCAGGATTAACCGGGTGCTTTGGCTGCTTTCCGCTGAGAACCCGAATAATTTCTTCGGCCGCATGGGTCGCCATCCTCATCAGGGATTCCTTTGCACCGCTTCCCAGATGAGGGGTCACGATCACGTTCTGTAACCCCAGCAGCGGATTGTCTTTCGGGTGAGGTGGTTCTTTTACAAAAACGTCCAACCCTGCACCCCTTATCCAATTTTCTGTTAATGCCCTGAAAAGATCAGCCTCGTTTACGATACCCCCCCGTGCCGTATTGATAATGAATGCCTCCTGCTTCATCTTTCGAAATTGTTTCTCCGCTATCATGTTTTTCGTCAGTTCCGTAAGCGGAGCATGGATGGTGACAACATCCGATGCTGTAAGCAGTGCATCGAGCTCCTCCAGGAGTTCTGCATTAAATTGTGCTGCATATTCAACACTGATAAAAGGATCGTATGCAAGCACCCGCATTTTGAACCCAAGGGACATCCTGCGGGCCACGCGGCTTCCGATTCTTCCGAGTCCAATAATACCCAGGGTTTTTTCTCCTAGCTCAACACCGGTATAGTCTTCTCTTTTTTTAAATTGTCCTGTTTTTAGATCGGCATCGGCTCTAAGTAGATTTCGCGCCAAGGCCAGCATCATGGAGATGGCAAGCTCTGCCACAGAATCTGAGTTTGCCTCCGGGGTGATGGTAACGGGTATGTTCAATTCGGTGGCTGCCGCCACATCAATATTGTCATACCCGACTCCATGCTTGGAGATGATCTCCAGCTTCTGCGCATTATTCATCATCCCACGCGTTACAGGAGCACTTCGAACCATGATGGCACTGGCATCCTCAAGCGCTTTACTGACATCATCCTCCAAGGCGTTTCCATCGAAATACAGGATATCGACAAGATTTGAATTTTCAAGTAACTTAATGCCACTTTCGTCGATATGTTCCACCACAATGACTTTCTTTCTGATCATAGCTTTTTAACCTCTTCTTTCAAATACTTATCGATTGTTGAAGGGTCAAACCGTTTCGGTATCTCATAAACAGCTTTTAAAATGCCGTTACTCGCCGAAGGTAGATGCTTTTTCATCCCCTATCGATAATTACTGCATCATCTGCATGCCACATTTCATAATCCGAGCCAAAAAGCAAGTCCAATCCTAAAGCAGTTTCTGCTATGGCACCAGCCGTCATATCTTCATGGTTAAATGCAAACGCATTTACTTTTTTACTCATTTCCATTAAAAATACAAAAATTATCTGCTCAAACATCCCCGATGTTTTCTGGATACGCTGTTGAAGGAAGAACCAAACATCAAAAGCGTTACCGTTAAAAAAGTACGACGGTTTTCTTATGATTCTCTTGGGGAGAACGATCGGACAAAAATGCAAAACGGAGGGTGTGATGAAATCAATCGCAGTTGTGGGAAGTTTGAACATTGATCTTGTTACCCACATGGAACGATTTCCAAAGCCAGGGGAGACGGTTATCGGCCAATCCTTCCGGTATAATGCCGGCGGCAAGGGCGCCAATCAGGCAGTCGCCTGCGGCAGGCTTGGTGGTGAAGTGTCCATGTTCGGTGCCATAGGAAAGGATTTTTTTGCAAATACTCTGCTGCAATCCCTGAAAGAAAGCAACGTGCGCATAGATGACATAAGGATATGTGACGGCATGTTCTGCGGTGTTGCCCACATTTGGGTTGATGCCGGAGCAGAGAATTCGATTGCCGTCATTCCCGGGGCCAATGCCAAGGTTGACGTTAATTATGTGGAATCCGTGATTCCAAAACTAACCGCGGTTTCCTGGTTGCTTCTTCAACTGGAAACTCCTCTGCCTGCAACCACGTACCTGCTTGAGCAACTTCCCCCTTATACCCCAAGGATCGTTTTAGATCCCGCGCCGGCGCAATCGCTGGATCGGTTTCCAACGCAGCGCCTTTGGCTTATCACTCCAAATGAGCATGAACTCCAATGGCTAACCGGCCTGTCCACCGCAACCGATGAAGGTATTGAACACGCATCATACAGGCTACTTGAAACCACCGGTGTGCAGGCAGTGCTTTGCAAAGCTGGAAGCCGAGGTGCATACTTTCAGGATGGCAGTCGGTTTCTTCATTTCCCAGCTTATTGCGTGGATGCAGTGGATAGCACCGCAGCCGGCGATGCTTTCAACGGTGCGCTCACTGTGGCACTTTCTGAGGGTCGATCCATCGAATCGGCCATTCGGTTTGCCAATGCAGCGGGTTCGCTGTGCGTAACGGCTAAGGGAGCTCAACCATCGATCCCCTGGCGCAAAGATGTGGAGACTTTTTTGCAGACCGAACGTGTTTAAGTAAAAAATCGATATTCAATTACAAATATGGTTACATACTCCACTTCAATACGGATGCCCCCCAGGTCAAGCCTGCGCCCACGCTGACCAGAAGTATGTGAGCTCCCTGGACCAGAAGCCCTTGTTGGTTGGCTTCATCCATGGCAATTGGAATTGACGCCGAGGAAGTGTTACCGTACTTGTGGATATTTATGAAGACCTTATCGGCAGGGATTTTCAGGTTGTCTGCCATTGCCTTAATTATCCTGATGTTGGCCTGGTGGGGAATCATGAGTTCAACATCCTTGCTGAACAAAGAATTTTGTTGCAATGCCTCTTTGGCTATGGAAGTTAAGCAGGCCACCGCCTTCTTAAAAAGCCGATTGCCTTCCATTTTTAGGTGAAACGGTTTCAGGTCAATATTTCGCAAGATCTTCGGGGCGCGAATTTTTCCTTCAGAAGAATATAGTAGCTTGCCTAACGATCCGTCTGATTTCAGATGGGTGGATAGAATTCCCGCATGCTTTGTGGTAGAGCCGACCACCACAGCACCTGCTCCATCACCCAACAGCACGCAGGTACTTCTATCCTGCCAGTTTGTAATAGAGGAGAGTCTCTCCACTCCCACTACGAGTGCAAGACGGCAGGACCCGCAGCGTATCGCGTTATTGACGATGCCCAGTGCGTATAAAAAGCCGGAGCATCCAGCAGAAACATCGAATGCTGCGGCGTTTTTGGCATTTAATTCTTCCTGAAGCATGCATGCGGTGGAGGGAAATTGAAGATCCGGCGTTACGGTGCCCACCACGATCATGTCCAGATCTTCAGGGCAGACGCCCGCCATCTTAAGCGCCTTTATAGAAGCCCGGCTGGCAAGGCCTGTGGTACTTTCTTCTGAACTATTTGATGAAATATGACGCTGTTTGATACCGGTCCGCCGTGTGATCCATTCATCGGAAGTATCGACTATGGATTCGAGGTCCTTATTTGAAAGAACTCTTTTCGGTATCGTCGAACCAGTTCCAATGATGCGCGCTTTTCGCATAATGCTCTGAGCTCCTTTTATTCAGGTTTATCTTGATTATAGAGAATCATTATCTATCTTACTTAACCTTAATATTACCTAAGCCAAGATCGTTTCACCGCTGCAGGTTAAAAACTCCAAACGCCACATATAAAGTCCCTGCAGTCGTGTCGAGCGGGACCATCACTCTTGCTAGGCTGTAACCCAACCCGGACAAGCCGGTTTGAGCGAAGCGTAAATCCCGATCTTTCGGGGAACCAAAATTAAAAATCTTTAAAATTACCGTTTGCGCCATAAGCGGCAAGATGCTGGATACTGGATGCTTGATACTGAATAAGGAGATCACAACGTCTTTTGAAAATTTTTTGCCATAAAAAACACAAAATTTACAAATAAGCGCCTACGCTTTTCCCGAGACTTTACTCTGAAAAAGTGGCCTCTTCGAGGCAGTTGCAATAAAAAACCAGTTGTAAGTGATCTAAAGTGCCTAAAGTTAAGGTATCGCTTCGATCTTCCATTTTAAAAATAGATCAAATTCGTTAACTTTAGTTCACTATTTTTCTCTATGAACACAGCATGTTATTCGATAACGACAACAAATTGTCGATATGATGTCCATAAGCGCCTAAGGCCAAGTCCAATCCGCCTCGACAAGCTGTGCAGGGTGAGCCCCCGGCCTGAAACCGTTTTAAACAAAAAATTATATATTAATTATGATTTATATGCAAGATTTAATCCCAACAGCAGCGATTCTTGTTTAAATTAAGGCCTCAAGCCGAAATGGTCGCATTTTGAATTGGGTGGCTGTTTTCAGCGAATCAGTGGGCATTGCATCAAGCGTTGTTTAAAGCATAATGCCTGCTGTCACAATGGTGTCCCATCCGCCCGATGGGTTTTGAGATAGGCTCGCTGGGAGGGCTTGACCCTCGGAAAGTAAACCCCGTTAGAGAACGATGTTCTCCTAACGGGGTAAAATTGATTTCTTACGCCTGTCAGGCAATCTAGGTGATATAAAGGACGATTCTATTCATAGCTGTTCTAGGTCATCGAACAGCAGCTCGACACTCTCGCTGCTATCTGATTGATACAGTTCAATAATCGAATACGCGATTGCCTCTGCATAATGGCCGATCGGATACAAGTTATCGGTTCTGATGACCGAAACGACGGCATGCACGCCGGCAGACAGCTCACTTTCTATTTTCTTTCCGTCATATTCCTGCTTGCACACCAATGAAAAAGTATCCACATGAATGCCAGAATAGTCCATGCTTCTTATCGCCTTATCTGATATCGCAAGCTCCTTGATCGTAAGAACACCATTTTCCGGATCCCGCTTGATGATGAATTTTTGTATCATGATTATCCTTAGCATGCCACAGAAAAAAGGCCTGGAATTCGGTCTGAGCGTAATAATGATTTCACGGCAGGAGAGATACGGTTTTTTCCGAAAAAAGCCTTTCGCTGATTGTCCGTGAATCAAAGAATCTCAATCAACTCCACTTCGAAAACGAGAGTTTCGCCCGCCAAAGGATGGTTTGCATCCAAAGTCACAGAGGTTTCATCCATGTCGATGATCGTTAAATTGGCCGTCTCCCCGTTGGGTTGTTTGGCCTGTAATTTTAATCCTACCTGAGGGGTGATTTCCATAGGAAGAGACGTTTTATCCACTACCATTACTAGATTGTCATCCCGTTGTCCGAAGCCGTCTTCAGGTTGAATTTCAATAGACTTGACATCTCCGGTATTCATTCCCACAATACTATCTTCAAATTTCTTGAAAGCATAACCACTGCCTATTTTCAATTCAAGCGGTTCATGATTCTTTGTTGTGGCAAACACCTCACCGCTTAAAAGTTTTCCGGTAAAATCTATTTTCACCGTATCTCCCTGCTTAACCTGGCTCATGTGATTCCTCCTTGTTCCATTCTTTGCGTTCATACATACGGGTATTTCTTAACAAAGGCGTTTTGCCGATCCGCCTTTTTTTAAGAGCCGTTTTTTGGTTTGCAATTATTTTGCCCTAAATGATGTTCATCGGCTTTCCTTTTTGAGGCAAGGCAGGAAATTTTCGGATTATGTTCTACAATGAGGATATGATCGTGTCAGCATCAGGCTAATACGAAAAAAAACTGCAAAGCACTCTTACGTATTTTTTGATCTTTGTATCACATCAATCCACTGTTTGCAAGAAATATATTCTAAAGTTATGAATTTGCACCATAAGAGGCTATTGACTCTCTCCATCTATTCGTTAGAAGGATGGATACCTTCTTCTGCTTTTCTGTTGCAGTGGGCTGGGCCTTTGTTCCGATATCCATTGGACCGTGTGCAACTGGTTCGCCATTTGAAGCGCATGGCCGACGAGATGCCGGATCTGTTTATATATAAAGCCATTGATTTAGAAAATGAGCTTGTGATCGGCCATGGAAAGATTGGAGGCATCGATTATAAAAACAATTGTGGAACACTTTGTCGAATCCCGATCGGTCCTCCACAACGCAGGGGCAAAGGGTTGGGGGTCCATCTGGTAAAAGCTCTCTTAAAGATCGCTTTTGAACAACTTGCTCTTCACCGGGTGGATCTTTATGTATTTGATTTCAACAACGAAGCAATTCGATGCTATGAAGCTTCCGGGTTCAAAAAGGAAGGCCTTCTCAGAGAGGCAAGAAGGTTCGACAATGGGTATTGGAGCTCCTATATTATGGGTATCCTCGAACATGAATGGCGGGATTATTCAGGCATATCGCAAGCAAGCTGAGCCCCAGGCGTTCTGCTATGATATGCGTTTTCATAGGAACCGAAAAGCTATCTAACGATCCCGGATACATTAAAGACGCTGAAGTGCCGTTTAGAGTAATCCTTCCTTCGCTTTGACAGGTTGCGGGGGATCTCCGTTATGCAAAGTGATCAAAGTAATTTCGCTTTGGGTGTTAAAGCGAACCGGTATGCCTATAACGCCACAGCCCTGATTGGTGTACCCTTTCATGCCGTTATACTGCCACAGCCCTTTATAGAATCGTTTTCCTCTATAAAGATGGGTAACTACCGGGATGCCGCCCGGTAAGCAAATTTGACCACCGTGAGTATGACCGCATAAATAGAATTGATAACCATTTTGTGCAGCAAAGTCGTATAACTCGGGTGTATGCACGATGACGATTTTAAATCCGTCGATTGATTCTGCCAGTGCATGAGATGCGTGCTCCGTATAATAGAAGTGAGGGTCATCGAGTCCCGTGACAGATATTTTTTGGTTGCCTCTGGAAATGGTGAAAGTCTCATTGGTTAACACGGTAATACCCATCTGTTCAAAAGCATCTGCCATTCGAAAGGTATCGTGATTGCCCAGTACGGCCAGGATACCATCCTTGGCATCAAGGGCGTTAACAATTTTTTTCATCGGTTCTAAGATCTGATCGAATCTACCTTTCATCCCTTTACGGTAATCACCTGTGAGCACGCACAAGTCACAGTGCAGTTTCTTTATCCGCCGGCTGATTCTTTCTCCAGTTCCCGCTACAAAATCCAGATGTAAGTCAGTTAAATGAAGTATTTTATACGACGCAAAAGCCTCCGGTAGGTTGGAAAAGTGCAGATCGATATATTGTACAACTTTTCTTTCAGCGTTCTGATAACCGCTTTCATACAACCGCACCATGCGCAAGAACATTGCAAAGGCCCGTGACAGATTATCTACCACTCGCAATACGGTTATGCGCCGGATACCGAGCCGTTTCCTTTGCAGGGATTTTTCCTCCAGAACAGCACGTATCCTGCGCCATTGTTGCCTTGAATTCTGTGGTGGTTTTACGCTTCTATCATTGGTGATTTTATGATCTGGCAAGTTTATCCACATCTGAAACAGGCTCGAATGATCAATATTTTTAGTATATTATCGGTTTTGAATGTTATTCCATAAAGGTCCCAACAGTACTTTTTTCATGCAGGGGCATATATATCGAAAACAGGCCCTTTTTGAAAACCCTTTTCTGCTCAAATCTCAACTCAGACTTTACGGTCCATGCTGCATTCAATGCATAATTGAGCGTTATGCCGAATAAAGTCTTATCAAACCTTCGCATCGAAATAATTATTAGTATACAACACTCAACTATGAGTTACAAAAAAATACCCAATTTATATGATGCTGGCTTGGACGAAGTTTTTATAAAGCCTGTTCATGATAAAAAACTTGCTGAAATGATTAAGTCTTATCTCTTCTAACTTATGCCTGTTCACAAATCGTATCGTACGAGCCGGCAGCGCGGTTTTCATATAATCTAAACTGTTGCCATAAATTTAAGTTTTTCACCAATGATGCCGATATAAGGACTGCAGTAATATCGCAGAAGGGCAAACCTTCCGAAAGGCAGGGGCGCAAAGTTACCGGCCTACGTCCGTATGATTCCGGATATGGCAGCGGGGTTGCTATGCGATTTAGAGAGAAAAAACCCGCTTCCATCTTTCTGGGGCGGGTTTTTTAATGCAAAAGACAATCCTTTTCTGGTATCAGAAATTTTCATGTTAAAGCAAGAGGACGCATATGAAAATTAACGATACGAGCGAGCACATCCGTCAAAATATAATGGGGCATTTCAGAAGACCCGAAGACGGCAAAAAGCCCTATGTGTATTCAAACAACAAAAGATTGATCAGCACAAGAGAACAGAGAAAAGCGGTTATTTATGCAAACAACGAGACGATCGGCAAAGTTGAAAAGAATCTGAAAAAAAAGACTCAGAAAATATTTGATTTTGATATGGGTGTCCAGTACATTTTCGATAAACCAAAAGAGGCGACAGAGGAAACAAAAGCAGCCCATCAGTACGATAAAACGGGCAATGCTAATCTGGTATCCAAAAAAGAATATAAAATCGATCAGTTAGTTTGACAAATCAACGTGCCGGAATCTCATTTCAACCTTGTAGTTGGCGCACCGGTCAAACTGGCGCACCGACTACGGGGTTGCCCCCCACCGTACGTGTAGAAAATTCTCATCCGATGAAACTGCCTGAAATTATTTATGTGGTCCGTATACAGGGTAAAGACGCTTAAGTGTCGTTTGTTTATTTAGTCTGAGCCTAACGACAGCAAAGCTTTATAAAATTCCCAGCTCTATCAGACCCTGTTTGAGCCTTTCCCGTTGAGCTCCTGTAAACGGTTTCAGCGGCGCTCTCGGATACCCAAAGTCGAACCCCCTAAACCTTAAAATCTCGTGCACACCAACAATGGGGATGGTCATTCCCTGAAGATCCGCCAATCGAACCAGATTCTTTTGAAGCTCAGCGGCTTTGTCAAATTCTTTTTCCTGAATGGCATCCCATAGCGATACGGTAAATTCAGGACATGCATTGGCAGTTCCGGACGTAACGGCGGAAGCACCCAGCAGCACAGCCGGCAGCATTAGTGCCGGCACCCCGTTGACCCAGATAAAATCAGGTTTCTTTACTGAGTTCATCAGCCTCATGAAAAAAATCAAATCAAAGCTGCTGTCTTTTATTCCTGCAACGCCCATTTCGGCAAGCTCCGCAACCAGCTCCGGACTCAGGCCGTATCCCACAGAACCCGGAAAATTGTAAACAAACAACGGTATGCCTACCGAATCTAGCAGTTCTTTAAAGTAAGCTTTAATGGTTTCCGGTACGTGTTTATAGTAGGTGGGAGGAACGCTGGCTATGGCATCCATACCCATTCTTTCTGCATGTTTTGCCAGTTCCAGACTGGCCTTCGTGTGCTGGGCGCCAATATGGCAGATGACGGGAACACGACTTCCTACAGCATCCATGATCACCTCGGCACATCGTTTGCGTTCTTCGACGCTCAAAAGCGCTCCTGAACCGAACGTGCCAAGTACATAGAGACAATGACAGCCTTTTTCCACCAGCCATATCATATATTCTCTCAGTTTGATCTCATCAACTTCTCCATCCTCGGTGAAAGGGACGATGGGCGGTGCCATCACACCCGCTATTTTCTTTTCCTTCATCCTTCTGTCCTCCTTTTGTTTCACTTCAATCAGTTAGCGATTACGCTTATGAATACCGGATTTTGTCCCCCAGCTTCCTTAACCCCAAAAGCCGCCGGTTTGAAGCAGGGATGAGAATTCGTGCAGTGCCTTTAAAGGTGGGAAGCGGGCTGTGGCCCAGCCCTTTAAAACTTTGGCCGCGGATACGGATCATTATGTCGTGCCGCAGAACATTTTTTCAAGCAGCTAAACCGATATGTTGATAGCAATCCGGTAACCGTCTTTGATTGCAGAACTGATGTTGCCCGGATGCGCGGCATCTCCGATCACATAACAGGGCACATCAAGCTGTTCGATCATCGGTAGCATCGAATCATCTGCCTCCATCCCGGCTGCCAGCACAATCGTATCGATGGCATCTAGTCGGTTTAAAATGCCACCCCGATCATAAATCACCCGGCCCTCTTCAATTTCCTTCACGTTTGCCGATGTGATGAAATTCACCCCAAGATTTGCCAGCCGATCGTACAGCAATTTTTTTGCCCACCACATATATTCAGTTACCGGCTCTGCCAATGTTTCCAAAATAGTGACCTGCTTTCCTTTCTGTGCAAGAAACTCGGCGGTTTCACATCCTACATCCCCTCCTCCGATAATGACGACGCTCTGTCCGGCCTCTATTTTATCGGCCAGTATATCTCCTGGGCTGACAGCATGGGATTCGATATGTTTGATATCCGGAATGCGATACTTACCTCCTGTGGCAACGATAACGGCCTTCGGAGCTAATTCTTCGACCAGCTCAGCAGTTACATTACATTTAGTTTTCAATTCCACATCTAGCTTTTTTAATTGAACCGAATAATATTCGATAAGCCGTGACAACTCTTCCTTATGCGGCGGCCTGCAGCCAAACCGCAGTTGACCTCCGATATCACGGTCTTTTTCACACAGCATAACCCGATGCCCCCTTGAGGCCAAAACTCTTGCTGCCTCAAGCCCGGCAGGTCCGGCGCCGACGATTAGAATTGTTTCTGGCGCCTGCACTTTTACTGTTTCAGAGATGGTCTCTTGTCCGACAGATGGATTTACCACGCATCCCATATCCAGGTTTTTCATAACGCGTCCGTGGCATTGAGGATTGTTGCAGCTTATGCAGGGGCGGATCTCATCGGTTCGATTCTCCATGGCCTTTTTCGGAAATTCCGGGTCTGCGATCAACCCTCTTCCTATGGATACAAGATCCGCCTTTTTGGTTCTAATGATCTCTTCAGCCAAAGCCGGTGTGCGGATCTTTCCAACTGCAACAACAGGAATATTCACAGCCGATTTTATCTGCTCTGCCAGGGGGACCAGACATCCTTCCGATATCGCCATGGGAGGTGCGCTCATATAGGCGGTTTCTATGGTGCCACCGGAGACATGAATGGCGTCGGCACCAGCATCCTCAAGCATCTTCGCCACCTTTTTGCTGTCTTGAATGGAAAATCCATCGGGCATGAAATCATCGCCCGTCAGCCGACAAATTATGGGGAAATCCTTCCCAACTGCCCATCTTGTTTGTTTAAGGACTTCTACTGCAAATCTGGCCCTGCCGGACAAGTCTCCCCCGTATTGATCGGTTCGTTTATTGGTGATGGGGGAGAGAAACTGATCGATTAGATAGCCGTGGGCCATATGGATTTCTACTGCATCAAACCCCGCTTTTCTCGCCCGCTCCGCCCCAGCCCCGAAAGCGGCTACCAGATCTTCGATCTCCTTTATACTAAGCTCTCTTGCAGCTTCACCCTTGAAGCGGACAATCGCAGAAGGGGCGACCGGTTGAACCCCCGTAACAGCAGAGGGTGCTGCGGCCCCGCAGTGGACGATCTGGATCGCCACCTTTGCACCTGCTGCTTTTACGGCTCGGGTAAGTCTTTCCAGTCCCGGTATCAACTTGTCATCATAGACAGCTGGGGATAGATTTGAATGTCTGCCTGTATAGGTTACACTTGCCATCTCAACGGTAATCAGCCCGACTCCGCCCTTTGCCCGCTTAACAAGATAACCTATCAGTTTGTCGGTTACGCGATTTCCGAAAGCCGAGTACCGTGTTCCCATGGCCGGCATCACAATGCGGTTCTTCAGTTCTAAC
>JAFDFZ010000269.1 GCA_019309565.1 Deltaproteobacteria bacterium
CAGCGTATTCGAGGGCGGGTCAAGGAGCAGATGGAGAAGACCCAGAAAAACTATTACCTGAATGAACAGATGCGCGCCATCAAAAAGGAAATGGGAGCCGATGATGACGCCATGGAAGACCTCAATGAGCTGGAAAAGCGCATTGAGGAGAAAAAGATGTCAAAAGAGGCTGAGGAGAAGGTTCGGGCGGAATTTAAAAAGCTTAAAATGATGACACCCATGTCGGCAGAGGCAACCGTTGTTCGAAACTATATCGAATGGATTTTAAGTCTTCCATGGACGGAGAAAAGCGAGATTCAAACCGACCAGGAGGCTGCAGAGAAAATCCTGGATGAGGATCACTTTGGTCTGGAAAAGCCCAAAGAACGAATCCTAGAATATCTTGCTGTTCAATCTTTAGTGAAAAAGATTCGCGGTCCTATTCTTTGCTTTGTCGGTCCTCCCGGTGTTGGAAAAACGTCTCTGGCAAAGTCTGTTGCCAGAGCGACAGGCAGGAAGTTTGTTCGCCTGTCTCTGGGAGGGGTGAGGGACGAGGCGGAGATTCGCGGCCACCGGCGGACGTATATCGGAGCCATGCCGGGAAAGATCATACAATCCCTGAAAAAGGTGGGTGTCAACAATCCGGTATTTTGCCTGGATGAAGTCGATAAGATGAGCATGGATTTCAGGGGGGATCCGTCAGCTGCTCTTTTGGAGGTTCTTGATCCGGAACAGAACAATAACTTCAACGATCATTACCTCGATCTCGATTACGATCTGTCTGATATACTTTTTATCACAACGGCAAATACCCTTCCGGATATTCCGTTGCCCCTACAGGATCGAATGGAGATTATCCGTCTGCCAGGCTACACCGAATATGAAAAGCTGCATATTGCTCAGGGTTTTCTGATTCCCAAGCAGATCAAGACAAACGGGCTTGAGGAAAAGCCACCGGTTTTTACAAAGAATGCAATATTGACCACAATTCGCAGATATACCCGTGAGGCAGGTGTCAGGAATCTTGAACGCGAAATCGCATCCATCTGTAGAAAAATAGCACGCCAGCATGCGAAGAACAAAGACAAGGGGCCGTTCAAGATTACGGAAAAATCCGTTTTCAAGTATTTAGGCCCACCACAATATCGAACCACGGAAATTGAAGATAAAGATCAAATAGGAATGGTCACCGGTCTCGCATGGACACAGGTGGGCGGTGAGCTGCTTGCGGTGGAAACAGCCCTTATGCCGGGCAAAGGGGAGTATATCGTCACCGGTAAGCTGGGAGAGGTGATGAAAGAATCTGCCCAGGCGGCCATCAGCTATGTTCGCTCGCGGGCTGATAGACTGCGGTTGGATCCGAAATTCTATCGGAAATACGATATCCATATTCATATCCCGGAAGGGGCGATTCCCAAGGACGGGCCGTCCGCCGGCATATCCATGTGTACTTCCATTGTTTCTGCGCTGACCAAACGGCCGGTTGCCCGTGATATAGCCATGACCGGGGAGATCACCCTGCGCGGGAGGATTCTGCCCATTGGCGGTTTAAAAGAAAAGATAATTGCTGCCCATCGCGCCGGTATTAAAAAGGTGCTGGTACCAAAGGAAAACGAAAAGGATCTTAGAGATATCCCCAAAAGCATATCCAAACAGATAAAGATCATTCTGGTTGAACACATGGACGAAGTTCTGTCCCACGCTCTTATTCGCGGTAAAGACGACAAGCTTTTTAAAGAGGATGACATACAATTTGAAATCCCCAGGGAAATGGAACAGCGATCCTCTTTAAATTAAGGGCTGGAAAATAGTCATACAAAACTGTCAGCGATTTTCGGTGAACTCAAAAGGTACCTTCACTTACTCAAAAACAAACACTCACTTCAAAAGGCGGGCATTAGGCTTGTAGCATAGAGATGCCCGGGAATTGCCAGCCAAGTTGAGTGTTGACTTTCTTTTATGAAGTTGGTACCTGTAATAGATTGATAAAGGTATTATACTAAAGTTCATTGGGGCGGATAGCTCAGCGGGGAGAGCGTCGGCCTTACAAGCCGGAGGTCACAGGTTCAAGCCCTGTTCCGCCTACCATTATCTTTTCAACCAAAATACCTTTTAGTTTTGCAATTTTGAAAAAATCTGTTGCAAGACACACCGTTTGAGGGTATAAAAATATCTATCGGCTACGACTTCGGAGCGCTGGTTAGAACGTCCCGCATGGTGATGCGGGAAGGTCGCAAGTAGGCCTGGTTGTTGCGAATTGTTCTTTTATTTACTTAACCAACCAAAATAGCGGGGGCGTAGTTCAGTTCTGGTTAGAACG
>JAFDFZ010000270.1 GCA_019309565.1 Deltaproteobacteria bacterium
CGCGATTGGCGCACACAGAAAGTGCACATAAACCCATCAATGCCCGGTGAAATTTTTGACCGTGAGGCGGATAGCCGCATCTTAAATTGGATCACTGTTGGCGATGAGAACCTGTATCGAGGTGCGGTACGCCTCCATGTTGGCATGGTTTCTGCTTTTATCTCCTTGATATGCAGGCTGAACCCAAAAAACCACTGATTCTGATCGTTGACGATAACCTTGCCAATCTAAAGCTTTTGGAAAGAGTGCTGATCTCAGAGTATGAAGTAAAATTCGCCGCAAACGGCCCGCAGGCTATAGAGTACGCGAGGACCAAACCCAACCCTGATCTTATTTTGCTTGACATTGTCATGCCGGTAATGGACGGCTACGAGGTGTGCCGGTGCCTGAAATCAGACGAGATAACAAACGACATCCCCGTAATTTTTGTTACCACTAAAGATGCTGAAGAGGATGAGACCAGGGGCCTTGCACTTGGTGCGGTGGACTATATTACCAGGCCCATCCGCCCGGAGATTGTAAAGGCCCGGGTGAAGAATCACCTTAACCAAAAGCGCTATAAAGAGTTTTTACAGCAAAGTGAAGAGAAATACCGTCAGCTCGTTCAGAGCGCAAACAGTATTATCCTGCGAATGGACACAGAAGGGAAGATCACTTTTTTCAATCCGTATGCGGAAAAGTTTTTCGGTTATTCGGAAAAGGAAATCCTTGGCAAAAATATACTGGGAACCATCATGCCGCTGACCGATTTGCATGGTAGGCCTCTTAAACCTGTGCTGGAAGACATCATAAGACACCCAGATCATCACGAGAATTATGAGAACGAGAATATCCGACGCGATGGCAGTCGGATTTGGGTTAGCTGGACAACAAATGCCATCCGGGACGAATCGGACGATATTTCAGAAATTCTTTGTATCGGCAACGATATCACCAAGCTCAAATGCGCCGAGGAAGCCGTTAGAGACAATGAAAAATATCTGAAGGCCATTATGGAGACTATTCAGGCAGGAGTTGTGATAGTTGATTCAATAAGCGGGAAAATAGTTGATGCCAACCCCAGCGCCCTGCGGATGATCGGTTCCAGGGAAAAAAGCCTGATTGGAACAGATATCGGCAGGTATTTATACCATGTTGAAGAAAGCTCAAAGGGGTATGTTAGTGAAGCCGACTGTGAGTTGCGCATGGCAAATGGCCGCCGTATTCATGTCCGAAGGACATCTCAGTCGGTAAAAATCAAGGAAAGAGCATACACTGTTCACAGCTTTCTAGATATTTCGGACATCAAAGACCTTTTCAAGAAACAAGAAATCAGCATCGAGTTAGCCAAAAAGATCCTGAACCTGATCAACAGACCCATTGCACGAAACATTGATCTGGGCAATGAGGAGATTCTCTTTGCCGATACCCTCTGTGTTCCCTGTTACGCCGAAGGCGGTGATCATTATTTTATAAGGGGTTTGAAAACGAACGGTGGCGAAAAAACCGTAATCAGCCTCAAAGATCAATCCGGACACCAGGTCGGTTGCATTCTAAGATCCATTGTTACCGACCGAATCCATCATACCATATTGACTCGCAGAAGTTCCAGCTCCCTTGAAAATATCCTTGCCGAACTGAACGAAGAAATATTTCAAAGCGGCATCTTGGGAGAAGCTGACTTTTTTTCGTCCATTACCGTTGAGCTCGATCATAAGACACGGAAGTTAACATATGCATCTGCAGGGCATCCGCCGTTTCTGCTGATCAGGGGCAACGACGTCAGCTGTTTGCCTGCCTTAAACGAACCCGGCTTAAATCTGCCGTTTGGAGTTTCGGAGGACGCGGAATTTTCTGCAGGAACCATTACACTTAAAACCGGCGACAGGCTGATTCTTTACACGGACGGCTTGACCGAAATGCCCGTAAAAAACCGCGGTACCATCATTTCAATAGAAGAGCTCAAGAGCATCGTCCATGACATCATTAAAAAAACTCCCGATGCTCCTGTTGTGGATATTATGGCAGGGATGCTCCAGGTGGTGTCAGAAATGAGTGAAGAAAAAGTTATTCCTCCTGATAAAAACACATCTGGTGACGATGTAACACTTATCGGGCTTGAAATTGAGAGCCTATGTGGTTGCCGCACCGATGTGTTCAGGGTGAAAAACTCCGCTGAAGTTTCGATGAATATTACCGAAATATATGATTGTATTAAAAAAGAATGGCAAAAACGCCGCTTTAGGACCCCGGTTGAACATGTCCGCATCGCTCTAGAGGAGGCTGTTCTAAATGCCTGGAAGCATGGCAATCGTC
>JAFDFZ010000113.1 GCA_019309565.1 Deltaproteobacteria bacterium
ACGCGAACCGGTTGAGCGATTTTCCCCATTTTAAGCCCGGTCTCATCCATCACTTCCTTAAACACGGCTTCAAGATTTTTTTCCGAGAAATCTTCAAGCCTCTCAAGGGCTTTAAGTATGAGTGTAAGGGGTTTTAATGCATCTGGCTTCAAAACTTTATCGGCCGCTGCGGTTTCATAAACGATATTTTCCTGGTAATAGAAAAGTGCTCCGTCTGCCATTTCAATCAGAGTTTTGCTTCGGGTTTTAAGGGTTCTGATAACGCTTTCAAGAAACGCTCCTTTTCTGGCATCTGCTCCCCTTTGTTTTAGAAACGGCAGCAGGTGCTTTGCCAGCTGCCCTGGGGCGGCGGCTTTGATATGATCCGCATTGAGCGCCAGCAGCTTGTCCATATCAAACACCCCGGAAGAGCGGCCGATATTTTCGATGCTGAATTTTTCAATGAGTTCATCGCGGGTAAAAAATTCCTGGTCGCCGTACGACCACCCCAGCCGCACCAGGTAGTTCAGCAACGCATCTGGCAGAAACCCCATTTCCCGGAAGGCAGTAACCGATGTAGCTCCATGGCGCTTGCTCAATGGTGTTCTATCCTTTCCAAGCACAAGCGGCACATGCCCGAAGATGGGCAGAGAGCTGTTCAATGCTCGATAGAGCAGGATTTGTCTTGGGGTGTTATTGACATGATCATCTCCCCTGATCACCGTGTTGATACCCATGGTCATATCATCGATCACCACCGCGTAATTGTACGTTGGAACCCCATCGCTTCGTAATAGAATGAAATCGTCCAGTTCAGCGTTTTGAAAGACAATCTTTCCCTTGATCACGTCATCCAGCACGGTTGTGCCGGTCTGGGGGGCCTTAAGCCGCAACACGGCATTAGGGGTTCTGGCAAGCCCTTTGTTGCGGCAGGTTCCATCGTATTTTGGCTTGCCGCCGCTTGCAAGCGCCTTCTTCCGCATGGCTTCCAGTTTTTCGGGCGAGCAGGTACAATAATAAGCGTTTCCGGATTCAAAGAGCTTCTTGGCATAGGAATGGTAGATGTGCATTCGCTTAGATTGAAAATAAGGTCCTTCGTCCCAGTCTATGCCAAGCCACTGCAGGGAATCCAGGATGACATCCACAGCTTCTTTCGTAGATCGGGCGATATCGGTATCTTCGATTCTAAGAATAAACTTGCCTTTGGTATGCCGGGCATAAAGCCAGTTGAAAATGGCGGTACGAGCATTGCCGACATGAAGAGCCCCGGTGGGGCTGGGTGGAAATCGTGTTACAACCTGCTTCATGGTTATTCCCTTATTTTTGTTTCTTAATCATGGCAGCTCCATAAACAGCTTCAACATCAAATTTGCTAAATTTACTATTTACGTGTAATATGGTATTAGTAATTAATTAAATGAGCCTCAAAAGGGAAACATCCCAGGCGAATGTCTACAAAATGATTGAATCCGACTGCCATTGATTGGATAAAAAATATTCACAAACGACGAATATGACAAAATTGCTAATAATATCAAATAAGTACAATAATACACATTTTTATTTAGGGCTACATAAGATTAATATCACATACATGATTTGAGTACAAGAAGGCCCTTTTAAAAAAATTTAAAAACCCCTTGACAATTCGTTTCAATTCAATTACTAATGACGGAATTTTAAATAAAAGCAATTAATATAGTTAATTTAATGTAAATTCAAATAGTTAGAGGATTACTCATGGCTGTACCAAAACGTAAAGTATCAAAATCAAGGCGTGACAATCGCCGGGCGCACAAAAAAACACATGCCCCCAACCTGTCAACCTGCCCTCAATGTGGAGAGGCCCGGCTGCCTCATCACGTTTGTCCAGGGTGCGGCAGTTACAGGGGCCGCACTGTGGTGGAATCTGAAGAGGAATAACCCAGGTATGGAATCAGAATCTATGGGGTTTTCGGAAACACGACAAGGATCAGAACCGAGGGGGCTGGATGACGATTCAAGGAAACTGGTCCTTGAAACCGTACGGCAGCTAAGGAAAAAGCTGCTTACCAAAGACAATATTCTTGAATGGGACAGAAACGAGATATTCCCGGAGGACGCCATAAGAAAGATGCTGGATCCGGAAATCGGGCTTCAGTTGCTTTTTATCCCCGAAGAATATGGCGGCATCGGCGGAGGTGCCCGCGATTGCTGTGCAGTTACACGAGAGATGGCTAAAATTTGCCTGGGCGTCGCAACGGCTTTTTTTGCAATTCAACTTGGTTCCGACCCATTGCTTGTGGCCGGAACCGAGGAGCAGAAAAAGAAATGGCTGGGCACCATTGCCGATGGAAAGGCGCTGGTTGCTTATGCGGTAACAGAACCGGACGCGGGAAGCAACCTGGCCGCACTTTCCACTACGGCAGAGCCGGTAGCAAACGAAAATGGGGATATCATTGGCTATAAGATCAATGGCAACAAACAGTTTATCTCAACGGGCGGGTATGCAGATTTTATCACATTGCTGGCCAAGGCTCCCGAAGGGCCTACCTTTTTTATTGTTGAGAAAGACACCGAAGGTTTCGTCCGGGGAAAGGCGGAAGAGAAGCACGGAATCCGTGCTTCAAACACCTCGGCACTTTCATTTTCCGATGCCTTCGTTCCGGTGGAAAATCTAATTGGCGGCATTCCCGGCAAAGGGTTGAAACAGGCCAATGAAGTGTTCGGATATACCAGATTGATGGTGGCCTCAATGGCACTTGGAGCAGGTGAGGCTGCGCTTGCAATCGCCATCCCTTATGCAAAGCAACGGATTCAGTTCGGCTCTCCTCTTTGTGAAAAACAGGGATATACTCACAAACTAATAGTACCGAACGTGGTCAGGCTCGAAGCAGCAGATGCCTATATTGAAGAAGGCGCATTACGATACGATACCGGTGCTACAGATATAGAGGTGGAAGGTTCCATAGCCAAATACTTTGCAACTGAAGCCGCCAACAAAACAGCGGAAGACTGCATACAGGCGCTTGGTGGATACGGATACATTACCGAATATGAGGTGGAAAAGATCAAGCGAGATGTCAGGATAACCTGCATCTACGAAGGAACAAGCGAAATCCAGCAAAATATCATCAGCACATTTCGCTGGAAAAAGACCCGGAAAACCAAAGGCCAGTATTATCGATCCATCCAGGATGAAATGGAACGGCTGCATGAGACATTTAAAGACCTGGGTTGCAAGTTTTATGCATGTGCATCAAACGCTCTAAACGAAACCATCAACCTGGTACACGAAAACCGGCTTACCCGAAAGCAGTATGTCATGTTCTTGCTGGCCGATATGATAACCCACGTAGAGATTGGAGCGTGCCTGGCTCACAAAGCAGCGAAAGCCGCCGAATCAGGGGATGGAAAGGCTGAGAGACTCAAGGCCATATCCAGGATCTTTGCAAACGAGGTTTCGCAGGTGGTGGCTCAGAATATTTTGAAAATAATCATGGGAAGCGGAGTATTCAACCAGGGCTTTGTTTTGGAATTTATGGAGAAAATATCCTACAGGGAACTGATCGGCAGCTACGAGAACCTCATAACTGATATGGATCTGGTTGCTGACAGCGTTTTTAAGAGGTAATCATGTTCGATAAAACCAAACGAATCGTCGTCGTTACAGGCGGCTCAAGAGGTATTGGAAGAGCCATATGCATTGCCCTGGCAGGCTCAGACACCCATGTCTATTTCAGCTATGCAACATCTCGAGAATCTGCTGATAAGACCGAAAAGCTGATTTCCGATGCAGGTGGAACCGCCACCACTGCCTGTGTTGATGTTGCTTCGGAAGCGGCGGTCAAAACATTTTTTGATAGTATCATTCAGGAGACCGGACGTATAGACGTTCTTGTCAACAATGCCGGCATCACCAGAGACGGGCTTATTGCTATGATGAAAGAAAAGGATTGGGATGAGGTGATCGATACCAATCTTAAGGGCGCATTTCATTGCACAAGAGCGGTCGCCAAGACAATGATCAAACAACGATATGGCCGAATTATCAACATATCCTCGGTTGTCGGTGTTATAGGCAACCCCGGGCAGGCAAACTATGTTGCTTCCAAGGCGGGGATTATTGGATTAACAAAAGCAGTAGCAAAAGAGCTCGCCCCGCGCGGCATTACGGTTAATGCAGTTGCCCCGGGATATGTGGAAACAGATATGACGGCATCGCTGCCTGAAAAAGCCAAAGCGGCAATGCTCGATCAGATACCACTTGGCAGAGCAGGAACACCACAGGACGTGGCAGCAGTAGTTGGGTTTTTAGCCTCAGAGCAGGCTTCATATATAACCGGACAGGTAATTCATGTCAGCGGTGGTATGTTTATATGAAAGGAGAAAGTGTTTATGTCGGTTGAAGACAAAGTTCGGAAGATCATTGCAGAGAAGTTGAGTGTTGATTTGGATGAGGTGGTTCCCGAAGCCTCCTTTGTGGATGATCTAGGTGCGGATTCACTCGATCTTGTTGAGTTGATTATGTCCATGGAAGAAGAATTTGATGTTGAAATTCCAGATGAGGATGCAGAAAAACTGGTGACCGTTGGCGATGCCATCGAATACACCAAAGCGCATCTGTAACAAAAATCGTTTGATATTTTTTCGCCGCGAATCCCCTGAACCTCACGAGTTCAGGGAAACCGTTTATACATTGCGACTCTGAGTATAGAACATTGCTGGAGTTGTGAATTGCGGCGGAAAGGGGGTTTTTTTGAAAAGAAGGGTTGTTATAACGGGGGTGGGACTTATCACACCGCTTGGTATCGGTAAGGATGAGACGTGGGATGCTTTGTGTGCGGGCAAATCCGGTATTGCAACGATAACTCGCTTTGATCCCACCGGGTATGAAACACAAATTGCTGCAGAGGTTAAAGGGTTTCGACCCGAGGATTTTCTCAGCAGAAAGGAAGCAAAGCGAACATCTGAGTTTATAGCATATGCTATTGCAGCATCTCGAATGGCAGTGGAAGATGCCGGGCTGATCATAAATGAATCCAATGCGGATAGAGTGGGTGTGATCACAGGTTGCGGCCTTGGTGGGCTTAACATGCTGGAGCAGACATGTAAGATTTTGGAGGACAGGGGGCCCAAAAGGGTGACCCCCTTTTTCATCCCCATGATTATTGGAAACATGGCAGCTGGGATGATTTCGATCAGTTTCGGTGCAAAGGGTCCTAATTCTGCTCTTGCAACGGCTTGCGCCGCTGGAAGCCATGCCATAGGAGATGCGTTCAAGTGTATCCAACAGGGTCTGGCCGATGCCATGATTACCGGGGGGGTGGAGTCGGTAGTTACTCCTTCCTGCGTTGCAGGGTTTAATGCCATGAAGGCCCTGTCCACCCGCAATGATGAGCCTGAAAAGGCCTCCCGGCCCTTTGACAGGGATCGGGATGGTTTTGTGATCGGCGAAGGAAGCGGAATGATGATTCTTGAATCTCTTGAGAACGCTGTTGAACGAGGCGCAAAGATTTACGCCGAGATCATTGGCTTTGGTATGAGTGGTGACGGCCATCACATGACGCACCCCTCGCCTCAAGGGGAAGGAGCTGCCAGATGCATGCAGGCTGCTTTGGATGATGCGGGTATTATGGATGGAAAAGTGGACTATATCAACGCACACGGTACCTCCACTCCGCTTAACGATCTTTATGAAACTATTGCGATAAAGACGGTCTTTAAGGACAAGGCGTATTCCATTCCTGTCAGTTCCACCAAATCCATGACCGGACACCTGCTGGGAGGAGCCGGTGGTATTGAAACCGTTTTTACCGCACTAACCATACAGACGGGAATCATTCCACCGACCATCAACCTGGATAATCCAGACGAAGGATGTGACCTTGATTATGTTCCCAATGTAGCGCGTAAACAGGATGTGGAAACTGCCATGAGCAATTCTTTTGGCTTTGGCGGTACCAATGCGACGCTGATCTTAAAGAAATATAAGGAATAGCTCACTGCAGCTCGCTAAGTGACCTGATTTCGAATTGCCTGTCATAGAAGATATGCCGGCATACTGCATGCCGGTTATTTTTTTTCTTGCGGTAAGCCGAACACCCGTATTACAAAAAAGAGACAGCTGGGCCGATGCGTGATTTTCGGAGGTGTATGCCAATGATGTCTACCCGGGATGAGCGACCTTCATGGGAAGTTTATTTTATGAGGATTACCGATCTTGTGGCAAAGCGCTCAACATGTCTTCGAAGGGCTGTGGGCGCTGTGGTGGTCAAGGACAAACGGATCTTGACAACCGGTTACAACGGTGCGCCCAGTGGAATTACGCACTGCAGGGAAGCGGGATGTCTGCGGGAGACGCTAAACGTGGCATCGGGACAGCGCCACGAGCTTTGCCGGGGGATCCATGCGGAACAGAATGCCATCATTCAGGCGGCTTACCACGGGGTTTCCATTAAAGGCAGCACTCTTTTCTGCACCAACCTTCCCTGCTCAATCTGCGCCAAAATGATCATAAACGCCGGGATTATCAGGATCTATTATCAATCAGGATATGCGGACCCTTTGTCCGAACAAATGTTGAAAGAAGCCGGGGTGGAAATCATAAAGTTCAATTATCATAGCCAGGAGGAAGATTCATGAAGTGTCCATTCTGCGGGGAAGTCAACAACAAGGTGATCGATTCTCGCCTGAGCAAGGATGCAAGTGTGATTCGCCGGCGCCGTGAGTGTCTGGCATGCGATCGAAGATTTACCACTTACGAGCATATCGAAGAGATTCCGATCATGATTATTAAAAAGGATGGACGTCGTGAAGTTTTCAATCGCGATAAAGTGCGCTCTGGTATGAAAAGGGCATGCGAGAAGCGGAATATCAGCATGAACGTCATCGAAGAGTTTATCGACGAGCTTGAACGCGATTTACGGGAAACCGGGGAGAAGGAGATTCCCTCCAGCACAATCGGTGAGAAGGTGATGGAAAAACTACACAGCCTGGATGATGTGGCCTATGTTCGATTTGCCTCTGTGTACAGGGAATTTAAGGATGTAAATGATTTTGTGTCAGAGCTGAAAAGCCTTTTGAGCAAGCGGTAGAACATCTGTCATGAACGATTGCTTTTTCATGAAACAGGCGCTTGAGATTGCCCAGAAAGGCAGGGGATTTACTTCTCCCAATCCAATGGTCGGTGCGGTTATCGTAAAAAACGATAAAGTGATCGCAAAAGGCTATCATGAAGCTGCGGGCAAGGCTCATGCAGAGGTTAAAGCCATCGAAATCGCAGGCCCAGAGGCTGTTGGGGCTACCCTCTATGTCACGTTGGAACCCTGTAATCATTTTGGTCGAACCCCTCCATGTACCCAGAGAATACTTCAGGCAGGAATTGGGCGGGTTGTGGTTGCCATGAAGGACCCTAACCCGCAGGTACCGGGCGGTGGAATCGAATATTTGCAAAGCAATGGTGTTGATGTCAAACTGGGGGTATGCGAGAAAGAAGCAATACGGCTTAATGAGGTATTCATAAAATATGTTCGGACGAAACGTCCCTTTGTGGCTGTAAAATGTGCCTCCACTCTGGACGGGCAGATTGCGACCCGCACGGGGGATTCAAGATGGGTAACAGGGCCAGAAGCCAGAGAATATGTCCATCACCTCCGCCATGCAATGGACGCCATAATGGTGGGCGTTGGAACCATTGAAACGGATGATCCCAGGTTAACCACCCGGATAGATGGGCTCCATGGACTGAATCCGAAGCGAATCATCCTCGATACCCGTTTGAGGATACCTGAACATGCACGGGTATTGCGGCAACCATCCGAATCTGATACTATTATTGTTGTTGGACCTGCAGCCTGCAGGGAAAAACTGGCTCGAATACAACACAGCGGCATCCGAGTTTTACATTCTCCTTTAAAGAACGGCTGGATCGATCTGGACCCGCTGATGGATCGTCTGGGTGCGATGGGAATCACCAGCATTCTGATTGAAGGTGGGGGCCGCGTGGTTGCTTCGGCGCTATCATCGGAAATTGTAGATAAGATTTATTTTTTTTATGCCCCCAAAATCCTGGGAGGCAATGACGGTGTTCCCGTTTGTTTCGGAAAGGGGGCGGAGCGGATTAACCAGTGCATTCGTGTGGAAGAGATGACAGTTGAAAGATTAGGGGATGACATTCTGGTTGAAGGATATATTCGTTACTCGGCTCCCGCCAATTGAGCACCGTGCATTGAGGCTCAGCCCTGGATGCGGGATCTGGACTTTGTTCAGATAGGCAGGATCTTTACTTTTTTATGTTTACCGGCATCATAGAAGGACAGGCCAGGGTTTCAAGGATTCAGCCCTGGGGATCGGGCAGGCGGATTAGTTTCGAGGCAGATTTTCTGCTTGAAGATACCAGGCCCGGAGAAAGCATTGCCGTAGACGGTGTATGCTTAACGGTGACCATGGCTTCTGGTATGCGGTTTGCTGCGGATTTATCTCCTGAAACCCTATCGAAGACCACCCTTGGATCGATCAAAATCGGCGATCGCATAAATCTTGAGCGTGCCCTTCGATTTTCAGACCGGCTGGGTGGGCATCTGGTTGCCGGCCATGTAGACGGGATTGGCCGTATAGTAAGAAAGGAAGTGCTTGAAAATTTTGTTCTCATTCAGGTATCCGTACCTGAATCTCTTGACCGCTATCTCATTGAAAAAGGATCTGTTGCCGTTGATGGGGTCAGTCTTACCATCAACGATTTAATGCCGGGAGGGTTTTCCGTGAGCGTGATTCCCCATACAGCCAAGCTTACCACCCTTGGCTTTAAAAAGGTTGGTGATCCGGTAAATATTGAAACCGACATGATTGGTAAATACGTGGAGCGGTTTTTGTCTAGAAATTCGATGGCCGAACAAACACGTAGTTCGGTTCAATCGACGATTGACATTCAGTTTTTGGAAAAGACCGGATTCATAAAACCATAATCGACAATGGAAGTTTAAAAGAGGGTAACATCATGCCGCTTTTAACGATTGAAGAGGCTATCAAAGAGGTTAAGGCCGGGCATATGGTCATCTTGGTAGATGATGAAGACCGGGAAAATGAAGGCGATCTTATGATCGCCGCCCAAGCAGTGACGCCTGAGGTGATTAATTTTATGGCAAAATATGCTCGAGGGCTCATATGCCTTGCCATGACGCCTGAGAAAATAGACGCCCTTGACCTGCCGCCGATGGTCAATAACAACACATCACGATTCGGAACGGGATTTACGGTATCCATCGAAGCCAGATGCGGCGTTACAACCGGTATATCCGCATATGATCGAGCTACGACGATTCTCACGGCCATTGCAGATGATGCGAAACCGAGTGATCTGGTACGACCCGGGCATGTTTTCCCACTAAGGGCAAAAAGCGGGGGGGTTATGGTTCGAGCGGGACAAACAGAGGGTTCCGTGGATCTGGCTCGTCTGGCAGGCCTAAAACCGGCTGCCGTTATTTGCGAAATCATGGATGAAGACGGCACCATGGCTCGAATGCCGGCTTTGGAGAAATTCAGCAAACAGCACGGGATCGGAATCTGCACCATTGCCGATCTCATCGAATACCGGATGAGAACGGAATCTTTTGTCAGGCGGGCGGCTGAAACGGTCATCCCCACCTCTCATGCAGGAGAGTTTCGAATCATAGTATATGAAAACGATGTGGACGATTTTCTTCATATTGCCATGGTGAAAGGAGATATCAATGCAGAGGAACCGGTATTGGTGCGAGTTCATTCGGAGTGTTTGACCGGCGATGTTTTCGGTTCTCTTCGATGCGACTGCGGCCAACAGTTGCATCGCGCCATGGCTATGATGGAGAAGGAAGGTAAAGGAGTGCTGCTGTATATCAGACAGGAAGGACGGGGAATCGGGCTTGTTAATAAACTGAAGGCTTATTCGCTGCAGGATCAGGGCCTTGACACCGTGGATGCAAATCAGGAACTGGGATTCAAACCAGATATGCGCAACTACGGAATCGGAGCTCAGATCCTGGTGGATCTTGGGGTGCGAAAAATGAGGCTGATCACCAATAATCCCAAGAAAATGGTGGGCCTGCAGGGATATGGGCTCAGCGTGGTGGAGCAGGTTCCCATCGAAATACCACCCAACGAATATAATCGATGCTATCTGGAATGCAAGAAGTTTAGAATGGGCCACCTGCTCAACATGGATGCAACTCCGTGATATATAAAGTGGTAGGAGCGACTCGATTTATTGTTTTTTAAACTGGTTGACCTGTTACAGGGATGGCGGGACTGTAGAAGGGAAGGAACTTATGCCCAATATTTATGAAGGCAAGCTGCTTGCAGAAGGAAAAAAGTTTTCGATCATTGCCAGTCGATTTAACGATTTCATCACCGATAGGCTGATCAGCGGTGCCATGGATGCCCTGATTCGATGTGGTGCCAGAGATGAGGACATCGACATTGTGAAAGTTCCAGGCTCTTTCGAGATTCCTATCATCGCCAAGAAGATGGTTACAAAGGGCATATACAATGCTGTTATCTGTTTGGGGACCATTATCCGCGGTGCAACCCCGCATTTTGACTACGTTGCCGCAGAAGCAGCCAAAGGGGTTGCAGCGGTGGGGCTGGATGGCCGGGTTCCCGTTATTTTTGGTATCATAACCACCGATACCATTGAGCAGGCGATAGAGCGAGCCGGAACCAAGGCTGGAAATAAGGGATGGAATGCGGCCATGGCGGCGGTTGAAATGGCCAATCTCTTTGACACCATTGATCAAATATAGGGATGGGAAATCGGCGAAGAGCCCGAGAGCTTGCTATGCAAGCTCTTTTTTATATTGACATGCGCAAGGGCGACCCGTCTGAGATGCTGAATCTTTTTTGCAAGTGTTTCAAGCCTTCCAGGAAGGTGCTGCCTTTTTTCCTTAAACTGGTGCAGGGTGTTTTAGGGTCCAAGCATGAAATTGATGCGATAATCGAGAATTTTTCAAGCAACTGGAAGGTCAGCCGCATGTCATGTGTTGACAGAAACGTTATGAGGATTGCCGTATATGAGCTGTTGTTTTTAAGCGAAATCCCCTCGAAAGTATCCATAAATGAAGCGGTGGATATCGGGAAAAAGTTCGGTACCGAAGACTCTGGTGCGTTCATCAACGGGATTCTGGACAGCATCCGGATTGCCATTGAAGAAAATAAGATTCCAATTAAAACTGCAACTGAAGACCGATCCGAATAAACATAAGATGGGAAGGAGTCTGATATGGAAACAAGAAAAGTGATTCTCAAGGAAACAGAAATACCTAGACGGTGGTACAATATTCTTGCGGATATCAAACTGAACCCTCCCTTGGGACCGGATGGAAACCCCGTTAAACCAGAGGATCTGGCACCGGTATTTCCAATGAATCTAATAGAGCAGGAAGTCAGCGCGCAAAGATGGATTGACATACCGGAAGATGTGCTGAGCGTGCTGAACATCTGGCGGCCTACCCCCCTGGTCAGAGCCGTATCTTTGGAAAAGGCCCTTGGAACACCAGCCAGGATTTATTACAAAAACGAAAGTGTAAGTCCGCCCGGCAGCCATAAACCCAATACAGCCGTGGCTCAAGCATATTATAACAAAGCGTTTGGGATTGAAAGGATGACCACCGAGACGGGTGCAGGCCAGTGGGGAAGTGCGCTTGCCTTTGCCTGCTCCCAGTACGGCCTGGAATGCAAGGTGTTTATGGTTAAAGTTAGCTTTGAACAAAAGCCGTATCGAAAATCCATGATGAAGGCCTGGGGTGCGATGTGTGTTGCAAGCCCCAGCAGAGAGACCAAAGCAGGGCGGGATGCCTTGGAGAAAGACCCTAACAGCCCCGGAAGTCTTGGTATAGCCATCAGCGAAGCCATCGAAGCTGCGGTGACCGATGAAACCGGAAAGACACGATACTCGCTTGGAAGTGTGCTGAATCACGTGATGCTTCACCAGACCATCATCGGTCTTGAGGCAAAAAAACAACTGGAGCTCCTGGGTGAATATCCGGATGTGGTGATCGGCTGTGCCGGGGGCGGAAGTAATTTTGCGGGTATCGCATACCCGTTTGTGTTTGATAAAATAAACGGCAAAGAAATTGATATATTCCCGGTTGAACCCATCGCATGTCCAACCATGACCAAAGCGCCGTTTGTATATGATCACGGCGATACAGCCAAATACACCCCCTTGCTGCCCATGTACAGCTTAGGTCATACGTTTGTTCCGCCTCCCATTCATGCGGGCGGGCTGCGGTACCACGGTATGTCCCCGACGGTAAGCCAGCTTGTGGTGGAGGGGATTATTCAGCCAAAGGCCGTCTCACAGACGGAAACATACGAATCAGGGGTTACATTTGCTCGAACCGAAGGGATCATCCCCGCCCCTGAGACCAACCACGCGCTGGCAGTCGCTATCCAGGAGGCAAAAAATGCAAAAGAACATTGCCAGTGAGCTGCCGGATGCACAGTTATCTGAACAGAAGATGAAGGAATCGATGGCGGCATTTGCGGGCTATCCCAAACCTCAGCTTATCAAAAGTCGTTGATACTTGAGGAAAGCAAAAACAAACAGACGGCGTGCTGTTTTTCGCCTGTTAACATCGCCGGGCCAGCCTGAGCCTCTCTCAGGTCGCGGGCTT
>JAFDFZ010000271.1 GCA_019309565.1 Deltaproteobacteria bacterium
GAACCAGAGGCCGCAAGAGCCATGGCATCAGAAATCCTCATGATAAATCCCGGGTTCTCGGTAAAACAATGGGCAATGGGAGTACCTTACAAAAACCGAGCTGATATAGCACTGTTTGCTGATACAATGCGCAAGGTAGGGCTACCTGATTGATGCGCCATAATGCTGGGAGGAGAAAAGCTGGGATGGGGAACGTCCCCACCTTCACATAAACGGATTTGGTAGTCTCTGGAGTGAAATTATCGAAATTGGGAGGATGATGCGAAAATGAAATTTAGAAGCCTCTTGTTTTCCTTGTTGATACTGGCCATGTCAACGCTTGTATTTGCAGATGCCCCTCTAGTGGTTGAGAGGTTCAGTTTGGGTGATGGGGGAAAGCTGCCAAGGGGGTGGAAGAGCCGCAACGATGAGATGACCGAGAAGGCAAGTTCTGTATACAAGGTTGTTGTGGAAGGCGAAAATGCATACCTAATGGCCCATTCAAAAGGAGAGGCTATACAAATTGGGAAAGAAATAGAAATTGATCTCAACAAATATCCCATACTGCGCTGGACATGGAAAGTGGACAAACTGTGTGAAGGAGGAGATGAGAGGTACAAGGAGACAGGTGACAGTGCAGCCGGGGTGTATGTTGTCTTCCCCAGTTGGAAAAAATGGAATCCCAAGGCAATAAAATACGTCTGGAGCGCAAGTGACTTGCCTGTAGGGTCTAAAACAAAAAGTCCTTACGCTTCTGAGACCAAGATAATCATTCTCCAAAACAAAAAATCTCCATTGGGAAAATGGATACAGGAAAAGGTGAACGTTCGTGCGGACTATGAAAGCTTTTGGGGGAAGAAGCTCAAAAACGTTAAGCTGATAGGAATAATGACTGATTCAGATAACACCAAAAAGGAGGCCATCGCGGCCTATGATGATTTGGTCTTTGAAGGAAAGTGCTTATAAACAGGCCTTTTACTATCAATCCCACAAAGACTGGGTAGACGGCCCGGTTTCCGCTGAGCAGAAAGAGATAGTCAAAGCCCTTAAAATTGTGGACGCGGAAACCATAGAATTACTAGCTGTACAAAACATGAAGCACACGAAGGACTACAGATATGCTTGACTTTTCACACGGTGCCGCCTATGTCGATGGACAACTTGTGCCCATCGCTGAGGCGAAAATCTCGCTCCTTGACTGGGGCTTCCTCCATTCGGATGCGACCTACGATGTCGCGCATGTCTGGAAGGGAAAGTTTTTCCGACTCGATGATCACGTCGAGCGCTTCTTGTCCAGTATGGGCAAACTGCGCATGTCTATTCCTCACAGCCGCGGCGATTTGCGCTCGATCCTGGTCGACTGCGTCCGGGTGAGTGGTCTACGCGAAGCCTATGTCGAAATGATCTGTACACGCGGATTGCCAAAGCCGGGGGCACGCGACCCGCGGACCTGCACGAATCGATTTTTCGCCTTTGCAATTCCGTTTGTCTGGATTGCGAATCCTCAAAAACAGACAGAGGGGCTGCACCTCATTGTGAGCCGCTGGCAGCGCATACCGCCCGAATCGGTTGATCCCACCGTGAAGAACTATCACTGGCTCGATATGATTATGGGCCTGTTCGAAGCCTATGACCGCGGAGGCGAAACTGCCGTTGTCGTCGATACACGAGGAAACATTATCGAGGGTCCAGGCTTTAATATTTTCGCGGTAAAAGGCCGCACATTCACGACACCAGCGCGTGGCGTGCTCGAAGGTATCACGCGGAGGACTGCGATTGAGCTAGCCACCGAATATGGATACGAAGTCGTGCAGCGCAACCTTCCCGCTGACGAAGCCCGTACCGCCGATGAAGTGTTTGTCACCAGTACCGCTGGGGGCATCATGCCGATTACGAAAATCGATGAGCGAGCGATCGGCTCAGGCATACCAGGTCCGATTACACAGAAATTACAGGAAGGATATTGGACGCTACACGAAGACCCGCACTACACCTTTAAAATCGATTATGAATGACTGGGGACGGTGCGGGGACGTCCGGATATTCTTGGTATAGAACCGGAAAAAATATATTCAAAGAGCCGTCAAAAAGTAAGAGTAGCAGCGAGGGGTTGTGTTGTTATCCCACCCGCAGAAAGTCACGGCTTTGGTCCCCATGTTTTGCGGTCGGGATGAAGGGCGGGATGTCGTACCACTAAGCCCCGCCGATTGCGAAGCAATCCGGCGAAAGTGAATTGCCCCATCTGTCAATTATCAAGATTTGGCTTGCGGAAAGATTGCAACAAATTTCAGAGTAGTG
>JAFDFZ010000114.1 GCA_019309565.1 Deltaproteobacteria bacterium
CATAAAAAGAGCAGAACTTTTCCCCCTGCTTCACATCTAAAGGAGACGCTTAGGACATCCCGCTTATCAAGCGGGAAAACACGGGTTCGAGTCCCGTTGGGACCACCATAAAAAAACCAATAATTTAGAACATTTCTCTTTGACATTGGTCCATAATCTCTTATAATATTTCAAACATTGTTAAAATAATAAACCAGCTGGAGGATACCATGAAAAATAAAGTAGCTTTTGTTATGGCCTGTTCTTTTTTGGTTTTCATTGTTTCATCAAATGCTATGGCAGGTAATATCTACCTTAACGGCAACCTTGGTGCGTTCTGGCTTAATGATTCCGATCTTTCTCAGTCTGACGGGACACAGGGCAAAGCCGAGTATGATACCGGCTTCGGTATCACCGGTGCTCTTGGATATGATTTTGGAATGTTTCGTGTTGAAGGTGAAATCGGGTACCGGAAAAGTGATTACGACAAAGTTGGTGCTTCCGGGCAGACAAGGGTCAATGCCGGTGGAGATGTTACCAACTGGGATTTTATGGCTAACGGCTATTTCGATATTGAAAACGACTCCCCTTTTACACCCTATATCGGCGGTGGAATCGGTGCCGCAATTCTGGATTCGAGCGCAGTAAATACCGGCGGTATCAATATGTCAAGCGGAGATGACACGGTCTTTGCCTATCAGGCCATTGCCGGGGTGGCTTATACGTTTGCACAAGTCTGGATGGCGCAGGTGGAATACCGGTTTCTCGGAACAGAGGATCCGACTTACAGCAACACCGAGTCCGAATACATGTCACACAACGTGTTCGTTGGAATACGTTATAATTTCTAAGGTTAAATTATATATGAAATAACAGCAACGCTAAATATTGCACATCTCAATTGCCTTATCGGCGAGACTGTTTTTAAAATTACTATTACTTACCAATGTTGAGCGGTTCATCGTTCCGCGTTGTGGGTTTAGACTTACATATTCCATTTATTAACAGGAATGGCTATCTGTTGCGGCATCGACTTAATTAACCCATTGGTTTATGATTAATTTTCTAGATTCCGATCGATATCATGAGCTGTTTGAATCGGTTGTAACCCTATAGCCCAGAACCCGGAACCTGGAACCGATCAGTGCAAGTCAAAGATGCATCCGTTCTTTATGAAGCGGCTTGAACCGGGTTTCTTAAGATTCCCACCCCATCTACGCTTACCTCCACCACATCCCCGACAACAATGGGGCTGACACCTTTAGGGGTGCCCGTGCTGATGATGTCTCCGGGATAAAGGGTCATGCACTGGGAAAGATAATGGATCAAAAATGGTACCGAAAAAATCATGTCTGCTGTGTTGCCTTCTTGAAGTTGTTTTCCGTTTACAAAAGTCTTAACCGTAAGATTCGTGGGATCAAGACCCGTTGCGATGCAAGGTCCAAATGCGGCGAACGTATCGAACCCCTTTGCCCGGGTTAACTGACCCTGAACGGTGGAAAGCGTTCTTTCTGTCACATCGTTAAAACAGGTGTAACCAAGAACATGTTCCAGAGCCTGGGCTTCAGACACATCTTTGATCCGATTTTTGATCACCACGGCCACCTCTCCTTCGTAGTCCACCTGCTGCGCTATTTTCGGATAGCGGATTGCATCGCCCGGGCCGATGACGGCACTTTGAGGCTTCAGGAAATGGCTGGGCAACTCAGGGCGGCGGGCGCCTATCTCTTCGATGTGATCCTTATAATTTAAACCAACGCACAGGATCTTTGAGGGTTCAACCGGAGTTAACAATCGTACCTCGTTTATGTTGTGCACCACACCGGTTGTTTCATACTCACCGAAAATGGAGCCTTTAATCTCTTTAACTCTGTCATTTTCCCATATCCCGTAAATGCGGCGGTCCTTGAGCTGATAACGAACAAATTTCATGATATCCTCCTGCCAATTAAAAATATTTTCCTGTTAAATATCCCCCATAATAAGATCGTAAATAGAACCCAAAATCAACAGCGCAACCGTAAATTGTTTGGACCGAAACAGCAAGTCCTGATAAGTTGTGCTTTGCGCACACCTTTGGGGACTTGAAAGTGCGAGTCCCCCCCCCCTTGAAGCCCATCGAAAACAGGAAAAGATCCCGCTCAACGGTGGCTGCGTGCTTAACATATGAAGCGTGTCCATATCTGACGCGTCAGCTTTTCATATGGAAAGCTGGCCATCCTTGAGAATCATCTGCTCGTCTGCATACACGGTGGGCTTGGCGAATATCAGATCCACATGGAGCGGGCTTTCCACGTTGCCCCCAAGGGTGCGGCTGTCGCCCACAGCCACGTGACATGTTCCCCTGGTCTTTTTCGCTTCCCTCAGGCTGACGTGCGGGCGGCAGGCCGGGTTGGTTCCCAGTGCGAATTCTGCGATGTTCTTGGCCGTATTCCCGTTTTCTTCCAGCACCCGCCAGAAGCGATCGGCTTCAGGGCTGCCGGACATCGAAACTACTTTTCCGGCTCGGATCTCAACCCGACCGAACGGTTTTCGAAGAACGCCCAGATCCTTGTGTTCTATGCTTATAGGATCTACAAGGACTCCCTCGGCAGAGCCTTCTTGCGGGGATAGGGCGACTTCGCCGTCCGGAAAAGCCGTAAAGGTTCCCTTCTGGGTGGCAACCCCGGTAAGCATTGCCACCGGTCGATTTTCGACCTCTATCCGAAGGTCGCTCCCCTCCGGTGTGGTGAATCGAATCTGTCTGGCGTTTCGTATGATTTCCGCTATCTTTTCGGTGTATTTTTGGATTTCTTTGTAGTCTGCCAGCGCTGCGCCCTCTGTCATCATGTGTTCTTCCCAGCCCCACATGTCGACAATTCTGACACCTTTTTTCAGGGCATTCCGCGCGGTGTCCGTATGCACGGTAGCGAAGCTGGTTTGAAGTATCACCACCTCTGCAGCCTGCATGGCGGCACCCACATGACCCGGAGGATCTATACCCCCCATCTTGTGCGGCGGCATAAGCATAACCGACAGGATGCCCCCTGCCCCTGCGATGGCATGAGCAAGTGCTTCTGTGATACTGAAAGGGCGATCAGAGTCGGTGACCAGCAGTACGTTTTCCCCCTTTTTAATGGATGCTACATCTTCTACGATTCGACGAGCGGTTTGCGCCATATTGTATTTGATCATCTCTTAAGCCCTCCTGGTGGTAGGTTTTTGTAAAAACACCTGCGCCCAAGCTGTGCCTTATATACCAGAAAATATGCTTAAAGAAATAAAAAAACAATCTTTGGCATAAGTCAGATCCAAAAGGTTCGGTTTCATGTAAGCTCCTTTTAAGGTTTAGAATGGAAACATTTAAATTGAAAAAAAAGCAATTATTTGCTAGGAAGAGCAAACACTTTAAAAAAGCGTCCGTCATATGCGGACACAGACTTCAACCTTTTTGATGACATTGCGCTTTTACCTGATCTTCGAACCCAGGCCTGTCCTTTTCTAAGCAGATGTTGGTAACGTGCGATTTTTGACAGGAAGGAAGATTATGATTCGCCAATGTAACGATAATGACTTTGAGATTGTCCACTCCATTATCAACGATGCCGCGAAAGCATATAATGGTGTCATCCCAGAGGATCGGTGGAAAGTCCCTTATATGTCAAAAGAAGAGCTTCGGAACGAAATTAATCAGGGAGTGATATTTTGGGGGTATGAAGAAGATGGGGAATTAACTGGTGTGATGGGTATTCAAGACGTTCAGGATGTAACTCTCATCAGACACGCCTATGTTCGCACAGCTAAACAAAATCAAGGCATAGGGGGAAAACTACTTTCTGACCTTCTTAAGAAAACTACTCGCCCGATCTTAATCGGTACCTGGGCTGATACTGTTTGGGCTATTCGTTTCTATGAGAAACATGGTTTTCGATTGGTTTCCCCAGAAGAGAAGGATCGGTTGCTGAAAAAATACTGGTCGATTCCAGCTCGTCAGGTCGAAACTTCCGTGGTTCTGGCAGACCAGAAATGGTTCAATCTTCTTTAAACAGAGCCCTACGGGCTGGGAGCGGAGCCGAGGGCCAGCAAGGGCTGACGGCAACCTGCAGAGAGCAACTGTAATAGGGAAAACCAAAGGCAGTTGAGGATTTTGATCTTGCGCATGAGCCCGCAGAGGCGATGAAGGAAGGCTTTCCTGATGGATCGTACACGCAATTGTTAAAACTGTGCCAGAGCCCGCAGCAGCATACCAGGATTTTGAGTTGCCCGAAATGGGTCCCCATGATGTGCTTGTGAAGTTCAGCATATCCCCTATTGTTTCCTTAATCATTGTATGAAAATTTCAGCACAGAACTCACCGAACGTCCCAAGATCTTCACAAACATGAACTCCAGCGGCTTTCATGGCATCTATTTTCCCGGCGGCCGCTCCGGTACCGCCGCTTATGATGGCCCCCGCATGTCCCATTCGCCGGCCGGCAGGCGCGGTTAAGCCGGCAACAAAACCCACCACGGGTTTAGATACGTGCCGGGAGATGAACGCAGCAGCATCTTCTTCGGCGGTTCCTCCGATTTCTCCAACCATGACGATTCCTTTTGTTTCAGGATCCTTTTCAAAAGCCGCCAGGCAATCGATAAAAGTGGTGCCCTGAATCGGGTCTCCGCCGATGCCAATGCATGTTGTCTGGCCGATCCCCTGGAGGGTTAACTGATACACCACTTCGTATGTGAGTGTTCCGGACCGGGAAATAACCCCGATGGGCCCGCCGGGCTTGTGAATTTCCGCAGGCATGATTCCCACTTTACATTGACCGGGTGTGATTATTCCCGGGCAGTTCGGGCCTATGATGCGAGTGGATGTTTTGGATAGAAATTGTTTTACCTTCATCATATCCATAACCGGAATGCCTTCTGTTATCACCACCACCAGATCGAGCCCTGCATCGGCAGCCTCCATGATGGCATCGGCGGCAAACGCCTGCGGCACAAAAATCAGGGAACAGTTGGCAGCGGTATTGTCAACAGCCTCTTGAACGGTATTAAAAACCGGAATGCCATCCAATTTTTGCCCCCCTTTTCCGGGCGTCACTCCTGCCACCACCTTCGTTCCGTGGACAACGCACTGCCTGGTGTGAAACTGACCCTCTTTTCCGGTAATACCCTGAACCAGCACTCGAGTGTTTTTATCAACAAAAATACTCATTATCTTCACCCTGCAATATTATTTACCGTTCTTGAAGCGCCCGATACGCTCGGTGTGTATCATTTTACAAGTTGAGATACTTTCTGGGCCGCGTCTTTCAAGTCTCTGGCCGCGATTAGATCAAGACCCGAGCTGGCAAGAATTTTTCGGCCCTCTTCAACATTGGTCCCTTCCATGCGGATGACCACAGGCACGTTGATACCGGTTTTTTCTGCCGCCTCCACAACCCCTTTTGCCAATTCATCACAGCGAAGAATTCCGCCGAAGATATTGATAAATATCCCTTTTACTTTCTTATCCTGCAAGATAATCTTAAATCCGTTTGCCACCTTCTCCGAGCTGGCACCACCTCCTACATCAAGAAAATTGGCAGGTTCGGCTCCCGCACGTTTGATAATATCCATGGTTGCCATGGCAAGGCCTGCGCCGTTTACCATATTACCGATATTTCCATCCAGATTGATATAATTGAGACCAAACCGAGAGGCTTCCACATCCAGCGGATCTTCTTCCTCGATGTCCCGGCACTCAAGCAGATCCTTATGACGAAACAGGGCGTTGTCATCGAAATTGATCTTTGCATCCAGCGCAAAAACCGAATCATCTACGGTAATTACAAGCGGATTGATCTCCACCAATAAACAGTCGTAAGCGATAAAAAGCCGATAGAGGTTCTTGAGCACTGGAACAAACTGTTTCATTACGTGCTGTGGCAGATGAAGTCCGAATGCCGCCTGTCGGCATTGAAAAGACTGGATGCCGATAAGAGGATTGATATGGATCTTTAAGATTTTTTCGGGGCTCCGAGCTGCCACAGCTTCGATATCCATCCCGCCTGCCTCACTTGCCATAAGCACTACGGCCGCCGTCTGTCTATCCAGGAGCATTCCCACATAAAGCTCCTTTTTTATATCAAGCCCCTTTTCAACCAAAACCTTGCGCACCCGCTTCCCTTCAGGCCCTGTTTGAGGTGTAACCAGATTCATTCCGATGATCTCCTCTGCCATGCTCTCGGCTTGATCCGCGGAATCTGCCAGTTTCACACCTCCGCCTTTACCCCTCCCACCTGCATGTATCTGCGCTTTTATGGCCACCGGAAAGCTGCCGATCTTCAAGGCGATATCTTTAGCCTGCTTTGGACTGAACGCAACGTCGCCTTCTGGAGTAGGAATATCAAAGCGCCTAAAGAATGCTTTTGCCTGATACTCGTGGATGTTCATATGACTTCTTGATCCTCCAATATGACTGTGGGTTTTCGCCGATCACCTCCAGCTGTTTCACCTCCGGCTGTGTTTTATTAGCCGATGACGCAAAGAACGTCATTTTTGGAAACCGTATCTCCGCTGCGGAAGTTGATCGATTTGATGGTGCCGTTTACAGGGGCTTTAATGGCATTTTCCATCTTCATGGCTTCCAAAATGACCACCGTATCTCCCTGCTGAACCCGCTCACCCTGCTGCTTTTCATACCGCACCACCATGCCGGGCATGGGTGCGAGCACCGCCGATCCATCTCCGGACGGGCTCAGAGCCCCATCCGGTTTCTCACCGGCATCTTCCACTGCCCTGGACGGCGTAACAGATGGTTTTTCTCCAGAGCTGGAAGCTGTCGACCTGTCCGGTGTATAAGGTGTCTGTTGAATCCCTCCTGCTTCCTGGACACCTACCTCGAAATACTCACCATCCACAAAAACATTAAACATACGTAATCCAGGGCCCTTATCAGGTACTGGTTTTTCTTTTTTTTCGATAAGTTTTCCGGCCTTTGCTTTTTCGATGAGCTCCTGTTCAGCTCGAACATCTTCAAGGGTCCTGGGCTTTACATCCTCAGGGGGTTTTTCTTTGCCATATTTCCAGTTTAAAAACCGCTTTCCAGTTACAGGGTAAAGCGCATATATCAGAACGTCGTCAATATCGCTGGTCAATTCCTTTACAGCATCCCGGGCTTTCTCAAGCTCAGGCTCCAGTACTTCCGCGGGCCTGCAGGTGATGGGCACCTCACCCCGCGGGTAGTCTTTTAGAGCTTTTTTTTGAAGCTGCGGGTATATGGGCACCGGCGTCTTCCCGTACAGCCCGTAACAGAGATCTTTTACCTGGGAGGTGATCATCTTGTATCGCTCAGATTCATCGTCGAACAGCACGTTGTTGACGGCCTGAATGCCCACGATCTGGCTGGTTGGGGTTACCAGGGGTACCTGCCCCAGTTCCTTTCTCACCCTGGGAAGCTCTGCATAGACCTGCTCGATCTTATCCAGAGCGTCCATCTCTCTTAGTTGATTTACCAGGTTGGACAACATGCCACCCGGTGTCTGATGCAGCAAAACCCCGATGTCGATGACCGACACCTTGGTATCATCAAGCAGGTGCCGGTACTTCGGAAGGATCTCTCTTTCAAGAATCTCGTCTATGGCCGCCAGGTGTTTGATATCAAACCCCGTATCACGGTTTGTGCCCAGCAGAGTCATCACAAGCGGCTCAATGGCGGTATGGGATGTTCGATATGCATAAGGGGCCATGCAGGTGTCCACTATATCAACCCCGGCTTCCGCTGCCTTAAGCAGCGTCATGGGAGCCATGCCGGAGGTGAAATGACTGTGCAGGTGGATAGGAACCGATACAAGTTTTTTCAATTCTTTAACAAGCCTATAGGCGTCGTAAGGAGCCAGCAGGCTTGCCATGTCTTTAATACATATGGAGTCAGCACCCATGGTCTGCAGCTCTAAAGCTTTCTTCTTATAGTATTCGAGGTTGAAAACATTTCCACCCAGGCGCGCTTCGGTAATGGAGTAACAGATACAGCCCTGAAAATGTTTTCCGCTTGATTTGATCACCGGTACCACCGTTTCAAAATTACGGTAATCATTTAAGGCATCAAAGGTGCGGAAAATGTCGATTCCGTTTGCCGCTGCTCTTTCCACGAACACTGCTGCCACATCATCTGCATAGTTTCGATACCCCACCAGATTCTGCCCTCTTAGAAGCATGGAAAACGGGGTTTTCTTTATATATTTCTTCAGCGTCCGAATTCGCTGCCATGGATCTTCGTTTAAAAACCGGTGCATGGTATCGAATGTGGCGCCTCCCCATACTTCCATAGCCCAAAACCCAACCTCGTCCATCATCTCTGCAACCGGGATCATGTCTTCGGTTCGCCCTCGGGTGGCGAATAGAGACTGGTGGCCGTCTCGGAAGGTCAGATCTTCGATTTTTAAAGGATTTTCCGCTGGCGGCCGATCTTTGCCATAATGCATGTCTGTCATTTTAACCTGGTCATGATCGTACATGGTTTTTCACTCCTAAAAGGGTTTTGATGATCTTGTTTTCTTCAAATGCCCTTTTTTCGAATCTATTAACCCCTCAATGCATGAAATGCTCTTAACTGCATGAGATTTCGAAACTGCATTTGCGCCTGTCTTCCGCTTATGGCCCAGAGGTTTTGCCCTCTGAAATCGAAAACAGGTGGTGGTCGCCGTACCGTGTGGTCCTGTTCTTCATCACGAATGTAGGCCATTACCGCCGATATGGCAGCAGTGCGTTTCTTGTTTTCAACCATGTGTACTCCATGTGTTTAAAAGTTTCATACTCTATAAAATTAAGCGATATCGCTCAATCGAATCTTGACCTAACATCACGCTTCGTTACATCGGTATGTTGCCGTGTTTCTTGGGCGGTCTCATTTCCCGCTTGGTGCTCATGGCCTCCAGGGCCTCGACCAATCTCTGCCGTGTTTCCCTCGGGGTGATCACCGCATCGATATATCCTCTTTGCGCTGCCTGATAAGGATTGGAGAACAGCCTTTCATATGCCTCAATCTTCTCTTTTCGCTTCTGTTCTGGATTCTCCGCTGCCTGAATCTCTTTTCTGTGTATAATATTTGCTGCCCCCTCTGCTCCCATAACCGCAATCTCCGCACTCGGCCACGCAAACGCCATATCTGTTCCCAGGTGCCTCGAAGACATTGCGATATAGGCCCCCCCGTATGCTTTTCGGGTAATCAGCAGCAGCTTGGGCACCGTTGCTTCCGAATAGCACCAGAGCAGTTTGGCGCCGTGTCGGATAATCCCGCCCCATTCCTGCTTGCTGCCGGGAAGATAGCCCGGTACATCGGAGATAGTAAGCAGAGGGATATTAAAGGCATCGCAGAATCGTATAAAACGCGTGGCCTTGTCCGAAGCATCGATATCAAGACATCCGGCCTTTATTCTTGGTTGATTTGCGATCACCCCGATGCTTCGACCGTTTAACCTTGCAAAACAGACAATCATATTGGTGGCATAATGTTCATAGGGTTCGAATATCTCGCCGTTGTCCACTATGTGGCGAATCACCTCCTTCATGTCATATGACCGGCGCGGATTTTCCGGTACAATACCATCCAGCTCCTGGCACAGCCGACCGGGGTCGTCTCCGGTCTCCACAGTCGGAGGATCTTCCATGTTGTTTGATGGCAAGTAGGAAAGTAGTTTTTTAATCTGATTGATCGCGTCTTCGTCGCTTTCACAGGCAAACTGTGCAACACCGCTTTTCTTGTTATGGGTCATGGCCCCCCCAAGCTCCTCGAAGGTTATTTCTTCCCCTGTTACAGCCTTTATGACCTCAGGGCCCGTGATGAACATATAGCTGGTGTTTTTGACCATAAAGACCCAGTCGGTCATGGCCGGAGAATACACCGCACCGCCTGCGGTGGGGCCCATGATGGCGGATATTTGAGGAATAACCCCGGAAGCCAGAGAGTTGCGGTAGAAAATCTCTCCATATCCTGCAAGAGCATCCACTCCCTCCTGAATCCGAGCACCACCCGAGTCATTCATTCCAACGAATGGAACCCCGGCCTTGATGGCCAGATCCATGACTTTGCAAATCTTCTTTGCGTGCATTTCTCCCAGACTTCCGGCTCTTGAGGTAAAATCCTGTGCGAATGCAAATACCGGTCGGCCGTTCACATTCCCGTGTCCGGTGATCACACCATCGGAAGGAATATCCATCTGCTGCATCCCAAAATGAACGCATCGGTGGCGGACAAACATGTCTATTTCTCTAAAGGTACCTGAATCAAACAGTAGATTAAGTCTATCACGGGCGGTGAGTTTTCCCTTTTTGCGCTGGGCCAGCACCGCTTTTTCACCCCCCATCTGTCGTATGCTGTCTTCACACGCTTTCAAATCCATGATTTTCTCTTCTATGATACCCATTCATCTTCCCTTTCAAGGTTGATTTTGATGCGGTACTCAAACCTCGCACCCCAAATCCTTTGAAAAGCTTTATACGACTTAATATCCATAGGTAATTTTACAGTAAACCCCGTTAGAGAACGATGTTCTCTAACGACTATAGATGGTGGCATTAAACCACCATCTATAAGGAATTATCTATACAACCGACAGGAGTCGGTGGCTTTCTCTAATTAGCCGCAGCTCCTGTCATCAAGAAGGGAAAGCAATGCATACGCGGCATCCGGAGGTGCGGTCATCCCTTTTTCCACCTCTTTGGTCACCTTCTTCAGTATCCTTTTAATATCCGGATGCTGGTAAAATCGCTCCTTTAACCCCTCCTCTACGATAGACCACATCCACTCAAGAGCCTGCCTTCGGCGCTTTTCCTTGAACTCCCCGGTAGCAGCAAGCCTTTTTCTATGTTCCAAAACCGTGTTCCAAATATCTTCAATCCCTGACATCTCAAGCGCGCTGCAGATCAGCACAGGCGGCTTCCAGGAAGCCGAAGAGGGACGTAATAGGCTTAAGGCGGTTTCATACGCTTCTCTGGCCTTCTGTGCGTTCTGAATGTTCTGTCCATCGGCCTTGTTGATGGCAAGAGCATCTGCCATTTCCAGCACACCCTTCTTGATCCCCTGAAGCTCATCCCCGGCACCTGCCAGCATCAGAACCAGGAAAAAATCCACCATGGAAGCCACTTTTATTTCCGACTGACCCACTCCCATGGTCTCAACGATCAGCACATCAAAACCAGCAGCCTCACATACAAGCATGGTTTCCCGGGTCGTTCTGGCAACTCCGCCAAGCGTACCCCCTGAAGGAGAGGGGCGGATATAAGCAGAAGGATGCACGGATAGCTTTTCCATGCGTGTCTTGTCTGCCATAACGCTGCCGCCGCTTCTGGTGCTGCTGGGATCAACCGCCAGCACCGCCACCTGGTGGCCTTTTTCAACCAGCATCATACCCAGGCTTTCAATAAACGTACTCTTTCCGACACCGGGCACTCCGGTGATGCCAAGCCGTATGGATTTGCCCGTATACGGAAGCAGTTGATCGAGAATGGTTCTTGCCAGAGCACGATGCTCCGGCAGTGCGCTTTCGATCAACGTAATGGTTTTGGCCAGCATGCGCCGGTTTCCTTCCAGCACACCCGAAACATATGTCTGTGGGCTTTGAGGTTTCATGCCGTTTCTTTCCCGGCACTGTCGTCTTTGTCTGAAAACTTCTTCTTTTTTTCCAGTGCATTCATCACTTGATTAGCAGCAGAGGTGATGGAAGTGCCTGGGCCAAACACGCAGGCAACACCATGGTTGTAAAGATAATCGAAATCAACAGCGGGTATGATGCCGCCAACCACCACCAGTATTTCCTCCCCTCCCTGCTGTTTGAGCGAAGAGATCAATCGAGGAACCAGAACCTTGTGTCCGGCGACCTGGGAGGAGACACCCACCAGATGAACATCGTTCTCGATGGCCATTTTAGCGGACTCTTCGGGTGTCTGGAACATCGGGCTGATATCCACATCGAAGCCGAGGTCCGCAAAGCCCGAAGCAACCACCTTGATTCCCCGGTCATGGCCGTCCTGTCCCATCTTCGTAACCAGCATGCGGGGCCGTCTTCCTTCCCGGTTTAAGAACGCGTCGGTTCGTTTTCGAATGGACGCAATAATATCGCTGTCGCCATATTCGGCCGCATAGATGCCCGAAATACACTGGGTTGTCGCCACATATCGGCCGAAAACCTGCTCCATTGCATCGGAGATCTCCCCCAGCGTCGCCCGAACCCTGGCTGCGGGAATGCAAGCCTCTAAAAGGTTGCCGCCCGTTTCCGCTGCGCGGGTTACGGCTTCAAGCGCCTTTTTTACCGCCCTATCATCTCTTTTTTTTCTTACTTCTTTTAAGCGATTGATTTGTTCGTCACGAACCGAGGCCGGGACTTCAAAAACTTCAATATTCACGTTTTCATCCACCTGATATTTGTTCACCCCGACGATAATATCTTTTCCCTGATCGATTCTTGCCTGTGCCTTGGCTGCGGATTCCTCGATTTTCATCTTCGGCATACCGGACATGATCGCCTTTGCCATACCGCCCATCTCCTCAACCTCTTTGAGGACCTTTTTCGCCTCCCGGGCGATGGCATGGGTGAGGTGCTCCACATAATAGGAGCCGCCCAGCGGATCGACGAGCCGGCATATCTGGGTTTCCTCTTGAATGATAATCTGAGTGTTTCGAGCGATGCGAGCGGAAAACTCTGTGGGAAGCCCCACCGCTTCGTCAAACGAATTGGTATGAAGCGACTGGGTGCCTCCAAGCACAGCCGACAAACACTCCAGCGTTGTGCGGATGATATTGTTATAAGGATCTTGCAGGGTGAGACTCCATCCGGAGGTCTGGCAGTGAGTTCTCAGCATGCAGGAGCGCGCATCCTTCGGGTTGAATTGTTTCATAAGCTCCGCCCACAGTAGCCGAGCGGCTCTTAGCATCGCAATATCCATAAAAAAGTTCATGCCGATGCCGAAGAAAAAAGAAAGTCTCGGTGCGAATGCATCGATGTTAAGCCCTCTTCCAAGCGCAGCTTTTACGTACTCAAGACCGTCGGCCAAAGTGAAAGCCAGCTGCAACACCGAGTTCGCTCCTGCTTCCATCATGTGGTAACCACTTATGCTTATGGGATTGTACCTGGGCATGTGTTTTGAGCAATATTCGATAATATCGGCAACGATCCGCATGGAAGGCTCGGGAGGATAGATATAGGTATTGCGCGTAAGATATTCCTTTAAAATATCATTCTGGATGGTTCCGGTGAGTTTTTCCTGGCTGACCCCCTGTTCTTCCGCCGCAACGATGTAGTTGGCAAGAATCGGCAACACGGCACCGTTCATGGTCATTGAAACCGACATGACATCAAGCGGAATCCGGTCGAAAAGGATTTTCATATCCTCAACGGAATCGATGGCCACACCCGCTTTGCCTACGTCTCCCAGCACACGGGGGTGATCCGAGTCATAGCCCCTGTGGGTGGCAAGGTCAAAGGCCACCGACAATCCTTTCTGTCCCGCGGCAAGGCATTTTCGATAAAATTCATTGGATTCCCTGGCGGTAGAAAAACCTGCATACTGGCGGATTGTCCAGGGTCTGCCGGCATACATGGTTGCGCGGGGGCCGCGAACAAAAGGAATAAACCCGGGAAGGCTGTTGGCAAATTCAAGTTGCTCAATATCCTCTGCTGTGTAAAGAGGTTTAACGGGTATCCCTTCGGGGCTTGTCCAGGTCAGGGAATCCAGCGGCCTGCCACGAAGTTCCCTTTCGGCCAGTTCTTTCCATTTACTGATATCAGGATGCTCCGACATGGTGTCCTCCTTAATCCCGCTGGCATAATTCAACAAGAACCCCGCCCGTTGATTTCGGGTGGATAAAAGCTATTTTTGCCCCGCCTGCGCCTTTTCTGGGAGTTTCATCGATCAGTCGAATCCCTTTTTCTTTTAATTCCTCAAGGGCAGCTTCTATGTCCTCCACACAAAAGGCCACGTGCTGGATGCCTTGCCCTTTTTTCTCCAGATACCGGGCGATCGGTCCGCCGGGGGAAGTGGACTGCAACAACTCTACTTCGCTTTCTCCAACCGGGAAAAATGCGGTTTTAACCTCCTGTTCTTCAACGGTTTCCGTACCCTTAAATTTAAGCCCCATAACATCGGCCCAGAATTTCTTTCCTTCCTCTATACTGTTGACAGCGATTCCAAGATGATCAATTTTAAGTATTTTCATATATCCATCCTTCTTCCGTTGAACGGAATAAAACCCTCTTTTGCATGATCCCCTGCCAGGATCAAATGAATAAGGATTATTTGAATCTCTCCATGGCCCGCTTAAACCCGGGCATCGCATTTATAATCGTATCGTCCTCCACGCAATAGGCTATTCGAAAATGGCCTGGCCCACCGAATCCGCTTCCGGGAACCGTTAAGATCAACTCTTCCTGCAGTGCCTGTACGAATCGAAAGTCATCCGCAATGGGTGATCTGGGAAACAGGTAGAAAGCACCTTGGGGTTTAACGAATTCATAGCCCAGCTCACTCAGGCCGTCACATAAAAGATCCCTTTTTTTCTTATATTCAGCCACATCCACGCACGCCCCCTGAACAGAGGCTATCACCCGCTGCATCAGCGCAGGGGCATTCACAAAACCAAGAATGCGGTTTGCAAGCGCCATTGCAGAGAAAAGCGCATCCCTGTGTGTGGCTTTCGGGTTTACGACGGCAAACCCGATGCGTTCCCCGGCAATGGAGAGGTCTTTGGAGTAGGAGCTGGCAATAATGCTGTTGTGGTAACAGGTCAATATGTCGGGCACCCTGGCATCGTCGTAAACTATCCTGGAATAGGGCTCATCGGATATCACGTAGATAATTCGGTTCAATGTGTTACACTTCTCTTCCAACAATTTTCCCAGCTGTTTGAGGCTGTCCTCTGAATAGATCTGACCGGTGGGGTTATTCGGGAAATTTAGAATGATTGCCTTGGTACTGGGGTTGATTGCCGTACCAATGGCGTCAAGATCCAGCGTGAAATCAGAACAGGTTGGAACAGTTTTGAATACACCGCCGTGATTGTCCGTATAAAATCCGTACTCCACAAAATAGGGGGCCGGTGCGATCACCTCATCACCTGGATCCAAAATGGCTTTAAGCGTTATGTTTACCGCTCCGGCAGCACCGCATGTCATGATCACATCACTGCCGGAAATTTGAACCTTGCGCTGTTCGGAAAGATAGCGGGCGATTGCCTGGCAGACATGCGGAAAACCGGTATTTGGCATGTATCCATGGCCCTGGGTGGCTGAGATCTCCACCGCCTGCTTCAATGCCGAATTAAACTCCACAGGGGGTGGAAGATTCGGATTTCCCAAACTAAAATCATAAACGTTCCCCGCTCCATGGATGCTTTTCAGCCGAGCGCCTTCCTCAAACATCTTCCTAATCCAGGAGGATCGGGTAATCATGGCTTCAACTTTTTTAGCGATTGTCATACGTTTGTCTCCCAGAGCTTAGATTCCATTACCTGCTGATTTTTGCAGTTCTACATGATTATTTCCAGGTTAATCCCGCGTGCTTGATGTTACAGGACGGGTTCAACCGAGGTTACCTCCGGAACCTGCTCTTTTAGCAGTCGTTCCACACCGTTTTTTATGGTCATCTGAGACATCGGGCATCCTGCACAGGCTCCTTTCAGACGAACCTTTACCACACCATCGGTTACTTCAACAAGCTCAATATCACCGCCATCTGCCTGTAACATCGGCCGGATCTTACGAAGCGCAATTTCAACTTTTTCTTTCATGGCTCCCCCTTTCAAAATACTTTTACCTTTCCTTCACAAACCGGCATCTTGCTTTTCAAAAAAGTTCTTTTTAAAACAGCTCAGCTTTCCTTCGGATATCGCCACCCGGATTCTTCTAAGAAGCTGTGTGTAATAATGAATATTATGAATCGTATTTAATCGATAAGCAAGAAGCTCTCTTGCCAAATAAAGATGCCGCAGATAGGCTCTGGAATAATTGCGACAGGTATAGCAACTACAGGCAGTGTCGACGGGCCGGGTATCCTCTTTGAACCTGGAGTTACAGATGTTAATTTTGCCGTGATCCGAAAACAATTGACCGTTTCGCGCATTTCGAGTGGGCAGCACGCAGTCGAACATATCAGCCCCCAGGGAAACAAGCTCAAGGATGTCTTTGGGGGTTCCGGCTCCCATGAAATACCTTGGTTTTGTACGTGGCATGCGAGCTAAGCTGAACGCTGCAATATCAAACAACATCTCTTTGGGCTCTCCAACGCTCAACCCCCCCACCGCATAGCCGGAAAAACCGATCTCAACCAGCCTATCGATGGATTCCGCTCTTAAATCCTCAAACATGCCGCCCTGGACAATGCCGAAAAGTGCGCTTGAATGTCCCCGGGAGGATTCCCAGGTGTGTTTGCACCGCTTAGCCCAACGGATGGTTCTTTCAGAAGCGTCTTTTGTGGTGTTTCGGCAGGATGGATATGGAACGCACTGATCCAAACACATCAGGATGTCCGAACCGAAACACAATTGCAGTTCAACAACTTTTTCGGGGGTTAACAGATGGGTTGAGCCATCTATGTGAGATTGAAAACTCACTCCCTGCTCGTTGATTTTCGAAAGTTTTGCAAGAGAAAAGACCTGAAATCCACCACTGTCCGTCAATATAGGCTTCCGCCAATTCATGAATCGATGCAACCCGCAGAAACGCGAAATCACCTCTTTTCCAGGCCTGAGATACAGATGATAAGTGTTCCCAAGAAGTATCTGGACACCGGCCTCCAAAAGCTCATCAGGACTCAGGGACTTTACTGTACCAAGTGTTCCCACTGGCATAAATACAGGGGTTTGCACCTCTCCGTGCGGTGTTTTAAACACGCCGGTTCGTGCCTGAGTGTCTTTTGATTCCCCTGTTACCTTGAAATCAAACATAACTGTTTTCTTACGCGATGAACATCGCATCTCCATAACTGTAAAATCGGTATCTTTCCCTGATGGCTTCCTGATATGCATTCAGTATGGCCGTGCGTCCTGCAAAGGCCGACACTAACATAAGAATAGTTGATTTTGGAAGATGAAAATTGGTCAGCATGGCGTCTACCACCTTAAAGCGGTAGCCGGGGTAAATAAAAAGGTCACAATATCCGCTCTGGGGTTTGATGAGGCCGTCTTCATCAGCTGCAAATTCCAATGTGCGAACAGAGGTGGTACCGACGGCCACAACCCGTCCGCCGTTTCTCTTCACCCGGTTTATGGCCTGAGCCGCTGCTTCTGAGACCTCAAACCATTCTTCGTGCATTTTATGGAATCGAATATCAGATGCCCTGACCGGCAAAAAAGTTCCATACCCCACATGAAGCGTGATGTAGGCAATCTTAATGTCCCTGTCTCGTAACTGCAGCAGCATGCGATCCGTGAAATGCAGCCCGGCGGTTGGCGCTGCAACCGCTCCCTTCCGGGAGGCATACACCGTCTGATAGGCTGTGCGATCATCACGCCAGTGATCATCTGCCTTGTCCCGTCTCTTTATATAAGGCGGAAGGGGCACGTCTCCTATCTGGTAGAGCAAATCTTCAAAATCCTCTTTCCAAAAAAACTTGACCGTGAAGATGCCCTTTTCAAAGTCCATCACTTCTGCCGAAAGTCCCTTTTTGAAAACAAGCCGGGTGCCCTTTCTTGGGCGTTTGGAGGCTTTGATCAGGCATTTGCACACTATGGCACTGTCATTTTTGTTTTTCTGCCTGCTGGCATAGTCGATGATAAGCAACTGCACCCTGCCGCCTGTTTCTTTTCTTCCGATCAGCCGACCTGGAATCACCTCCGTATTGTTGAGCACCAGGATATCCGAGGGGCGGACCAGCTCGCAGAAGTCCTTAAACCGACGGTGGGATACCCTGCCGGTTTTACGATCCAGGACAAGCAACCGAGACTGATCCCTTTCGGCCGCCGGCTGCTGGGCGATGAGCTCCCGTGGGAGATCATAGTCATAATCGGACAATGCGTACATGATGAAGCTACCTTCTTCCCATGTACACCAGTCCAAGGCCTATTATCATAAGCACAAGCCCGAACCGGCGAAGCGAGGCATCTTGCGTTTCGATAACTTTTCTTATCCAGTACTTCATCTTGTCCGGAAATACAAAGTAAGGCAATCCTTCAACGATCATAACCATACCGATAACGCAAAGAAAAAAATCCATAAACCTCTCTGGGCAAATAAAAATTAGTTTTTATACTGCCAAGATTTTGTATTTGTCAAATAAAATCAGGGTCAAAGCTTGAATTGTGAATAAGCCACCTCCAAGAAGCTCCTCGTCTTACAGTGGTGAATATCAGGGGTAAGGCATTGCAGGGCCGCGAACACAAGGTTCTCAAGCAGGATTGTCCCGGACCACCGCAATAGCCGTAGCATGGTAGACGCAATAGATTTTCTTGGGGTTGCAACTGCCACGTGCGATAGAGGCGTCGAATATGCGTGCCGTAAACAGAAAATAGGCATCTTCCAACCACTGCAGACAATCCGGCACAGCGGCTTTGGAAGCTCTGTGCCCCGATGACTTCAGGTAGCCGGCCAGGTTGTTAGCAGAACAAAGCGAGGCCGCGTTGTATTTTAGCCACCTCCTTTATGTACAGCAATCAGTCCATGGTCTAAATCTCATGTCTGATCATGTCTGATCCAGGGGAATCAGAAGTTTCGCGCCTGTTATTCGGAGTGCATCATCTTTTTCATTTATGCATCGCTCTTTAACAGTCTTAAGAACGCGACCGGCCGCTGTTTCATTCCAGAACCATCGGTTGAACTTAGAGCTTTCCGGCAAACTCGCTCCAGGCCGGGAGATGGCTGCCTCGAAATAGAAAGCCTTGAGATCCTGGGCAGCAAGCCGAAGCGCAACCGCAAGGGAGAGGTCCATTCCCGGTATTTCCGGCGGCTTCTCAGGATCCCCAAGGACGTATCTCCCGAGCAGTCCGGATGAAGTATCAGGATCGAAATTTCCCACTGCGGAGCGACCGCGCTTTTCTAGCCATAAATCGTACCAAGGCCGGAGTGTCGCGACTTCGAGTTTGAACTCGGATATGAGCTTTTCAAGATCCGTCTCTTTCTTAAGCGCCGGAGTGAAACTGACCGGGCAAGCCCAAACTCCGGGCTCTCTGCCTGGCTTGTCCAAAGATTCTGCGATCTCTTCGGGGAAGTCCAAAAGCACCGGACCCTCGGATGCTTCCAGAAGATCCAGAGCCATCATGAGCACCCGGCGTTGTATTTCAGGATTTTCAGGAGCCCCCAGGGAGCGTCCCAGTTCGAAGGGCACCCACAGTGCCCTTGGTGGACGGATGGTTTCTGTGTGTTCCCGGGAATTACCCGATAATCTCCTGTTGCTCCCTCAAAAGGTCGGTCGCCCCGACGATGGAGCCCGGCGGTGGAGATAATAGATACCCTGCGGCGCTTAAGCGCGGGTCCGTTAGATTTGTCAGGTGAGAGCGCATGGGCTCCGGCAGTCGGTCAAGTCGAGCCATCTGTTACCTCCTTTAGAATTGAGCAATGGTACACTCGAAAAGTTAGAAGCAATAGAGCAGGTTACGTACAGAGTCTCTAATATTTTGGTATATAATTTTGTTCAAAACTATGCACTTCATAAGATATGTCAACACGGACATGAACTTATTTCGTTCCGCTCACAACCGTGGTAACGGAGCAGTGGAATATGCCAAGGCAGATATCGACGACATGCTGATCAGGATAACAGCTCATAACCGCGGTCCTGAGGCGACCCCCCTGGATTTGCTGCCCACTATTTGGTTTCGCAATACCTGGAGTTGGGGCTATGACACCGGGCCCATGGGCGATGTTCCGGGCCGCCCTGTGCTTAAGCAGCTCAACGGGCCTAAACCCTGGTCGGGCATGCGTCTTTCCCACCCGGCGGCCGGCAAAATCATCTGCATAAGTTCGGTGCATGAGGCCATTCCGTGGGCAGGCCATGTGAACTATGCCGCCAGCAAGGGTGGTGTGATGCTCATGATGAAAAGCATCGCCCAGGAGGTGACGCCTTACCGTATTAAATGGCCCTTTTTATAGTGCCGATTTTTCTTGACAAACAACAAGCCTTCTGCCATACAGTGCTGTCCAAAAATCAATTTTTTTTATATGTTTTAACTGACAACGAAAAAGAAAGAAACATACAGAATTCCCTGAAAAAGAAAGGAAAATCATGTCAAACGACGATCTCAAATTGCTGAAGGACAAACTTGCAGAACAGGAATACCAAAGGCTGGCAGCGTTGAACAATACACGCCTGTTCCGTTTCGTAGCAGATGCTGTTGCCTTGTGCGAGCCGGGTTCGGTGGTGGTCCAGGACGACTCGCCCGAGGCCATGGAGATGACACGCAAAAAAGCTGTGGAAACCGGCGAAGAGACTCCGCTTGCCATCTCAGACCACACGGTTCACTTCGACGGGATGGAGGACCAGGGCCGCGACCGCGAGGTCACCCGGTATCTGGTCCCCAAAGATGACACCCTGCCCGAGGCCCTGAACCAGATCGAGCGCGAGGAAGGATTGGCCGAAATCCGCGGCCTCCTGAAAGGCAGTATGCGGGGACGCACCATGATCGTCCGGTTCCTGTCGCTTGGTCCGACCAACTCGGTCTTCAGCATCCCCTGTGTGGAATGCACTGATTCGTGGTACGTGTCACACTCCCTGAATCTGCTCTACCGGCGCGGCTATGAAGAGTTCAAGCGGCTTGGAGAAAGCGCCGAGTTCTTCGCAACACTTCATTCATCCGGCAAGCTGACCGAGCGCATGGTCAGCGCCGAGCCGGACAAAAAACGCATTTACATCGACTACACAACCGATACGGTATACAGCGTAAACACCCAGTACGCCGGCAACACAGTGGGGCTGAAGAAGCTCGCCCTGCGTCTTACGATCCGCAAGGCAGACCGCGAAGGCTGGCTTGCCGAACACATGTTTCTGGCAGGCATCCACGGTCCAGGCGGCCGCAAAACCTATATGGGCGGAGCGTTTCCGAGCGCCTGCGGAAAAACCTCGACAGCCATGTTGCCCGGCGAGATGATCCTGGGCGATGACATCGCGTATTTTCGGGCCATCAGCGGAGAGTTCCGGGCCGCCAACGCCGAGTCCGGCATCTTCGGCATCATTCAGAACGTCAATGCCAATGACGACCCGACCATCTGGGACGTACTGCACAAGCCTGTTGAAGTCATCTTCTCCAACGTCCTGATCAAGGACGGCAAACCGTACTGGCTCGGTATGGGATGCAAGATTCCGGAAACGGGTGAAAACTTTTCCGGCCAGTGGTATAAGGGTAAAAAAGACGAAGCCGGCAACGAGATTCCACCGGCCCACAAAAACGCTCGGTATGCTGTGGCTCTGTCGGCCCTGGAAAACTGCGATCCCGAGCTGGACAACCCGAACGGCGTGGTACTGGGCGGCATCATGTACGGCGGGCGCGACCGCAAAAGTTATGTTCCCGTGCAACAGGGCTTCGACTGGGACCACGGGATTGTTGCCTATGGCGCGTCCCTGGAAACCGAAACCACCTTCGCCATCGTTGGCAAGGAGGGAGTACCGGAGATCAACTTGATGAGTATCCAGGATTTCGTCGCCATCCCGCTCGGCAAGTATATTAAAAACAACCTGGATTTCGGCAAGAAAGTCGACAAACCACCGCTGGTGTTCGGCGTAAACTATTTTCTGTGCGATGCGGAAGGCAAATTCGTAAACGCCATCAACGACAAGCATGTGTGGGTTAAGTGGATGGAGCTGCGCATCCATAACGAAGTAGGCGCCATTCGGGCCCCGACCGGCTGGATTCCCAGGTATGAAGACCTCAAGCCGCTGTTCAAGCAGGTCTTGGACAAGGAATACAGCCACGAAGACTATGTCAAGCAGTTTACGATCCGCGTTCCGGAAAATTTAGCAAAACTGGATCGCGTGGAAGCATTCCACAGGGAAAACGTTTCAGATGCACCGCCCGAGCTGTTCGAGATCCTTGCTGCACAGCGCGAACGCCTGCTTCGGGTCCAACAACGCTGCGGTGACTACGTAGCGCCGGAGGACCTGCCGCAGGACGTCTAAAACCGGGACCACACCGAATTCGGTGAACTTCCATGAACACGTCACGGCCGCGATCCTATGCCGAGGTGGCTGCTGGTTTGTTATAATGGAGATGCCAACTTAGCTCGCCTTTTGGCATTTTTCCCGAGTTAAGTCTGTCACTATCAATACATTCATCCTGGGCAGATAGGGGACATGTCTGCGGTAGCCTGCCGTGTCGGCGATGCAGGTCTCTGTACGGCCCTTTCCTCGAATAGACCGATCGGGGAATCGGCCCCTACATGGCCCCGAAACACAACACCCATTTCAAGGCCCATTCCCCTCTCTACCGGCCTGTGAGCCCTTCGGGTTGGAAGCGGAAGGGATTCCCTTTCCGGCTTTTACTTGAAAGTTAAAAGACATTCAATTATCATATCAAAAAAATTTTCCAAACACAGAATAAGATGCCAGCCAAAGATCGTTACCTCATGCTCGATGCAGTGAGGGGATCTGCGGTGCTGTTGATGATATTCTTCCATGTGGCCTACGATTTGAGCCTTTTTCGTTTTGCAGACATCGACATCATCCAGGATCCTTTCTGGTACTGGCTGCCGCGGTTGATTGTTTCCCTTTTTCTCATCTGCGCAGGGGTGAGTCTTGCGCTTGTTCATAAAAATGGGATTCAGTGGCATCACGCTGTAAAGCGCTTGATCAAAATCGGTGGCTGGGCGCTGGTGATCACCCTGGTTACCTATGTGCTCTTTCCTGAAAATTATATTTTCTTTGGTGCATTGCACTGCATTGCCACAGCAAGCCTTGCAGGCGTGTTTTTCGTCAGAAGGCCGAAGCTGTCTTTTCTTTGCGGGTTGCTGCTGCTGGCCTCGGATTGGGTCTTTCGGCCCACACTGTTTCCCCTAAACCGGTGGCTTGGGGTATCGCCCTTTGATTATCTTCCTTTTTACCCCTGGTTCGGGGTGGTGCTGATCGGTATTTATCTTGAATCCTTACACCTTCATCAGATTGCCCTTAAACGCAATGCCGTCATAAGAAGTCTTGGATTCATGGGAAGACATTCCCTTAAGATCTATCTGCTCCATCGTCCCCTTCTATTTGGCTCTTTTTTCCTTTTATACAATCTGTTGTAACCACAATTGAACCGAAACAGCGAGCCCTATTGAATTGCGCTTTTGCGCATTAAAATCTCTTCTTAGGCGGGGCTGCAGGGTCTTCAATTTTAAAGCGATCGATGAGAGTATACAAATATCTACAATACCGGGCACTTAAACGGCCTCCCAGTACAGTTCCTCAACAAACTACAGTAAACCCCGTTAGAGAACGATGTTCTCTAACGACTATAGATGGTGGCATTAAACCACCATCTATAAGGAATTATCTATACAACCGACAGGAGTCGGTGGCTTTCTCTAATCTTTCTGGAAATAAGAAACGGAATATGAGATACTAAACTTGGAAAAATATCATTTAAATCTAAGGTTCGATTTTAAGGGAATACTTCGACAATGCCCAACGGCTGGACTGCAAGGCGCCTTGTGGTTGATTTATCAAGCGGCAGGACACGCGTTGAACCTATCGCCGAAAATACCCGTTATCGTTTTATCGGCGGCAGAGGACTTAATTCCGCAACGCTTTTTGCTGAGATCACACCGGGTTGTGATCCGCTGGGAGCTGAAAATGTGCTGCTTTTCGGAGTCGGCCCCTGCAACGGCACGCTCATCCCGGGTTCTAGCCGAATGACCATCACTGCGCTTTCCCCGTCTGTTTTTGTGGGAGACGATCAACCCGGTTTCGGAGACGCAAATTCCGGTGGATTTTGGGGAGCCGAGCTTAAATTTGCAGGATTTGATCAGATAAAAATCCTCGGCCGTTCCGATAAGCCGGTATACCTTTGGATCAACGACGGCAGCGCAGAAATCAGGGATGCCTCTCATATTTGGGGAAAAGATGTCTGGCAATCCCATAAGGCCATCAAATCTGAACTGGGAGTATCAAAGGCCAAAACAGCGTGCATCGGACCGGCCGGAGAGAATTTGAGTCGAATGGCCTGTATCGTAAACGATCAAAATCGGGCCGCCGGCCGCTGCGGCCTGGGTGCGGTTATGGGTTCGAAAAACCTAAAGGCGCTTGCCATATACGGTACCAATCAAGTACCGGTGGCCGACAGCCAACAGGTTCTAAGACTGTTGAAAGAGACCCGCAAGGTGCTTTTTGAAGACAGCTCATCGGTGGAATACTCTAAGCAGGGGACCCTGTCTCTTCTTGCCCATCACCAGAGGGCCGGCCGGCTTGCCACCCGAAATTACCAGGAAACACAGTTCGAGGGCTGGCGGAAAATTTCTTCCGCTGCCATGAAAAAGGGATACTGGAAGGGATCAAAAAGCTGTCATGCTTGTCCACTGCACTGCACCCAATCGTTTCGGATCGAAGCAGGTCCCTACAAAGGCGCATGGGGAGATGGGCCGGAATATGTGACCATGGCCGGCTTCGGGTCCAAGTGCGGCAACAGCAACTTAGAATCGATTCTTCAGGCCAACATGCTCTGCAATCGACTGGGGCTTGATACGGAAAGCACAAGCAGCACGATCGCATGGGCCATGGAATGCTGGGAAAAAGGGCTTTTGACTGAAAACGACTCAGAAGGCATCGACTTGAGCTGGGGAAACCACCGGAGCATTTTAACGCTTATTCCCAGGATTGCGTACCGGCAGGGATCTTTCGGTGATCTGCTTGCAGAAGGCGCCTATAAAGCCGCCAAACTTTTTGGCCGGGATACCATCCGACTGGTATCCCATTCAAAGGGTCAGGATCCGGCCATTACAGATCCCAGGGCAGCCCCGGCCTGGGGTCTAGGATACGCGGTTTCAAGCCGCGGCGGCGATCATCTAAGAGCTCTTCCCACGGCCGAACACTGTTTTTCCCAGGAGGAAGCAGAAAAGCTGTTCAGGAGCAAAGATGTTTTTAACCCCGATCGCCCGGAGGGAAAAGGATATCTTGTCAAGTGGAGCGAAGATCATCGAAGCGTTGCCGATTCTCTTGAAATATGCAAGTTCATCGTTCGTACTGTTCTCCACAGACCCGTATGGATGGCCCGGTATTTGAGGGCTGTGACCGGCTGGGAAATCTCCGAAGAGGAGTTGATGACAATTGGGGAGCGGATCGTCAACGTTGAGCGAATGTTCAACATTCGCCAGGGGCTTACCCGAAAAGACGATTCCCTTTCAGAGCGGTTTTTGAAAGAACCGATTCCCGCCGGGCCGTCAAAGGGTCGGGTTCTGAATCTGGAACCGATGCTCGATGAATATTACAGTGCAAGAGGCTGGGATCTAATAAGCGGACGGCCCATGGCATCCACGCTTAAAAGGTTGGGGTTGGAAAATATGGGCTGATAGACGATCTGAAATGTAGAGGGGTTTTTTGTATTTTTGCTTGCAAATTTGGTGAAACTGGATATCTTATTTACTCAAGCTTCGCACCCTATTTTACCATAAAATTACCAATGGATGTGTTAAGTCGAATAAACCCCGTAGTTGCATAAATCACATAGTAAAATTGACATTTTGCTCTGTATATAAGTATCTAACGGCTGCACACCCTTTGAGCGGTTTTAAAACAACGGGGTAAAATTTTTTAACGGCAAAATAATTACACCGAAGCTCTTAGTAGGGGGCAGCCATTACGAAACATCGGGTCCAGGCACAAGGAGACGGCCACCAAGCAGCACAAGATCTTGTTAGTTCTGGTTTAGGTGCTTTGTTGACTCCCATTGTGCCGTTATCGAAGTGTGATAAAATGTATTTTGCCTTCAAAAAATTTCATTCGACCCCATCATATAAGGCATTTCAAAGGATTAGGGGTGCGAAACTTGAGTTATTTATAAAACACGTGAACGATCGGTTCCGTTAGCCAAAGGTGAAAGCAGATTCAGATCGCATCAATCGATCCAAGATTGGAGTGAAGTCAACATGAATGCCCTCGGGGTTTTGGGGCAAGCTTCCTTCAAAACCCTTTACGGGGTGGAACCTTTTTGTGGGTTTGTTATTCACTAAACCCAAAAACAAGGAGGCATATTCGATCAGTACTTTTTACGGCAATACAACGGGATTAAGAAGCAAAATTCGGCGCCGCATTGAAAATCTGGCACGGCGTAAAATCAACCCACATGACATCATCTCACCTGATCTGTCGCGAGACCTGGCACATCTGTCCTTTGAGTCCGGACGGCAGCTCGGGCTTCTGATCGGCCGAAACGGAAAAATCGAAACCATTCTTATCGGTGGCCCCGATTCCATCTATATTTCAGACCTGCCCAAGAGCCGTGGCGCAAGGGGCCGGCTGAGGGGGTTACGCCTGGTCCACACCCATTTAAAGGGTGAGCCCGTCACCCAGGATGACCTCATGGATCTTATGTTTCTGCGCCTGGATGCCATCGGTGTGATTCATGTGGATAGCCACGGGGGAGCCACCTTCCTTGAGCTTGCCCACATTCTTCCTTCCAGTGAAAACGGAGGGCCGGGATGGGAAATTTTACCTCGGCTTCCGTGTCATGCTCCGGGGGTAGATTTTTTAGAACTGGTTCAATCCCTTGAAAACGAACTGGAAAGAAATCGTTCCGCCTTCGATACGGCATCACGCCAGGATCGGGCCATTGCCGTCAGCATTACAAATGCCGCCAGGCAAACAGCGGAGGAAAGACTGGATGAACTGGTGGAACTGGCTCATACCAGCGGAATCACGGTGGTTGACAGAATCATACAAAGGCCGCGACAAATCAATCCCCGATATCTGATCGGAAAGGGAAAGCTTAGCGAAATCATTCTCCGCGCCTTGCAACTGGGGGTGGATTTGCTGATCTTCGATCACGAACTCAACCCTTCCCAGGTACGATCTATTACGGATATGACAGAGCTGCGAGTAATCGATCGCACCCAGCTGATCTTGGACATCTTTGCCCAGCGTGCCCAGAGCAGGGAGGGGAAAATCCAGGTGGAGATGGCTCAGCTCAAGTATTTGTTGCCCCGCTTGGGTATGAAGGACGATGCCCTATCCCGGCTGACCGGCGGTATCGGTGCACGAGGTCCAGGAGAGACCAAGCTTGAGATCAATCGCCGGCGAATTACCGATCGGATCGCACACTTAGAGCGCCAGCTTGATGCTGTCCGTAAAAGCCGCCAACAGAAGCGTTCTTTGCGGCTTCGAAAAAAACTGCCCATCATTTCCATCGTTGGTTATACAAACGCCGGAAAATCAACCTTGCTAAACACCCTGACCAACAGCAGAATATTTGTGGAAAGCCGTCTGTTTGCAACTCTGGATCCTGCCAGCAGGCGGTTGAGGTTCCCTCGTGATTTCGAGGTGATCATAACCGACACCGTTGGTTTTGTTCAGGACCTGCCTAAAGACTTGCTGGATGCCTTCGCAGCTACACTTGAAGAGCTGCAGGATGCCGATCTGCTGTTGCACCTGATAGATATAAGCAACTCTCGTTTTGAAGAGCAGATGGAAGCGGTTGAATGCATATTGAGAAAGCTTAACCTTCATCACAAGCCTGTGATCCCTGTCTTTAACAAAATGGATATCGCCGACCCGCGGCTTGTCCGGCACAGCATAAAGCGATATGGGGGAGTTGCCATATGCGCTTTATCGAGCAAGACACTTACACCCCTTATCCGCAGGATGGAAGATCATGTGGCCGGGCTGTTTCAAAAGGACTTTTATTCGACCGCCTCTTTAAACAATTAAGAGGCCGCCGCCGGTGGGTTGGTGAGGATATCTCCTCTGTGAGGCCGCTTTCGTTCTCGGCGCTGTTCTATGAACGCCATGGCAGTCGATACATCCCGGTTAATGACCAAATCTTCCGGAAATTCAAGTTCTTCTAATAATACCCGGATGGCACGATCCTGGCCTATCTCATTTACTGCATGCGCATCTGAAGATATAACCACCGGGCATTGAAGACGCTTGCAGGTAAGAATCAATTTCCTTGTTTCTTCAGGTGATGCGCCGCCCAGTGCCGATTTACTGTTGTTCAACTCGATGGCCATGCCATGTTCAACTGCGGCGCGCACTACGGGCTCAAATGCGACCTCCCATCCGGCAACATCGGGATGAGCAATGATGTCCACGTATGGATTACTGTCCAATGCCTCAAGCATCATATCCGTGTATCGCTTTTTACCCAGCCCCTTTTTGATGTTGTTGTGCAGCCCCAGCAGTACTACATCCATGTAAGGTAGAAATTCCAAAGGACAATCGATTCTGCCGGGGGCATCAAGCAAATTACATTCAACCCCTTTCAGCAGGCGGATTCCAGGAACAGGATTTATGAAACGTTTAAAAAAGTTGCCGTTAAGTCGTCCTTGCAGTGCCAGACCGTGATCTGTAATAGCCAATGAGTTCAACCCCAGGGCCTTTGCGTGGTGAAGCATCTCCAGTGCCGTGTGAATTCCGCAACAGCTAAATAAAGTATGTGAGTGAAGATCGACTTGCAACATCGTTTGTGGTGTGTGTCTCTCCTTTCTTCTACTATTGTTCCCGTTGGGGAATGGAAGGAAACCCCCGCCTTTATCCCGTAGTTGGATAAAACACATGGCAAAATGCCCCTAACGATTAAACCCAACTTACAAGTTTCATACAGGAGTTGTTATTCAACAACGGGGTTTAGACGAAGACCTCAGTTTGATTTCTTACCCTAAAGCTATCGGCATAAAGCCGGTACGTAGTTTACTTGGGCAACTACGGGGTGTTTCCAGCCTCACCGGGGGGCATCCATGTCAGGCCCGGGCAGTTGCGCTTTAAATTCAAGAAATAATTTCTCAAGCTGCCCGTCAACATTGGGCCAGTTGTTTCTCCAGTCATGGATGCTGCACCAGTCTTCCTGATCCGATGGTGCCACACAGTTGATAAACGGCATCAACGGATCTCCGGCAATAGACTTGTAGTTTAGCATCATGGCACGAGCTTTCGGAAAATCGTCAAACTCAAACAACTGTAAAAGAAAGATCTTACAGAGTCCATCAAAAAACTGGCTGTTTTCTCGGAATTCCACTATGCGATCCCTGAACATGCGAAGAGCCTGCTCCGGGCTTTCCGCATCCACCATCAGCACAAACTCGCCATGGCGCCTGTTTTCCTCCGATGGCTGTTCCTGGTTGGTTAAATGGACGAATATGCCGATAAACTTCATGACAACCTCCCTTGAAGAAAACTATCCCATCCCGTGATCACAGTGTCGGGCAGAGAATATCCTGTTCCTTAAGGCATTTCAACCCGTAAACTCGAAGGGACAAATTCGAGTCCGATCACTTAAGAGATTTATACACCTGGATGAATTGATCCACAAGGTTCTTGAAATGATCAAGGGCGCGTTGAACGGGCTCGGGCGTTCGCATATCCACCCCTGCGGTCATAAGTTCATCCAGAGGGAATTTACTACCCCCCAGTTTAAGAAAATCTAGATATGCATTCCTTGCCTCTTCACCTTCCCGGATCACCTTGTCTGCCAGGGCAATGGCGGCGGAAACTCCTGTAGCATACTTGTACACGTAAAAAGCCGAGTAGAAATGAGGAATCCGCAAACACTCAAGTTCCAGTTCCGCATCGATGATCATGATATCTCCGAAATATAGTTCAAGCAGCCCTCTGTATTGATCCCGAATAACTTCCAGGGTTAAGGGCTGATTTTCTTCAACCATGTGATGGGTGATGTTTTCGAACTCAGCAAACATGCTCTGGCGAATAAGCGTGGCTCTGATATTATCGATCTCGCGGTTTAAGATAAAAGCCTTCATCCTTGGATTATCTTCATGCGATGCAAGCAGATAGCGGGTTAGAAGGTTTTCGTTAAACGTGGAGGTGACTTCAGCCACGAAAATGGTGTATTCATAATCCACATAAGGCTGATGCTGTTTGGAATAGTAAGAATGCATTGAGTGGCCGGCCTCGTGAGCCAGCGTATACAGGCTGTTTATGTTCCTATCGTCATAATTTAGAAGGATATACGGCGGGGAATCATAACAGCCCGAGGAATAGGCGCCGCTTCTTTTTCCTCGGCTCTCATAACGGTCCACCCAGCCCCCCAGCAACCCTTCTTTCAGCACCCGGGTATAGGATTCTCCCAGCGGGGACATGGCCGCCTCGATCACATTCACTGCTTCTTCATAGGACATATTAAATTCAATGTCTCCAACAATGGGAACATAGATATCATACGGATGCAGTGCCCTTAGGCCGAGCGCCTGTTTGCGAAACCTCAAATACTCAAATAGCGGTTCAAGATTCTCCTTAACCGTTTCGATAAGGTTGTCATAAACCTTTTCAGATACATCATCGCCGAACAGTGCAGCAGCCCGGCAGTTTTCGAAATTTCTTACCCTGGCGTAGAAGTGATCTTTTTTAATGGAGTAGAAATGGGTTGTTGCAATAGTGTTTTTATGATCGTCGTATGCTCGGTAGTATTGATAAAAGGCTTTTTTTCTGATGTCTCTGTCGGGGTTCATAAGAAAGGTCAAAAAATTTCCGTGGCTTAATTCAACCTCGCGTCCTGATTCATCCTTAAGCGTGCCGAATTTAAGGTCCACGTTATCCAGCTGGCCGAACACCTGCGATGGCGCCTGTGTGACATCCTGGCTTAAGGCCAGAATCTGTTCGATCTTTTCATCATGGGTATGGGGTTTGTGGCGCAAAATTTTCTGAATATAAAACCGATACCGGCTTAAGGATTCGTCCTGCAGGTAGCTTTTTATGATATCCTCAGGGATGGATTGAATTTCAGGCACAAGAAAGCTTGAGCTTTCGGCCACACGGGTGAGCAGGCTTACAGCTCTTTGAAATAATCCCAGGTATAGCTGGTTTGATCTGTCTTCATCGCTTTTTAAGTGAGCATAGGTGTAAAGGGTTTCAATTTTCCTCTGCATCCACAAATGAAACTCAATGGCATTTTTAAATACAGAAAGCGATTGTGCCATCCTGCCTTTGTAAGTGGCGTAAGATGCCATCTTCTTTTCAATTTCCTGGTATACCGCGTTCCATTGCGTATCTGAACTGAAAAGCGGGCTCAGATCCCATTTATGCCCGTCCTGAATATCCTCGCGCCGCGGGATGGTTTTTTCTGTCATATCTATTATCCTTTATCCTTTCTTTGCAGGGGGCAGAAAGAGTCTACGGTCGTTCAAAAATCATGGCAAAACCCATTCCTCCTCCTGCACACAGAGAGGCAATCCCCGAAGACAGATCATCGTTTATCATGCCGTGAAGCAGTGTCACCACCAGCCGGCAGCCCGTGGCTCCCACGGGGTGTCCGAGGGCGATTCCACTGCCGAGAACATTCACTTTTTCCCGATCCAGGCCCAATTCCCTCTCACAGGCCAGGTACTGGGCTGCAAACGCTTCGTTGATTTCATACCTGTCGATGTCCTCCAGGCTCATTTTTACCTTCTTAAGTGCGGTGCGGATGGCAGGAACCGGCCCGATGCCCATGATGTTGGGATCAACACCCGCCACATGATATGCTTTGATTGTCGAAAGAGGCTTGATTTTCAGCTCCTCGGCCTTCTTGCGGCTGGTCACTATCACTGCGGGAGCGCCGTCGCTCATACTACAGGAATTACCGGCTGTAACTGTCCCCTCATCTGTAAAGGCCGCGGGCAGCCGGAATAATTGCTCCATGCCCAATCCGGCCCTTGGGTGTTCATCGGTGTCAAATAAAAGCGGCTCCTGTTTTTTACGGGGGATAGATATCGGCAGGACCTCGTTCTTGAATTTTCCACCTTCAATGGTGCAAATTGCCCGGTGATGACTCAAAAGAGCCTAATTATCCTGTTCTTTTCGAGAGATTTGATATTTTTTAGAAAGATTTTCAGCCGTCAGGCCCATTCCCACCCCAATAGGGTATTCCTGCGTTGCTTTCCAGACCAAACCCGAAAGCTCAGCGTGTCTTAACCGCTGACCCCATCTGGCGGATTCCAGGATATAGGGGGCGTTACTCAGGCTTTCCACACCGCCAGCCAGTACCACGTCAGCCTCTGCACAGCAAATGGCCTGACAGGCTGAAATAATTGCCTGCATGGATGATCCGCACGTGTTATTTACGCTGAAGGCAGGCACCCCCTGGGGAATTCCCGCCTTATATGCGGCGATACGGGCGATATTGCTATCAAGCGGTGTGAAGCAGTTTCCGAATATGACCTTATCGATCCTTTCCGGTTGCATGCTTGCACGGCTTAAAGCCTCCTGCATCACCTCTCGTGCCAAATCTACGGGTCCAATCGACTTCAAACTTCCCCCGAAGTCACCGATAGCAGTCCTCACAGCACTTGCAATCACCACTTCTTTCATTTCCTTACTCCCTTTACCCAGCAACTCTCCGTTAATGCGGAAAATTTTCTAACTCGCCGAATAATCACTTCAAACTTAAGCTCACCATTGATCCTACCAACAGCATGTTGTCGATATTATGTTTCAAGCGCCTAAAATATATTAAAATCTAGGTTGAGCGGTTCATCGTTCTGCGTTCCGGGTTAAACTTCACAAATACCGCCTATTAAACAGATACCTATGGGTTGTGGTATAAATTTACTTAATTCCGCTCCATATCATGAGCGATTTGAAGCTGTTATAATCCTCTAACCCCGAACCTGGAACCCATCAGTTTAGGTGCATGTAATTTATCCTTCTTAATTTACGAAATATTTCTTTATTACAGATCTAACCTCCTGCAGCCATGTTTTTCTTTGCTCTTCAGAACTTGTAACAATGATATTAAACATTTTTCGATAAACGTTTGTTACACCGCATAAATTAAAAATACAGTTTTTCCAAATGGTTTCAAGAGGATCTCCAAATACTTTGCTCTCCCTTTCAGACTCTGTATTTGAAGTGTTAAACACAATCGCGGTTTTTGCCTGAAGCAAGCCGTTTGGTACACCTTCCCCTTTGTCGCCTTCTGAAAATTCATACGCAACCCCCGGCCTGAAAATCCTGTCCACCCAGCCTTTTAAAATTGCAGGTGGTTGGCCCCACCAGTTGCGATGAACAATTATAATCCCTTCTGCTTCTGAAATTTCTTTACAATGCTTTTCTATCTCTGGAGGTAATGAAACATCTATTGGAATTTCCTCAGAGGGTAGAAGCGGATCAAAGTTTTCTTCATATAGATCATGAAATGAAACTGTATGCCCGTTTTTTTCAAGTTCTTCAACCACAACGATTGCTATAGCATGGTTGAAACTTTCTTTATTAGGATGTGCCAGTATAATAGAAATTTTCATTACCCATGTTCCTTTTTGCTCATCTCCCACCTGCAGTATTTAGGTAACCTGCGCTCGCCCCGATAATAAGGATGATACTCAAGATGCTTTTCCAGATGCCATGAAAAACATAGCAAACCTTCCTTCACTCTTTGCAATCTTTGGGCCTTGAGCGAAGCCCTGAAATGCAGGATGCAAGCACGGGCGGCTTAAAACGCAAACTGTTTAGTTCACTCATTAATATTTGAACTTTAGATAAAGATCAAACCTTTTTGGGCGAGCGTTTTTAGCAGGCATTTCTCACCCGTCGTAACATTTTATCCCTTTGAAAACTAGGGGTTATGGATTGTACTATCCTGCAACCGGCGAGATTCCCTTTTGGAATCGGGAAACTGTTTGAAAAAATTAGGGATCGTTGAAAAGAACCGCAAACAAGAAGTTTTATAGAGCGAAAATATGTCACCCAGAAAACAAGAAAACACTTCCTCTTGGCATGTACATGCAAATAATGTACAAATAAAAAATGAAATATGAATGGAGCCCAGCAAAAAACGAGTGGTTGAAGGAACATAGAAATATTTCATTTGAACAGGTTATTTTCCATCTGTCACAAGGCGATGTCTTGAAAATCGCCGATCATCCGAGGCAAGATAAATATCCGAAACAAAAGATATATTTTGTAATTGTCGATGATTATGTATATCTGGTGCCCCATATTATCGAAAGCGATTACATATTCCTCAAAACAATCATTCCCAGCAGGAAGCCAACCAGGGACTATAAAGGAGAGCTGTAGATATGAACATGAAATATGACAAAGAAGAAAAGGAAATTCTTGAAGCATATGAAGCCGGGGTAATGAAACTATCCACACCTTCCAAAAAAGAAATAGAGGCCATCAAAGCGGCGGCCAAAAACACTTTTAAGAAGAACAGACGTATTACCATTCGTCTCTTTGATCATGACTTCAAGGGTATTCAAAAGAAAGCCCTGCAAATGGGTATTCCCTATCAAACACTGATTTCAGGCATTATTCATCGCTACGTCGAAGGGGAATTAGTACCAAAAAGGGATAACCAGCCGCTTGACTCGAAGCCAAAAATCCGGCGCAAATAAGCTCAGGCCCATTAGGGCTTCAAAGAACGAAGAGGTAACATGACAACGGTTAAAGAAATTGAAAAGGTGGTATCAAGTTTTCCGCCAAAAGATCTTGCTGAGTTTAGAGCGTGGTTTGAAAAATTTGATGCAGAGGTGAGGGACAGGCAATTTGAAGAAGATGTGAAAAAAAGGTTACCGAAAGCACCGGTTTTAGAGTTTACCAATATGAACAAAGGCAAGATTTGTCCTTCTCGTTTTTTCATTGAAAAACGCCGGATTTCTTTCAAAGGGAGCTGTAATGGTGCCCTTATTTGTGGTACTCAGCTATTTCTTAGCCTCTTTCGATACTACCACCTTTTGTTCAGGGGTAATAAGTCGAGTATTTTGGCTTTAAGGAACATAGAGATCGGAAAATGATTTTTACACCAATATATTTGGAAACCCTCTCTATTTACAACGGTATGCCCGGGTATCTTGGCTGTGGAGAGCGATGAGACCGGAAAGCTTTCTTTATACCTGTATTACAGGAGACCCTCTCTTCGCTTCAACGTAGATCCAAGACAGCTCAACACCTTGATAAAAATAACGTAAGATCGACATGGAACCAAAGTCAACCAGGGTGAATTATAGGAATTATCGGTTTCATACGCCATCCTTTCTATGTTCAAACCGGAAACATTTTAAGATTGAAAAAAACCGATTATTTGTTAAAAATCAAACACAAAAAACGTCTGTCATATACGGACACAGACTTCAACATGTTGAGGATATTACATTTTTATCTTATCTTCGAATTCATATCGATTCTTTTCAAAGCAGGCGTTTGAATGATCAACAGCAATTTGTCATAATATTTCAAAATTGAAGTTTTTTTGTATGAGTGCATTACTGTATTGATCAGGAAGATGCGACAAGGAGAGAGAGATACTTCAAAACTCACTATGGAAATCGGTACAGCGTGATCAGGATCTCTCTGCAGGCCATGTCTTTTAGATGGCCATTGGGTTGACGCCAGTTCTCTCCTAGGCGTAGGCTTTACGAGCCGGAGGCCATTTTTGGCACAGGATTTTGGAGATTTGAGTGCGACTTTTGCTCCAGTTCTCATCGATGACGTGCTGGATGAATTTGACATCATCGGTGTCAATAGTCCTATTTCTGATGGTCAGGGACAACATGACCAGCATATAACAAAAAAATATGTTGGACGCCAGCTCAAAATGAAAAAAAGT
>JAFDFZ010000272.1 GCA_019309565.1 Deltaproteobacteria bacterium
CGGAAACAAATAGTAAAAATGATCACAGCCGAGCAAAACCGCCTACACCAAGCCCCTGTTAATGATCGGTGCTATAGAGCCATTGTGTGATCGCCGTAATGAAGCCACTTGATGATCGCCGCAATGAGGCCAGTGGATGATCGGTGTAATGAGGCCATCTTGTGATCGGCGTAATCGAGCCAGCCGGTGATCATTTTCAACAAGGCGCAGCAAAAACGTTTCGGACCTTTATGAAAATAGCGTATCTTTCTGGGAAAAAATTTTCTAGGAGGATCGCCAAATGTCAAACAGGAGGTTCGAGATGTATCAGTATCGTCAAGTCATTCATCGGATGCGAATGGGAGAAACAGACCGTAGTATCGCCAGATCAAAGCTGATGGGGCGGTTAAAGTGCGCACAGGTTCGTGCTGTGGCTGAACAAAACGGCTGGCTTAAAGATACCCCCTTACCCGATGATCAGCAATTGGCACAGATGTTTAGAAAATCTAAAGCGAACATAACCCATGATTCGCGATGTCATCCGTATCAACAGCAAATAGAGAAATGGTATGAGGCCGGCATCTGGGGGACCACCATTCACCGGGCGCTGGTAGATCGGTTCGGTTTCACCGGCAGCTATTCATCTGTTCGACGGGTTTTACAGAAATTGGAGAAAGAAAAACCTAAGGTATCCTGCATGTTGGAGTTTGCACCAGCAGAGGCAGCGCAGGTGGATTTTGGCAAAGGTCCCACCATCATCGACGCTTTTAGCCGCACTGAGGTCAAAACCTGGATCTTTGTCATGACGCTTTGTTTTAGCCGTCATATGTATGCCGAGATCGTCACCGATCAGAAGGTTTCCACATGGCTTTCCTGCCATCGAAGAGCGTTTGAATTCTTCAACGGTGTGCCCTATAAGCTGATTATTGACAATGCGAAATGCGCGATTACCCGCGCCTGCTTCCGGGACCCTGAGGTTCAGCGCTCTTATGGAGAACTTGCAGAAGGGTACGGATTTTTGATCTCCCCCTGCCCACCGAAAGATCCCAAGAAAAAAGGACGGGTCGAGTCGGGGGTAAAATATGTTAAAAAGAACTTTGTTCCACTTAGTCAGTTCAGATCCCTTACCGATGCCAATGAGCAACTGAAACGGTGGCTGATGGAGACTGCCGGCAACCGCATCCACGGAACAACCCAGCAAAAACCATTGAGCCTTTTTGCCGAGACCGAAAAACCCATGTTGAAACCCCTGCCCGATGTGCCACCGCAACTATCGGTGTGGACTCGGGTTAAGCTGCATGGCAACTGCCACGTGCAGTTTGAAAAATCCTATTATTCCGCCCCGTTCCGACTGGTGCGTAAGCTTTTATGGCTCAAGGCCACTGACAACACGGTTAAGCTGTTCTACGATTTGAACCTGGTGGCGATTCATCCCAGGTTGAAAAGGCCCGGTTCAAAGTCCACCGTAGAAGAACACCTGCCGCCTGAAGCAGTGGCTTATAGGATGCAGGATCCCCAATGGTGCTTAAAACAGGCAGAAGCTGTCGGGGTTCATTGCCATCGACTGGTGCGTCAATTGTTTGCCGATCGTGTTCTGGACAATCTTCAGGCTGCCCAGGGGGTGATCGGGTTAGGGCTGGATCAGCTTGCCCTTGAGGATGACAGCAGCCTTCTTTCACCCATCTACACGGCTTCGGCGCGGTTTATGCGCAGCGCAGCAGAGCTTGAGGTCCATTAAGAAAGGAGGCTTAAATGAATCCAATGCCCGAATTGATCCCCATGCTCAAGCAGCTTCGACTCTCTGGTATGATGGACTCTTTAGAGTCCAGGAATCGGCAGGCCATCGAGCAGAAGCTTTCCTGTATGGATTCCCTCTGTACCACCATCATTCAGGACGAAATCGCAAGAAGAACCCAGAGGCGGCTTGAAACCGCGCTTCGAAGAGCGAACTTTCGAAACCAAAAAACACTTGAGGAGTTTGACTTTACCTTCAATCCGAACATCAATCGCGCACTGATCATGGAGCTTGCCAGCTGCCGGTTCATCGAAGAGAAGGTCTGTGTGTTTATCGTCGGTCCCTGTGGCACGAGCAATTATCGAAAGTTTTTGTTTATGGAAAGATTTTAAGCTAACTACGTGTAATGTGTCAAGAAGAATCCGAACAAAATCATGAAACGAGGGTAACACTTTCAGTCCCTGGTTTCTGGTTCAGGAATGACTCCAACAACTCCCAAACCTGCTCTTTTTGCCT
>JAFDFZ010000273.1 GCA_019309565.1 Deltaproteobacteria bacterium
TCCTCCTAAGCAAACTCAACAGGGTTCATTGTGCTGAAAAACAACGCTTATTTTTTGAACAGAATTGCAAATATGTCAAGCCGATTTATGCAGACTCCAGCAATTCTCGGTGAAATTATTACCACAATTTTCATACAAGATTCAGGATAAAAACTTTCATATTCTTGCCCTTAAACCGCCACTGATGCTATCATGTTTTCTGATGAGCGCAGCCAGTATCAACGGCGATGACCTTTACGGCAAGCAGCCCGGTTTAGGGAAAAATTCATCTGCGATAGTTTCTGTTCCAGAAGGAATACAGGGGGTAATATGGTCAAGGAAATGTATGCGCTGGTAAAAGCAAAACGCGAACCGGGCCTGTGGCTGGCAAAGGTAACGGTACCGGAAGTTGGGATCAATGATGTTCTTATCAAGATCGAAAAAACCGCCATCTGCGGCACGGACATCCACATCTACAACTGGAATGAATGGGCGCAGAAGACGATTCCCGTGCCAATGCCAATCGGACATGAGTTTGTTGGAAGAGTAGCGGAAATCGGCAGCAACGTCCATGATTTCAAGCCGGGGGATCTTGTTTCAGGCGAAGGGCATCTCGTCTGCGGCCGCTGCCGCAACTGTCTTGCGGGCAGAAGACACCTGTGCATGCGAACCAGCGGGGTTGGTGTAAATCGTCCTGGCGCTTATGCCGAATACCTGTGCATTCCGGTGACAAACGTCTGGTATTGTGATCCGAATATTCCAACCGATGTCTTAACCTGCTTTGATCCTCTGGGCAACGCTACCCACACTGCGCTTTCCTTTGACGTTTTAGGCGAAGATGTTCTGATAACCGGAGCCGGCCCTATCGGATGCATGGCCGCGGCCATTGTCAAGCATGCCGGTGCCCGCTATGTTGTGGTTACCGATAAAAATCCCTATCGCCTGGAGCTGGCAAAAAAAATGGGTGCTACGAGAACCCTGGATGTTCGAACCGAAAAACTCGAGGATGTTCAAAAAGAACTGGGCATGAAAGAGGGTTTTGACGTGGGGCTTGAAATGTCAGGCAGTGCGGATGCCCTTCGTTCCATGCTTGCAAACATGTGTCATGGTAGCAAAGTCGCCCTGCTTGGAATTTTACCCAATGGTACGGGTATCGACTGGGATCTGGTGGTTTTCAATGGACTTACCATCAAGGGCATCTACGGCCGGGAAATGTATGAGACCTGGTACAAGATGACGGTGATGATTCAATCCGGGCTGAACATCTCCCCGGTTATCACTCACCGGTTTCATTATACGGAATTTGACAAGGCATTTCATGTCATGCGTTCCGGTCAGTCCGGAAAAGTCATTCTCAACTGGAACGATGCATGATCAGCAATTCTTGGCAAAATCCAGGCTATGAGCCGAATGGCTGCATTGTGAAGAAGGAGAGCGAAAATGTATGGCAGAATCAAAGAATATTTAATCCAGGAACTTGATCAAATCCGCCAAAGCGGCCTTTACAAGGAGGAACGAATTCTAGCCGGCCGCCAGGGAAGCACGGTGCTGCTTTCCGGAGGAAGAGAAGTGATCAATCTTTGTGCCAATAACTATCTGGGACTTTCAGGCACCCAGGAGCTGGTGGAGGCCTCCAAGGAAGGCCTGGAACAGTGGGGATATGGATTATCTTCGGTTCGTTTTATTTGTGGCACACAGCAGCTTCACAAATCTCTTGAGCGAAAGGTGTCCGAATTTCTCGGTACCGAGGATACGATTCTCTATTCCTCATGCTTTGATGCCAACACAGGGCTTTTTGAAACGCTTCTGGGTGCCGATGATGCGATACTTTCAGACGAGCTCAACCATGCCAGCATTATCGACGGCACTAGGCTGTGCAAGGCCCGCAGGTACAGGTACAAAAATAATGACATGGCGGATCTTAAAGCCAAACTTCAAGAAGCACAGGACGCACGGTTTCGACTGATCGCAACTGATGGTGTGTTTTCAATGGATGGCATTATTGCCGATTTGAACACAATCTGCGATCTGGCGAACAGGTACGACGCGGTGGTTATGGTGGACGACTCCCACGCCACGGGGTTTATCGGACCTACCGGCCGTGGGACCCCTGAATACCATGGCGTTTCAGAGCATGTTGATATCATTACCTCTACTTTCGGAAAGGCCCTGGGCGGTGCTTCCGGAGGATTTACCAGCGGCCGAAAAGAGATTATCGAGATCCTCCGTCAGCGTTCCCGGCCCTATCT
>JAFDFZ010000031.1 GCA_019309565.1 Deltaproteobacteria bacterium
TTGGCGGGCAGGTTAGAAACAGGTTGTTAAATTCTGCGAATGGGCATTGAGGCTCGCCCCACTGGCGTCTATCCCTCGGAAAGGTTCCAATCCTTCCGGTTTTCTCTATTTCTTGACCCCCTGAGAGGTGGTATGGGCATAGGCTTTTGGAGGAATGATGGTAAATTTTTTATCTTGAGGTTTTTTCCAGTATAGCTTTAAGGTTGCGGTACCTTTGCGCTGAAAATAGCGGACCCTTACTGGAAACCAGCCCGGCTTTGCAATTTTGATGCTTAAAGGCTCTGAATATCGATCCCCGTGCTTATGCCAGCCCGGATCATCAACAACAAGCTGGTTGTTTACAAAAACCCGGATACCATCGTTGGCAAGCGCTTTGAACCAGTATTCCCCCGGCTTGAGCATGTTGAGATAACCATCCATTTGCATGCCGACCCCCCTTCGTTCTCCGCTTCCAAACACCTTGCCTCTTCCGAATTTATGGTTCAAATAGGGTATCGGTGCTCCAGGTTTACCCAGCGCAACCGCTTTTTCACCGGCAGGCAATGCATCAAGGTGTCTTGCCCAAAACTCATAAAAATACAGAACCGCAAGCCCCGGGATCAGATTGGCCGAATCGATTTTAGCCGGATAATGCTCCATGGGTTCTGAGCCGTGCAGTTTCCCGATGAAATGAAAGGATGACATAAGAAACACAATTATAACCATAACTATTGATTTAAAAAGACCTCTTGCATGTTGTTTTTTCTTTATCATTTTCCGTTTCATTCTCCTGTGCTAGGCAAGCAGACTGTAGATAAATTCCGCTGCCTGCCGGGCACCTGGTTTTGCGGTTCGATGAACCCGTTTTGATTTCAAAAGGTTTTGGAGATGAGGGAGCCAAACCCCGTCCTCAAATTGACTTTCCGAAATATCCATCGCCGGCATATGTTTTCTTACAAAAGTTGCCACCGTCTCAGATTCCCGAAAGGTAGGTCGTTTAACAAACACAAAGGGAATGCCGGCATCATAGACCTCTGCAACCGTACTGTAACCTGCCTTGCCGATAACCACATCCGAGGCGTGAATCAAATCAGGATGATAGTAATCAGAGCGAAATGGCAATACCAGAACATTATCGATACGCTGAAAAGAATGGCTTGCTCCTGAAATAAGGAAAGTAAAATGCTTATGTTCGCGAAGTTCATTATGGATGTCATATTGTTGCGGAACACCGCCCATTGTGATCATAACCACGGGGGAGCCGTCGGTTATTTTTAGATCTTTCAGGAGATTTTCCTTGGGCAGGCGCGGTTTTCTGCTGATCGGAGGTAAAAGAAGATCTGCTTTCTTATAGCGGCAGACCGGCTCTGTTTGAATGTGATGATCGGCATCTTCGAAAAGCTCTTTCAAATACTGAACATAAAACTCAAATCCAGGATGTGTGGCGGTGTATGCCTCATAGATCCAATCCCACGTAAAATTTTCAATCAAAACCGAAGTTATGCCTAAAACCCTGCCCACGGCGATTCCCATGGGAGATATGTCGCATACGATCAGACCGCATCCTGTTTCTGAGAGCATCCGGGCTGTGGTTTCGATCTGTTTTTTGTTAAGGGGATAGAATCCTTCCAGGCGTTTTAAGGTACAGGGTAGATCTTCGCGAAAAGGGGTCTGCTGTACCAGGGTACAGGGTAGATCTTCGCGAAAAGGGGTCTGCTGTACCAGGCCGATATCGGTAAGGATGTGGTGGTAAGTAAACGGCTTTAATAAAGAGGCCTCGAAAAACCATTTGGGTATGGTTGTAAAAATTTCAAAACCGATGGTGGAATCCAGATCAAGCAACGCATCCATTACGGCACAGGCGCGGGCTGCATGGCCAAAACCGTGAGAGGAGACAAAAAAGGCGATTCGATATCTGTCGTTTAACGTTGAATTCACGATATATTCCGATAAACCGACTTTGTCATTTCCGGATGCCCCATGTCAAGAACAGCGGTCGTTGTTCAACAAATTTCTCTGAACGGGTGCCATGGAAACAAGGGGCCCAAGGATCTTAAGCAGGGATTTTTCACCAGGGTTTTCTGTAAACAACATGTATAAAGATCTTTTAGCCGTGATGAAATTATGGCCGATGTGCGGGTCTCTTGAAAAGGACAACACCCAGCACAGGGTTTGATGTGTTTTTTACCCGCTGCGTCAATTGGTCTTGCATCGAAGGTGGGGCAGGGATGAAATAATGACCAATTTCAGGAAGGTAAGAGATGAAATTGAAAAAGCTGCAGGTGGTACTCTGCTTACAAAGGATCAGCATTTTAAGGTGGTAGACCAGATAGAGACCATTATTTTATGACCAGGGTTCATATTTTTGATCCTGCAGCCGCCTTCCGATAAAAAACAATTCCCGGCACCCAGCCAGCAAACATCAGGATAACACCGAAAAAGTTGATCCATTTCGGAACCGGTAGCAACAGGCTTAAGGCTGCGGCGGCAAACACCACGCGCCTTTGGACACTGATGTTAGAATTGATAAAGTCAGCGCCCTGCAACGCCATGGCCAGCGACATAAAACCAACCAGCAAAACCACAAACGTGTATGCAATATCGAACACGGAACCGCCCAGCAGCAAGGAGGGTATGTAAACAAATCCAAACGGCAGAAAAATAAGAGCAAGCCCAAATTTCAGGGCAGCGATGCCGGTTTCCATCGGGTCTGACTTGGCAAGAGCCGCTGCCGCAAACGCAGAAACGCAGACCGGCGGAGTAATGTTTGAAAGACAGGCCGCAAATCTCGCCCCCCAGGCCATCCGTCATCTGTTAAAGAGCGTGGGGCTTCCAACATGCCTGAGAGAGCTTGAGGTGAAAGACAAGGCCAGCTTTCCAACATGGGCAAAAGAGGCGCACAAGGAGCAACGACTGCTTTCCCGATCTTCAAGGGTGCTTTCTGTTGAAGATATCCAGCAGATTTATGAAATGGCCTGGTAAACGGCGTTGTTGAATTCAACTCAAAAGTTGCAATCGTAAGATGCTGATAAATCATAAGCGCAGGCCATTTAATCTTATGATTAATGGACTGCGGGATTAACCGAGAATTGCCGATCGTCATTTAAGTGCCTTGACAGCACATCTGAAGTTTAATAGGAATTAATTCATCGGTTCCAGGCACAGGGTTCAGGGTTAGAGGGTTATAACCCAATCAAACCACTCATAATATTGAGCAGAATCTGGAAAATTCATCACAAACAAATGGGTTAAAGCAAGATTATACCACAGCCCACGGGCATTCTTTTAATAGGTGCCATTTGTGGTTTTTAACCCGGAACGCAGAACGATGAACCGCTCAACCTAGGTAAGAATAAAAGGATTTTACGAAACTTGTATTTTCTACCTCGAAGCCGGAATGATGGAATGGTTGAATAAAGGAGGGAACCATGAAAAAAATATTTATCATTACATCGGTTCTTATTTTCAATTTTTTAATTCTGTTTCTTGCCCAACCAACATACTTGCCGGCACAGCCCGGTGGGGTTCAACCATGTAGGCTAAAATTGACCAAACTGTGGGAAACAAAAACAGAGCTGAGAGTTCCTGAATCTGTCCTGTACAATCCATCTGAAGATATCATCTATGTTTCGAATATTAACGGGAAACCCACAGAGAAAAACGGCAGGGGCTTTATTTCGAAAGTCTCCTTAAGCGGTGAGATAAAGGTGTTGAAATGGGCCACCGGTTTAAATGCCCCTAAAGGTTCGGCAATCTATCGTGACAGCTTCTATGTGAGTGATATTGACGAGCTTGTGGAAATAGACTTAAAGACAGGAAAGGTCATAGACAGGTATCCTGCAGCGGGTGCCGGATTTTTAAATGATGTTGCCGTTGATAACGAGGGCAATGTTTATGTCTCGGATATGTCTTCAAAAAACAGCGTTATCTATAAGCTTGTTCAAAAGAAAATGGTGCTGTGGCTTAAAGGCCCTGAGATAAGCAGACCAAATGGTCTTTATGCAGAAAAAAACAAGTTGATATTGGGCAACTCCGGTGATGGAACTCTTAAGGCAATAAATCTGGTTACCAAAGAAATAAGCGTTGTTGCAGAGATAGGTTCCGGTATCGACGGAGTGCAGTCTGACGGGAAGGGAAATTATTTCATCTCAGACTGGAGGGGCAAGACATCTTGTGTCACCTCCTCTGGTCAGGTGACCGTCCTTTTGGATACAACAGAGCAGAAGATAAATTCCGCTGATATTGAATTTATTGAAAGCAAACAAATCCTGCTCATACCCACATTTTTTGACAACCGCGTTGTAGCATACAGTGTTGAAAAAGGATAGAACCAGGTCATGTCGGTTTGCACCGCTGCGGCTGAACACCGGAATCTGGACGCCAATTCTAAGGGCTTTTATCGATTACCGTTTTAAACTTCTCTGCAGCCCAAAGGGTGTGCTTGATGACGGTGGGCAGGTTCCTGTCCGTCATGGTTGCGGAAAAACCTACCACCCAGATGGCAAGCACAAGCCCGCGTTGATTACCCAGGTTTACAGCAACCGCTCGCACCCCCGGCATATATTCTTCGTCGTCCAGCGCATATCCCTTTTCCCTGACTTTTACCAATTCCTCCAGATACTGTTTTTCTGACACGATCGAGCGCGATGTAAAGCTTCTCAAACCACGCTGGCGGATGATTTCCTCTGCCAGTTCGGGCTTTAGCCCCGCTAAAAACACTTTTCCCACCGCACCGGCCAGCAGAGGGATTGTGGTTCCGGGGGGGGCTGAAATCTTAAGAGGTTTTAAGGAATCTGCTGTGGTTATGATGATCCCCCTTGAGCGGGTTAAGACGCCTAAAAAAACGGTCTCTCCGATGCGATCCCGCAGTTCATCTAAAATCGGCTGTGATTGTTCTTTGATCCGCAAATAATTCCAGCTCCGCAAGGCAAGATCCACCACGGCCGGTCCCAGGAAAAAGGTTTTCTGATACGGGCTTTGCTCAAGAGCACCTGCTTTAAGCAGCCCCTGTATCAAGCCATGGGTTGTGCTCTTGTTGAATCCCAGTCGTTTTGCTATCTCGGTTATGCCGAGATCATGATCAGAGTCGGCAACAAGCTTTAACACCCGAAAGGCTCTTTGCACTGCCGGTGCCTGATACCCGGGGGATTTCATTTTTGTTTTCTTCCTTTCTTGAAAAAGGTTTTCAATCCCTACATTTGTTCACTATAATGAACATATCATAATTTTTACGTCAGTTCTTCTTATTCTGTCAAGTCGACAATTGCATTGGAATACCATAAATCATAGTCTGTTATGATAAAAAGATTGACAAAAATACAAGCGATGGTAAAATAATTAAAGATTTTTGTTCATCAAAATGAACCCGGGCAAGGGGGCAAAATGAAGACGAAAAAAATCATGGAAGGACCCCGCGATGGTGAGGTTCGCTGCCTGGCCTGCTTTACTAGATTTCGCCCAAAATTAGGCGCAGAATCAGCGACCTGCCCCAAATGCGGAATCCAGTGGCGCATCTCCTGGCCGTATCCCAAAACCGCAAAAGTAAGAGGACCGGTTTGGGAAACATATCCAAGAGATTCCGATGATGCCCCATAAAACGGGAAAGGAGTGACAATGGCACTTAATCGGAAAATCGCCTTCATCGATCTGACAACGGGTAGGATTCAAGTCGAACCGATACCGGTTGAGTTGCGCCGCAAATATCTTGGGGGCCGAGGGCTTGATGCTTACCTGCTTTACAAGCAAACCTCAAAAGGTTGTGATCCTCTGGGCCCGGACAACGTGGCATTGATCAGTGCCGGATTGCTGGTGGGAACGCTGGCTTCAGCATCTGCACGAACGCATGTAATGGCCAAATCGCCCCTGACAAACCTTCTGGGCTCAGCAAACATGGGCGGATTTTTTGCTCCCGAAATGCGATGGGCCGGGTTTGATCATCTTGTGATCAAAGGCAAAGCCCCTAATCCTGTTTATCTGTATATCCATGACGGAGAGATAGAAATTCGCAACGCAGGTGAGATATGGGGTGCAGGTGTCTACGACACCCAGGATATTATCAGAAAGCAACTTGGAGATGAAGAAACCCAGATTCTTTGTATTGGACCGGCCGGGGAAAACCTGGTTCGATTCTCAAATGTGATGACAGGTAGAAAAAACGCCGCCGGCCGCACGGGTATGGGGGCGGTTTTGGGATCGAAGAATCTTAAGGCCATAGCCTGCCGCGGCACACTGGATCTTGAGATCAAACATCCGAAAGAAGCCCTTGAGTATAATGCCAAAATCATCGACCAGGTCATATCCACCAAGGTTTCTCAAATCATGCAGCGGTGGGGGACCAATTTCATTTTCGGGGTTACAAACACCACCGGTCTGGTTCGAACCCGTAACTTTCAATACAACCAGCTTCCGGACAGTGAAGACATTGAATGTGAGAATCTGGACAACTATTCCATCGGTATGGACGGCTGTTTCGGCTGTCAGGTGCACTGCCGGCACCGGTATTTGATCAAGGAAGGCCCTTATGCAGGCACTTATGCCCAGGGGCCGGAATATACCAGCCAGGGTGCCTTTGGAACCGAAGTCGGATGCCGGAGTATGGACACGATCCTTGTGGGTAACCATCTGGTAAACGATTACGGCATGGATACCCTTGAAGTGGGCAGCATGATCGGCTGGGCCATGGAGTTGTATGAGAAGGGAATCTTAACTGATAAAGATACGAGGGGAATCAAACTGCAATGGGGCAACGATGAGGCCGTGCTGGAGATGGTCAGGCAGATGGCTTTTCGTAAGGGCCTGGGCGATATTCTGGCCGAAGGGCCCTTGAGGGCGGCGGAAAAAATCGGCCCTGAAAGCCTTAAATATTTGATTCATGTAAAAGGAATGAGCAACCTGCATTCCGATGAACGCCCCACCCCGTCGCTTGCTTTAAACATCGCCGTTGCTTCCCGCGGAGCGGATCATCTTAGGGGCCGGCCTGCCATCGATCTTTACAATTTGCCCATGAAGGTATTGGATAAAGTGTACCGGAATCCCGACGGCTACGACGGACCTTTGACCAACAGCTATTCTGAATATGAAGGCAAAGCACGGATGGTGCTGTGGCAGGAGCTTAACTACATGGCGGTGGACTGCCTGGGGGTATGTAAGTACCATACCGTATTTTTAAGTCCCAATCACCCCACATTCGGAGAGTTTGTCAAAATGATTTACCTAAATACCGGCCTTGAATTTGAGCCCATGGATCTGTGGAATATCGCAAATCGATGTTACACCATCGAACGGTTGTATAACTTAAGGGAAGGGATGACCCGAAAGGACGATTGGCTGCCGGAACGCTATTTTGACGAACCCACCAAACTGGGATTGCCGGTAGCGAAAGGAAAGTTCATCGACCGGAAAAAATTCAAGGCAATGATAGATGAATACTACCGGCTGCATGAATGGGACAGGAACGGTATCCCTACAAAAAAGCTATTAAGGCGCCTTGACATCAGCCCTGCTTTTCTCAAGCCGTGATTTATTACAACAGTCAGTTTTCGGTTTGAGAGGAAGCTTCACTATGTATTTAAGAAAGGATCTGTCACTCATGTCGATCAAGATGTTCATTGTCGATCCGGAAAGATGCACCGGCTGTCGGCTCTGTGAGATAATCTGCTCGGTGAAACACACCGGGGTAAGCAACCCGGCCCGTGCCAGAATACACATAGTCAAGTGGGAAAACCAGGGATTCTATCTGCCGATGCGCTGCCAGCAATGCCAGGATGCCCCATGCATGGCCGTATGCCCGAAAGAGGCGATACAGCGTGATACAGATCTGGACCGGGTGGTTATTGATTATGAGCTTTGTATCGGCTGTAAGATGTGTGTTTCAGCCTGTCCGTTTGGAGCCATGGGTTTTGATGCAGACCGCGGTGAGGTGTTCAAATGTGATCTTTGCGACGGTGATCCGCAGTGCGTTCGGTTTTGTGATATGAAAGCAATAGACTATGTGGAAACCGCCAAATTCCAGTATCCTCGGATGAGGGAGGCAGCGGAAAATTTCTCCGCACTCATGCGAAAACATCTCGGATAGATCCACAGCAGGAGGCCGGAGGTGAAAATCACAATCGAACTGTTAGGGTTGCCGACGCTTTCAAGTGTGATCGGTAAAAAGAAAGAATTTGAAATACCGGGCGGGACGGTGGAGGATCTTATCGGGTTTCTGGTTAAGCGCCACGGCCCTTCAGCACGAAAGGCTCTGCTTGATTCAGATGGCAATTTAGATAACTCCATTCAGATCATGGTAAACGAGAGTGGGTTTTTGCCCCGGGAGACCCTGGCAGACAGAAGGCTCAAGAGGGGGGATACCGTAAAGTTTCTGTTGCTTGCAGCAGGAGGATAAGCCCATTGGAAAATCGTTCATAAGAAAGTTCATCGAAAAATTGACATGTCCTATTTTCGCGTAAATGAAAATTGCAATGGATGTCTGGCGTGCGTTGAAAACTGCCCGGCATCCGCTTTGTGTTTCGAAGATACCGAAGAAAAAAGAACCCTGCGCCACAACATGACCCTCTGTGCCCGATGCGGGCAGTGCTGGCGGATCTGCCCCCAGAAAGCCATAGAATTTCAACATCTTCTTTCAGGGAAATGGGATGATGTGGTTACCATGGATATCGTTCGCTGCAAAATTTGCGATGATATCCTCTATACGGTCAATTTCGGTAAAACTTTGAACAGCAGGCTGCCGGAGGCGGAAGAAAACCTCTGCAGCAAACATCGAAGATCTCATTGCGCCGGTCTGTGGCTTTCGTTTGCGGCCGGCGGCAAACAATATCCAAAAAGAAAAAACCAATGATTGTCGGCAATCTGAAACCCATCGAAGAGATCATTGAAAACATATCAGGATTTGAACACATATTGATCCTTGGTTGTGGAAGCTGTGTGACGGTGTGCCTGTCTGGAGGAGATCGTGAAGCGAAGCGGCTGGCAAAAAGACTTTCCCATATCCGTTATTTCAACCAATCCCCCCCCAGGTTTGATGTTAAAACCATCCAGCGCCAATGCGAAAAGGATCTTATTGAAACCTATCTTGAAATTCCACCCGGAACAGAAGCCATCCTTTCGCTTGCATGCGGCGCAGGGGTTCAGACGGTTGCAGATGCCTTCGATGCCATGCCCGTTATTCCGGCACTTAATACCACCTTTCTGGGTGCTGTCGACGCGCCGGGAATCTGGGTTGAAAAGTGTAAAGGATGTGGTGATTGCATACTGACTCGAACCGGCGGTATCTGTCCGGTGAGCCGGTGCGCCAAGCGGTTGTTCAACGGTCCCTGCGGGGGATCACGAAACGGGCACTGTGAGGTGGATGCGGATATACCCTGTGCCTGGGCGCTAATTTACCATAGGCTTAAGAAGCAAAACAACCTTCATTTTCTAACGGATATCTGCCCTCCTCGAGACTGGCGCACCGGGGGTTCCGGCGCTCCCAGGACAAGAAAGCGAACCGGAATCGGACATAGCCCTGAAGACTTCAGCCCTTGAGGTGTCGTTGCGTTAGATTCTCCTGCAAAAGTTTGAGGCTTGAACTATCCAATCTTCAGCACCAGCGCCGCTGCGGTATCGCCTGCAGCACACCCCCCCCAGAGCAGGTATCCTCCACCGGCCATGACCGTCTCTTCAATCCCCTCGATAATACAACGCCCCGCGGTTGGGGCCTGGGGATGCCCGAAAATCAGCGAAGATCCGTAGTTATTGATCCTGTTCTCATCGATTCCAAGCTGCTGCGCCAGGTAGAGATCGTTTACCGCAAAGGGATTATGGGTTTTGATGACAGCCACATCCTTTATGCCGATCCCTGCCCTGTCCATAGCCATTTCAACTGCCGGCACAACGGCCTTTGCCATAAACCCCTTCTTTGTTCTCGCATATCCATAAGAGACGATCTGAATCTCCACCTGCCCGTCTGCACTTAATTCTTTCGCCTTTTCACGGCTGGTCACCATCACCGCACAATTGCCATCCGCGGGATGGGTCTGGGAGCCGAAGGTATGAACCCCATCGGGCAGCACCGGAGACAACCCTGCCAGTCCTTCGGCCGAGCACTCGACGATGCCTTCATCGGCTTCCATCAGCAAGGTTTTCTTCTTGGACACCTTCACCTCGGCAGGAAACATGTAACGCTTCTGAAACGCCCTGTCATTATCAAGAGCGTCCCGGTATTGTTCATACCTCCTCAGTGTAAGCGCATCACACTGCTTGCGGGTAAAACCCTCTTCTCTTGCCACATTCTCCGCTGTCTGAATCATCGCCCCTTTTGCCCACGGGTCCCTGTTGAAGTTATCCATCAACCAATTCTCTGAAATCACCTCTCCCCCGGGACCCAGAGGATTAGGCCACACAGTGTGCGGGCCGTTGGAGCACCGGTCTGTCATAAGGCAATAAGCGTTCTTAAAAAACCCTGTTTCTATTCCCACACCTGCCTGGAAGATACAGGTCGCCGATGTGGTGCAGGCCTGGCTGACGATGGTTCCGGGGGTTGATTCCGCGCCCAGCAGGGCAGCAGCCCAGGGACTTCCGTAAAACCACTGAGGTTGACCGATGGTGATGCCCAGGAAAAGATAATCTATCATTGCCGGATCCCAGTTTTTTTCCGAAAACCATCGCCTGGAAGTACCGGCTGCCAGAATGATGGAGTGCTCGTTGGCCATGGTGCCCTGCCATCTGGCAAACGGCGTGCTGTAGTATCCCCTGTACGGAATGAATGCTTTGGTTAACATGATATTCTCCTTATGCTATCGAAGTTTCGCCTCAAACCGACAGGTGACTGCTTGCATTAACTCACGGCTTGGGCAAAACGCGGCTGGTGCCGGATACTGGGTACTTGATACTGGATATATAAAAATCGAGCATCCAGTATCTGTTTGTTTTGTGTACCACAATATATTGAAACTTGACACATTTGTTAAGTCTTTGGTCTAATAAAATGGCTAGTGATCCGACCACCTGCCGTACCGTTCCCGCAGCTTGCGGTGAAGTATCTTTCCTGTGGCGGTTCGAGGCATCTCATGGTCCTTTATGAAGTCAATGAACTTGGGTCGCTTGTAACCGGCAAGCTTTCCTTTGGTAAAGGCCAGGATATCCTCCTTCAATTTTTCGTTTGCCTCATACTGCTCATGCAACACCACGATTGCCTTTACCGCCTCCCCCCATTTTTCATCCTCAACACCGATAACCGCAATATCCTTAACAGCCGGATGGGCCCCCACAACGCTTTCCACTTCCGAGGGATAGACATTTTCTCCTCCGGTTATAATCATGTTGGCCTTACGGTCAACCAGTACGTAATAGCCATCCTCATCCCTTCGTCCCATATCGCCGGCGGTTGACCACTCCCCTTCGAAAGCGGCTTTGGTCCTTTCCGGATCCTTTAGATATTCCTTGAAGATCATGGGAGTTCGATAAAATATCTCCCCTACTTCTCCGTCCGGTACCTCCTGGCGGTTTTCATTCAGGATTTTGATCCGATCGGTTCCGAAGATCTCCCGCCCGATGGACCCCAGTTTCTTGAACTGGTCTTCGGGTCTTAAAAGGGTGATCAATCCTCCTTCGCTGGTTCCATAAGCTTCCCATAGCTCAGCGTTTTTAAAATACTCCATGATGGCGAGTTTCAAATCCTTCCTGGCCGGAGCGGACGAGATCAAAAGCTGGCGGATGGATGACACGTCGTATTTGTTTTTCACCTCCTCTGGAAGCGCTAAAATCATGATATAGTGAGTGGGAACCAGAGAAGTGAAAGTTATTTTATATTTTTCAATGGTGCGCAAAAGATCTTCCGGCTCAAAGCTCACCATGTTGTAAACGAATACCGGCGCACCCACCAGTGTATAGGGAAAAGAATAGAAAATGGAATTCACATGGCACATGGGCATCACCAGCATGACCTTGTCGGTGGGCCTCACACCCTGGTTAAGAGCGGTGAGAACATATTTGGCATGATTGCTTTCGTGGCTGCGGACAACCCCCTTCGGCCGGCCTGTAGTGCCTGATGTATACATAATGGTCCACGTATCATCTCCATCCACCATCACATCCGGCTCTAACGGTGAGCTCTGATTCAACCATTGTTCATATCCGATATAACCATCGGGTACAGGGCCGTCACCCAGATAAACATAAGCATCGGAAGGAACACACAGCCGATCTTTGATGGAATCGATAAGTTCAACGAAAGGGGCCTCCACAATGAATGCCCTGCATTCGGAATGATTCACGATGTATTCTATCTCAGATCCCGTCAGTCTAAACATGACGGGAACAACAATCTGTCCGGCCTTTGCACAGCCGGCATAGACGTCCATCCACTCACCCCGGTTATAGGCGATAATGGCAAAGGGTTGCTGGTAGCCGACGCCAAGATCATGCAGGGCGTTTCCAAGCCGGCATGCCCTCTTATTCCATTGTCCAAAGGTATACGCTTTAAACTTATCCTGCCATCCAAGCCTTTCAGGATAGTGCAGTGCGTTCATCTTTAAAACTGTTCCCACATGCATCCATTTGCTAGATGTCATTTGAAAGGACCTCCTAACCTGGACCGAAGCCGTGGCCTCATCGCCATCCTCCCATTTGATCCATTGCATACAGGGCAGCTCCGATCGCCCCCGATAATTGGGGCAGGTCCGGAACAAAGACCCTGCGGCCGAGTCTCTCTTCGATCATTGTAACCAGATACGGATTATAAGCCACTACCCCTCCGCTCATGACAACCGATTCGGTGAATGAATCCATTTCCATCACACGCTTGATCACGGAAGAGAAGAGCCCCTTGACTATATCGGGCACCCTCTCGCCCTGTCGTATTTTTTCTAAAACTTCTGTGGCGGTAAATACCGTGCAATAAGACCCCAGCTCCACCATACTCTGTGATTTACGTGCAAGTGCATCCATCTCTTCAAGGGCGATGTCAAGCCGCACGGACATCTCTTCCAAAAAGGCACCTGTACCTGCAGCACATTTGCGGTTCATTTTGAAGTCGATGCGTCGGCCGTCTTTGTCCAATTTGATGATCTTGTTGTCCTGTCCACCGATATCGATGATGGTGATGGCCTGAGGGAAATAAAGGTAACAGCCCTTGGCATGGCAGCTTATTTCAGTTCGGGTATCGTCTGCAAAGCTGACATTTTTCCTGCCATATCCCGTAGAGATACTCTTGACGATGTTTGAACGGTTCGCCCCGGCCATTTTCAGGGCAGACGCCAGGCACGCATCGGCTGTTGAGGCAAAATCGGTTCCTGACTTCTTTACCGCATGGCCGATAACCATCCGCTGGACGTTAAGAACCGCAACCTTGGTTCTCGATGCCCCCACATCGACTCCAACGTATAAGGGGGACGGCTTCATTCTTCCATCTGCTCGATAAAAGCTTCAATATTGGTTTTAGTCTGCTCTTCGGAATAACACCTCAAATCATTTAAATCGCCGTGAATGGTCAGTATCGGAATATCAAGCTTTCTTCTCAGCCGCTCCGGCATACCATACCGGCTGTTGGTGTTATACGGACATGTTTTTGCATCATGAAACAGTATGCCGTCGAATCGATATAAGTCCCGGCTGGCCTCAATGTACCGCTCTTTATAGGCCTCGTCCCTTACGATAAACAATTCGGTATACGCTGAAGCCATGCTCTCAAAAGGGTTATCGGCATCGAGCTGTTCGAATATCCAGCTGTTACAGTAAGTAGATGCAACCACACAGGTCTTAAGCTGCGCAAACAGCTCTGAAAGCGACCTTAACTTACCCCAAATCGGCATGCCTTCCCAGTATATCCGGTGCTTCTCGCCTTCGATCGCCGCCGCATTGTTTTCAATGCGCCTCTTTAACTCTGCTACAAGACACTCGTAGTAATCGTTGCATGCTGCCGTACCCCGGGCCACCACGGCAGGCGCCATGTGAACCGTAGCATCAAAAAACGTCCACGGGCTGGGAATGGCAGCCGCAGTCTCCAGGCACTCGCGCCACAGTTGAGATGTTCGCTTGGATAATCCTACTGCTGCCTTGAAGCGATCCAAATCGAATGCCTCTCCGGAGATGGCCTCCAGGGGCGGAACCAGCTCTTCGATCTGCCGGGCGATATCCTTTATCTGGTAATGTTTGATGTCCCCAATACCCCTGTGGGTATGCACACCGATAGCCGGCACTTTAAGCCGCCTTGAATACCATAAAAACCAGTCTTTCACGTCTCTGCACTGATTGGTGTTGTATACCAGCACATCTGGCTTGGGAACGCAGCCAATTCCATAGCCTTTTTGCAGCGGGGTCTTATTTTGAAGGAATGCGCCGATATCACTGGTGAGGTAGGAGCAAATATCCGGAGAGTATCCCTCGGCATTGGCGTAGGGAATCATCTCGGTGGCCATGCGAGAGGCCCCCAGCATGGCACCGTGGTTTTCAGGGAAATATACGAGAAATCCCATGCCTCTTAGAAGCTCAGCAGGCCCGACACTGGTACACCAGGCAATCTTTTTGGCCCCGGTCTTCGAGGCATCATCCATTTCATGGAAGTATTCCGCCATAAACGCCTTCAGTACCGAAGTGGCATTAAGCTTGTTTCTTGATGACACCGGCTGGCTGCTCACTTTAATTACCTTTGCTCCAGCGCCTTTACCAGAACCCAGAGTGCTCTGTTGTATGGTGTTTCAATTCCCGCCTGAACCCCGTATTCTACAAACTTACCGTTGATGTAGTCGATTTCGGTTCTACGCCCGTTTTCGATGTCCACCAGCATGGAAGGTTTGTGATGTCCCGCCTTTTTCATGTATTCCATGCCCATTGGGTAAAAACTTCCTCCCAGAGAAATTTCATTGGCACGGGCGATTTTTACGCATTCCTTGACCAGAGAATCAATCAGTTGAAAAACAATGGGATCATTGATTGCCTGGGCCATGGTCATCCCGGTAACCGCGCAAACCGGATTCATGCATGCGTTTAATACGGCTTTTCGCCATACCATCGATACGATATCATCGGTATGCCGGGTTTCAAGGCCGCTTGCACTGAGTGATTTCGAGATGCCGATGGCAGCGGATCTCGATTCCGAATCAAGTTCCTGAATAAAGTGAGGCGGATGGTGAAACGGCATATGAACATGACATGGCTGCTTCAGCCCGCAACCATAATTAACCACGGCCCGCAACACAGCCTTTTTCCCCAGGACCTTTGCAATTTCCAGTTCGGTATCAATCCCATTCTGCCAGCTTACAACATACATGCCATCCCGGTAAAACCCCTCGATGGCCGAAGCCAGAAGCGGAAGCGCATGGGCCTTGACCGCAAGGAAAATTACGTCCAAAGGATGATCAGCCAGCTCATCAATGCTATTACATGTCCTGGACACAGGCTGTTGGAAGTTTTCCGCGCCCTCGATGGTAATCCCAGGATCTGATGCAGGCCCAACCAAATCGGCCATCACATCACAAAGGGTAACATCAAAGCCTCCCCTGGACAGAAATGCAGCGACGATGCATCCAACAGGCCCGGCACCAACCACTGCGAAGGATTGAGGTCGAAAATCCGATGTTTCCTCCATGTTAATACCTCATCTTTTCCCGGCCCATTGAAGGGCTGACAAAACAATCCTTCGAAAACAACCAATCAGACAGAAATTGTTGAAAAACTACGAAGTTGTATAAATCATATCTGTACACATGAGCTATCAGTACCCGATAATTACGCCTTTTGAGTGGTTTTGCAACAACAGAGTGAACATGAAAAGTATCTGAATAATTCGATGCAATAACCGCATTTTGAAGTGTGTAGTACTCACGAAAAAGTGCAGCCATCATCGAGCAGGCCATCGGGTTGCATGAGGTGCGGTTGCTCAGCTTCCGCGATCTTAAAAAGTTTTTTAAGAAAAACTCCAGCCCGCCAACTAATTGTTGTTTGTTTCGAGGATACCAAAGTCTTTTGAGTCAAGCAGCTTCATGCCGTTTTCCTGTAAGACTTTAATGGCCTTGTCATTGTCACTGAAACGGAATATCATGATCGCGCTTCCCGGCTGGAAGCCCACGAAAGCGTATGTGTAGGTGACCTGAATATTTGCGTCTATAAGTGGTTTCAGCATCCTGGCAAGACTTCCGGGTTTATCCTCGATTTCAACCGCAACCACTTCATCGACCTTGGCCGGCATCTGCATTTTCATCAGGATTCGTCTGGTTTTAGCAAGATCTGATACCAGCAGACGCAACTGACCAAAAGCACCTGTATCCACCAGGCTTGCCGCTCGCAGATTGATCCCGGCTTCACCCAACGCATTGGTTACCTCGTAGAGCCGGCCGGGAGAATTCTCAATGGCGATTGTAATCTGTTTTAACTTCATAGGAAGCCTCCACGTTCTGCCTATCGCTGAGCCGCAAACGACCGAAGAGTCCATCGGGGCCCATCTTCAAATCCACAAGATACGGTCTGCAGCAGAACACTAACTACATTTTAATTACAATGTAACTATAAAAGAGGAAAAGCCGCCCTGTCAAGCAAATTATTGTAACCATGTGTTGTTTCAAGCGGTTTTTAAAATTAATTTTAACTATTTGGCGGGAATCTTGTCAAGCCGGTCAGCCGAAGGCGAGCGGAGAGAATCTCAGAAAAAACCCAAAAGATAATGATGTGTTAAAGCGGTTATCTTTTTAAGCTTTTCAATGAGCTTGCCGCTGTATTTTAAATATTCGGGATTAAATCATGAAAGCAGGCCCCGCGGTTTTTTAAAAACGGTGAGAATGAGTGTGTGCATATCATATGTTCAGCAGGCGCCTGGTAATGCGCTGATGAATCAGTTCTGATTCGTCTCTGTCCAAAACACCAACATAACCTGAACGGATGGATACTTCTGTTATTCTTGAATCCTTAAGCACAAGCTTCACCTTCAATGGTGTTCCATCCGGCCATTCAGCATTTATCTTGGTTTTTATACCCACCAAAAATCTTTCTTTTACCTTGATTTTAAGGGACTTGAATACTTCGGCACAGGCGTTGAGGGTTTCTTCAAGGGAAGCAGGATATACACGCTTCAGTTCCCCTTTCTTATACAGGTAGCCTCCAACAATAATCGTGGTGCATCCCTGCATCGCCATCAGGCCTGCTAACAGGATAGAAATGAAAAATTTTTTCTGCATAACCCTTCCTTGTTCAATTGGCAGATTCTGACACCAATACTAAATGATCGGACCGGTCTGATATATGGCCGTAGAGCCACTGTATCCAATGGCCTCTGCCTTTGTTCTCATTCCCGATGCAATTCGCAAGGAATATGCCAATATTCGTTCACCTGCCTCTTCCAGGGTTTCTCCCCCAAGCAGGACCTGGGATACATCCAGATCGATGAAATCAACTAACTTTTCAACCGTATGCCTGTTTCCGCTGATTTTGACCACCGGTATAAACGGAAATCCCTGTGGCGCACCAATACCTGTGGAAAAAAGTATGATCTGACATCCTGCAGCAGCCAGTGCCGTGAGAATTTCAGGTTCGCGACCCGGGGAATCGACGAAATACAACCCTTTTTCATCTGGCGGACATTCCCCGTAACGGAAAACATCGCGAATGGGCGTTGACCCGGATTTGACAACAGCGCCCAGAGACTTTTCTTCAATGGTTGTCAACCCGGCCGCAATATTGCCGGCACTTGGGTTTCCACCTCTCATGTCGGAGCCACACTGTCGGACACGATCTTCGAGATCTTTCACCATTCCCACCAGTTTCTCAGCAACCTGTTCCGTTTCGCATCGATGAGCCAGAAAATGCTCCGCTCCCACAAGTTCCGTTGTTTCCCCGAACACCGCCGATCCTCCCGCATCGATCAGGCGGTCTATCGCTTTTCCAACCGCAGGATTTGAAGAAAGACCAGAGGTTGGGTCCGATGCACCGCATTTGATTCCCAGCCGCAGATGCCGAATACCCACCTCTTCTCTTTTAAATCCGGAGATGGCGCCGATGAGTTTCTGAGCCTTGATGCCCGCATCATTAAGTGCACCAAAATACCCCCCGGCATGCTGGATTCTTACCGGCTCCACCCGCTTTCCGGAGGCGGCGATCTGCTCAGCAATATGTTCTGGATTCACGCCCTCGCATCCAAGGCTGACAAGCAACACAGCGCCCAGGTTGGGGTTTCTTCCTAAATTAATAAGCGTTCTCTCAACCATCTTCAGATCCGATTTCAACAACCCGCATCCCTGCTGGTGTGTGAAGACCGCTGTGCCTTTCACGTGCTGAGCTATCTGCTCTGCGGCCTGGTTTGCACAGGTAACGGTTGAGAAAACTCCCAGGTAATTCCTCACCCCTACCCGATCCTCAGACCGCACATACCCCATGAAGGTAGCATCGGAGAAGTTCATGAAGGCCCACTCCTTACACGCTTGCTGTCCACATTATGAACATGCACATGATCACCAGGATGAATATCGGAGGTTGCAATCCCGATCACCTCTCCGTACTTTATCACGTCTGCTCCTTTTGGTATGTACTCACGTGCAAACTTGTGGGCATAGGCAATGTCTTGACGGAGGGTAATTGGTTTTTTTTCAGAGCCCGAATCGACGGCTATCACCTCACCCCTGTGAAGATCAACAAGTGCGGTAACGGTGTTATCTTTTTCATGAAGTAAAATAAACTTTCTTTCCACTCTGCTCGCTGTCATCGGGGTATACTTTTAATCCTCTCAGGTAAATCACCCTGTCAATAAAGACTTTTTCGAATGTTACCCCTGCCGCTGGCCGAGCCCCATATGGTGATGCGCTATAGAAGTTCCATTAGCAAGTTTTCGGATAAAAGTAAACCCCGTTAGAGAACGATGTTCTCTAACGACTACAGATGGTGGCATTAAACCACCATCTATAAGGAATTATCTATACAACGGACAGGAGCCGGTGGCTTTCTCTAACGGGGTAAAGTGATAAACTTCCACTGGTGCCATTCACAATCCCCTTGCAAGCCGTTTCACGTAAGATATGGCTTCCCAAGAAAAATTTTCTTTCTGGCAGGGCAGGATGGCGTTATTGGTGAAAATAGGATCGGACTTAAGGTCGAAGCGTGAGGAAGCCACCGCCTTTTCCCACAGCTCCGTATGGGGTATGGGAGAATAATAAGCAGGCACCGGGGTGATTCCTGCATTAAGGACTGTTTTGATGGAATCTCGCAGTGTCTTTTTTTTCTGACCCGGAAGCCCTACCAGCAAATAGGCTCCCACCTGTTCTTTCTTGAATCCTGCTTCTATCAGATAGGATACGGATCGCTTAAATTCTTCTGCTGTAAGCTTTCGATCGATCGTTTCTCTTTCAATAGAATCCGCTGTTTCAAGCCCAAGGCGAAGCGTTCTTACACCCACCTGAAACATCAACCTGGCTATCTTCCGCGTAATCCCCCGAATGTGCACTGCATTGGGTAGATGGAAACGTACGGACAGACCGCATTTCAAAATGTTTTCAAACAAGGGGATGGCGTATTTTTCTGCCTCCACCAGCAGGGCATCATCATAGAAGACAAAATCAAGGACATTGTATTTGCGGTGCCAATATCGAATCTCTTCCAGAACAGAACCCGGACTTCGTCGCATCGGCCTTGGGCTTAGAAGATGAGCTGCACAGTAAGCACAGGAAAAGGGACATCCCTTTGAGGTGAGAATGGGTATGTAATTAACCTTGTTTTGTAAATCGAATGCAGGATATGGGAATGTATCGAAACGATTCGGATCAAACACTGCACTTGCAGACATACCCGTATGAGTTTCCACTATTTTTAGAATGATCGCCTCCCCTTGCCCGGCAACTACCTGATCCGCACCGCTGTGGCTTTTCGCATGATCCTTGCAAAGACTGGCGTAAATGCCCCCCAACACCACAATAACACCAGGATATGTTTCCTTTACGATTCGAATGGTTTCCATTACTCCCGGATACCAGTAGGTCATCAGGGAAGTTACCAGCACCAGATCCGGTCGCGGAAAAGCGCAAAGATCTTCTCTGAACCAGGCAGGCTTGATGCCATATCTTGAGAAATTCCGTTGAATATCTTTAAGGGGCTCCGGCTTGGGAATGTGGGTTTTTAAGTACGGCCCCCTGCCGTAACGGACAGAGGGATCCTGGGCTGGAGCTTTGACATGGAAGCGATTCAGACAATCGATATAGAAAACATTGAAGCCATGCTCTCTGAGAATAGCCGCCAGGGTTAATAAACCCAGTGGTTTCGCCCAGAAATCGTATGCGGCGAAATCGTGTATCCAGGGATTTATCAACAGAATGTTAGGTGCGTCACGCTTCATGAAAACAGTAGATTAGCTGCGTGTGTAAAATGAATCCCGTTTTTGAAAAACAAGTCCTATCTGAAGGGCGAAGACTTCAGTTTGATTTCTTCCATTTTAACTCCTAAAGCTACCGGGTTCAAGCCGGTGTGCAGTTTGCTTTTACAATTACGGATTTAAGTTATAGAGTCGAAAAAAATTTAACTTCTGATTTATGCTCAGGGTTCAGGAATTCTGTTCGGATGTAAAATATTCCATTGAAGTCTTTTTAAGCTCGCGTCTGCTGAATAGAAGTGTATACTTCTTGGTGGCGGTCTGTTCTGCCATCTTTCTTACGATTCTTCGGCAAGCATCCTCGTTTTTCGCGTGAACCATGGTATATAGATTAAATGGCCATCCATCCGTAGGATTACGCCGGTAGCAATGAGATACTTCTTCAAACGACGCCATCTTCCGGCCAACTTCCATTATCCGATCCTCATCTACAACCCATGCAGCCATGGCGTTTGCCTCAAATCCGGATTTCTGATGGCGAAGCGTGGCCCCGAACCTGCGGATGATCCCTTTATGGCATAATTCTTTCAATCGCTCGATAAGTTGCTCTTCTGAAATCTTCAATCGCTCGGCAATCTTAAGATACGGGCGTTCGGTAACAGGGATATCCCCCTGGATTTCCGCGATAATCCTCTTTTCGATTTCAGTTAACATCTACCGCCTCCGTATTGAACTTTTCAGGAAACAATTTTCGAATATCCGCTTCGCTGGCCCTGCAAATCCCTCTTTCCGTGATAAAGCCTGTAACCAATCTTGCAGGGGTAACATCAAACGCATAATTAGCCGCCGCACTCTGCTCCGGCGGCACCAGCACCCGTCGAAGGCTTCCCTCACTCAGGCCATGCACGAATCTGACTTCATCAGGGTCCCGCTCCTCTATTGGAATTTCGGCAATGCCGTCCCTTAAATTCCAATCAAAGGTACTGGATGGTAATGCCACATAAAACGGGACCCCATTGTCTTTAGCGGCAAGTGCCTTCAGATAGGTGCCAATCTTGTTGGCAACGTCCCCGGTACAGGTGGTTCGATCCGTACCAACGATTACCATATCCACCATACCGTGTTGCATGAGATGCCCCCCTGCATTGTCGGTAATCACCGTATGTTTAACTCCATGCTTGGCAAGTTCCCAGGCGGTTAACCTGGAGCCCTGATTCAGCGGCCGTGTCTCGTCAACCCAGACATGGACGTCGACGCCCTTGTTAAAAGCCGCATAAATGGGTGCCGTTGCCGTGCCGTACTCGATACAGGCAAGCCATCCGGCATTGCAGTGGGTGAGGATATTGACGGGGTTACCGCCATTATTTCGGCTTATCTCCTCGATGAGCACCAATCCGTTTTCCCCAATTTTGCGGCAGTTTTCCGCTTCCATCTCAGCTATATTCTCCGCCTCTTTAAGGGCTGCATGGACTCTTTCGGACGGATTGCCGATACGGTTGATTTTTTCAAGCACCCGATCCACTGCCCAGCCAAGATTCACGGCGGTTGGTCGTGCCTGTTTGATTCTGTCACACGCCTCTTTGATATCGCCTAAACCTCCCGCTTCACCCTTAACGTTCAACGCGGCAAGATAAACCCCGTACGCCCCTGCTACACCTATAAGCGGCGCTCCTCTGACATACATTTCTTTTATGGCCCTTATAATATCCTCAACGGTATTGAGATCAACAACCACAAGCTCATGAGGCAGTATCCGCTGGTCAATCACCCTAACCGATGTCGATTCTTTCTCCCTCCAGATGGGACGCATCTGTTTTCCATCAACAAGCATCATCCGATCCTTTCAATCATTAAAATAATCAGAACTTTAAATTAAAACAAATATTAGCATCAACGATTTGAATTCGCAAATTTCGGAAACCTGTACAGCAATTCTCGGTGAAATCCGAGTCATAAGAGCCTATAAGGCGGCATTTTGAGTCGTTTTTCAACTGGAGGGTTCACAGAGAATTGCAGCGCTATGTTTTTGGCTATTGAAAAAATGACCGAGCTCATGGTATCCAATATTTCTTAGGCGCTTATCAACCTCAGATCGACAATTTGTTGTCGTTATTGAATTACACGTTGTTAGTAGGGGTTAATAGTGAACTAAAGTTTGAAGTGAGCTTAAGTGGGGTAAAGTTAAGGAATTTGATCTATTTTTAAAATGAAAGAGCGAAGCGATACCTTAACTTTAGGCACTTTAGATCACTTTAGATCACTTACAACTGGGTTTTTTATTTCAACTGCCCCAAAGGGGCCACTTTTTCCGAGCAAACTCTCGGGAAAAGCGTAGAATACTTGGGAAAACGTTATGAAAGGAAATGGAAATGCCGAAGATCGGAATTATTGGCGGTTCCGGGCTGGATGATCCGAAGATGTTTAAAAAAGAAAAAGCAGTGCAGGTGGAAACTACCTATGGCAACCCCTCTTCTGAACTTACTTTCGGGAAAATAGAAGGTGTAGATGTTGTTCATCTGGCGCGTCATGGAAAAAAACACCAGCTCAGCCCCACTCAGGTAAACTACAGGGCAAACATCTATGCGTTGAAAGATCAGGGAGTGACGCACATCCTTGCCACATCTGCCTGTGGTAGTCTAAGGGAGCAAATAGGCAGGGGAGACTTTGTTATTATCGATCAATTTATCGACTTTACCCGTCACCGGATCATAACATTCCACGAGTCTTTTGAAACCGGTGCCGCCCACACCTCCATGCCGGATCCCTTTGATGCGAACTTAAGAAAGGTGCTTTATGAAACCGCTGTTCAACTAGGTTTGAGGGCTCATAATGGTGGAACCGTCGTCACAATCGAAGGACCCCGGTTTTCCACAAGAGCAGAATCGAAAATGTTCAGAGCCTGGGGAGCCGATGTTATCAACATGTCTATTGCGCCGGAAGCGATTCTTGCCAACGAAATCAATATCCCTTATGCGGTGGTTGCCATGTCGACCGATTATGACAGCTGGAAGGAAGATGAGGTTCCCGTAACCTGGGAGGAAATCCTGGCGGTCTTCAATCAGAACGCCGAAAATGTGAAAAAGCTTCTGATCAGTGCCATACCAAAAATAAAGTGAGGTGATCTTAAATGGATATTAAAGGTTATATCAGAACGGTTCCACATTGGCCTGTGGAAGGGGTGATGTTCAGAGATATAACAACTCTCCTGTTAAACCCCAAAGCCTTCCAACATGTGTGCAACGAACTCTACGAGCGTTACAAAACGATGGATATTGACAAAATCGTCGGAATCGATGCCCGGGGATTTATCTTCGGCGCTGTATTGGCTTACAGGCTGAGTGTGGGGTTCGTTCCGGTTCGCAAGCAGGGCAAGCTCCCGCCCAAGACGGTAAGCGCCGAGTATTCACTGGAATATGGGAGCAACGTTGTTGAAATCAATGAACATGCCATTACAAAGGGTGAGAAAGTCCTTATCGTGGATGACCTTATCGCCACAGGCGGAACAGTGTCTGCAGCGGCCAAGCTGGTTGAAACCCTCGGGGGAGAGGTCGTCGAGTGCGCGTTTTTGATTGAACTTCCGGAATTGAAAGGAAGAGAAAAGGTTAAAGATTATAAGATCTTCACCTTAATGGAGTTTGAGGGGCACTAGCAGAGCTTACCGAATGGCCTTTGCTATTTCATTCACCCGATACATGATATCATCAAGGCACATCGTTTGTAGGATTCGGTTTCTGACAACCACCTTACCCGATACAATTACATCCCGCACATCCGAGCCACTGGCAGCATAAACCAGGTGGGATATCGGATTATAAAGGGGAGTCAAATGGGGTTTGTCCACATCGATAATGATCACATCCGCTGCTTTGCCAACCTCCAGGGATCCGATCCTTTTCTCAAGACCGATTGCCCTGGCTCCTTCTATGGTAGCCATCTTGAGAACACGGGGGGCATCTAACACCGTGGGATCAAGGGTGGTTGCCTTATGGAGTTTGGCACAAAGATTCATCTCCCGTATAAGGTCCAATGTGTTGTTGCTGGCACAGCTGTCTGTACCGATCCCGACGGTCACCCCCGCTTCTATGAGTTTCGGAACCGGTGCGATGCCGGCGGCAAGTTTGGCATTGCTGCTGGGGTTATGAGACAGTGCGGTCCCATGGTCTGCAAGAATGGCGATGTCCTGCTCATCTATCCAGACACCATGGACTACAAGGGTATTGTCATCTAAAATACCCAATTGCTCCAGATGCTTTACCGGTGTCATCCGACGCTCGGATTGCATCTGCTCTATTTCCTGCCTGGTTTCAGCGACGTGAATTTGAAATAACACCTCTTTGCTCAATGCCATCTCTTTGGCTTTCTTAAGCGTATCATCCGAGCAGGTGTAAGGAGTGTGACAGAATACGGAAGGCATGATGTTCGGATGCCGTTCGAGCCACCTTTCAATATATCCCAGGGCGTGATCCACATTTTCTGCCGGGTTTTCAACTCCAGGTGCCGGGAAATCGATCACTCCCTGGCCTGCCACAGCGCGAATTCCGATTTCACTTGCGGCTTCTGCAACCTTTTCTTCATAAAAGTATCCGTCACAGCAGGTTGTAGTGCCGGATAACAGCATTTCAGCACAACCAAGATGCGCACCGGATTTGACATTGCCGGGATGAACATGTTTTCTTTCCGCCGGGAAAATATGCTCATTCAGCCATTTCATCAACGGTATATCGTCGGCAAGGCCTCGAAACAGCGTCATGGGCAGGTGCGAATGGGTGTTGACCAACCCCGGTAAAATGATCCCTCCTGTGGCATCTATTGTTTGAATTGCATCGGGCAGAGGCCTTGATGGGTCCTCTGCCTCTATCCGCTTTATCTCACCTGCTGTGATACAAATGAAACCGGATTGAATGATTTCAAATTTCGAATTTACCGTTACAATCGTACCGTTATGAATAACCAGATCATATGTCATCGTTTTATCCCCAGATTGTTTTAATACCGCACCAAAAGGGATTTTCTGCAATTTTCGATGGATGCGGAAAGTATTTCGCTTCGCCGAATAATCGCATTTTGAAGCATGTGCAGTTTGCGATCGTTCGGCGCACAGCCTTAATTTCACATAAGGATTGCCAGGTTTATCCTCTTACCACTCCATACATAGCCCGCTTACGGGGTGTTTCATCATCATCTCTTCTTTGCGCAAAAGGATTGAAGCAACCTGATAATGGTCTGCTGTTGTCTTAGGATTTGAAGATTGGTTTCTACCATAAATTTGGCTGATATCGCAATCTGCCTGAGGTATTCCTCAGACGTATCGGTGCGGTAGGTCCTTGTGCCGGCCTCTGATTCCTCCCGCAGGGCACGGTAGAAATCCTCTGTAAGCTTAAGGAAAATACCACCGGAGTCGGAGGAAAAGGATGCAGATTCATCCCCCGAAATGCCGGCAGCAGTTCCAAATAAAAAAAATCCCAGAAGAGACACTGAAATGATCATAAGGATTCTCTTGGTCTTTCTCATTTTATTCTCCTGACCTGAAAATGGCAAATCATATTTTCCATATGCACGTACTTACACTTTACCTCAGCACTAGGAACTAGGAAGTCTCATTTTGCGCTGAAAGTTTATCTCGTTCTCTGTTCCTTATGTGGAGTTTCTATTTTTCCCTTTTAGAGCATGCAATTTATAAACCAAAGACGATTCGAGTTGATATGAATTTACCTTAAAACAATCGTTTTATTTTGGTTCAAGATTTGGTATTTTTTAAACAAAATCTGTTTTAGATGTGAAGGGCGTCATGCAACCAAGACTAAAAGTGCTTTGCATCAGCGGCAGTCCCCGTGGTGGAGGCAATACAGATGTACTGCTTGGAAGCTTTTTAAGGGGTGTTGAAGAAACAGGGGTTGAGGGGGAGCGGATTTTTCTTCGCGATTATGTCATCCAGCCATGCATCGGCTGTGAGCGATGCCGGAAAGACAGGCTCTGCAGCAAATTGCACGATGGGATGCAGCTTCTTTACCCAAAAATAATCGAATCAACGGGATTGATTCTCGGCTCTCCCACCCATAGCTACAATGTCACGGCAATGGTAAAAGCCTTTATTGATAGGTTATACCCATTTTTTGAATTTTCCGATGATCGACCTCGAAAATATCACAGCCGTCTGGCAGGACAGGGAAGAAAAGCCATTGTCTATAGTGTTTCGGAGCAAGATGAAACAGGAGAGACTGGCTTTACCCTTGAGGCCATGGGATATCCTTTGACAGCGCTGGGCTATGAGGTTGTCGATGACATCAGCGTGACGGGTTTTTTCGATAGAGGAGCCGTAAGACACCATATGGACCTTCTCGATAAAGTTTACGAAAAGGGACGATGGCTCGCAGAGATGATTCTCAGCACCTAAAGGTGCCGCCACGAAACTTAGTGCCTTTATGGAAAAAAAGCCAACCGAACAGATGGGATGACATCGGCTTGTTGCTTTTTGCTGCAGCTCTCGATATTTCCCCTCCTGCTGCTTAGTAACCAGAGCAACCTCTGCTCGTCTCACATAGACGAAACTTACCTCAATAGCAATTTTGTTACCTCCTCATACACCATTATCGAGGCCTTTATCGGTCGTTTCTTCAACCAGTCGTTTTTTCTATTCCATGTCGATAGAACAAATTCACCTTATCTCGCAATACCGGAGGATTAATGAGGATCGATTCGGAATCAGAAACTGCCAATATTTTGACAAAAACCTCCGGTAAGGTAACTCATCCTCTTCGATCTTTATCTTGAAGTAAGAAAATCTTTCGGCTCATGGCCTCAAAGCTTTTGAGTCAAAGCATGGCAAAATCCTCCTTTAGCCCACGAGCCTTAAACACAAGACCAATGAACTTGGGTGGAACATAAATTGCATCATAAGGCGATGCGAGCATCTTAATTCGGACATTCTCTGGTGGATTTTGGTATGGCCTTGGATAACGGGGCTGCAAAATTGGAGGTGTAAATCGAGGGATATGGTGATTCATTGGACATTCATCGTTCAACATCTGATGAATTATTACCTGTTGTCATCCCGAAAAATGTTCAGGCTATTGATGTTTTTGAAAAACAGCCTGAACAGAACAGACCCGTGTCTGAAGTTTGCGCTGCAATTGTTTTTTTTCGTCACCCTGCTTGCGGCGGCTATAAAGCTGGCTTTAGCGCTGTCATAGCCATGATGAGATATCCAATCCTGACTATGAGAGAACAGGCTACAGGAAGAAGGCTGTTTCTGAAAACGTTTTCAAGATTGCTGATGAGCATGAAAAAACTGCCAGGGTTTATGTCATGAATCAACATGAAAATGTGATAGAGGCAGATACAAAGATCAAAGACATCCTTGAAATTTGCTTAAAAGATGGTGTCGTCTTTGAAGTCATGGACGCTCAGCAGAACCTGGCGGGTATGAGTCTTTTGGAGCTTCTGCCCCGGGCTCCAAGTGATCATCGCTCTTTGCTGTTCGAATACACCGCCCCTGTCATTGCCCGGTTTAGACCACTTCAGCAAGGGGCGGCCGAAATGAGAGCAGATGGCAATTACAGTTTTTCTTTTCAATACGAAAAAAGCATTTTCTCCTTTAGGGGAAGGCTTCTTGAAGTTGATCCAGACCGCCTTTTGTTCAGATTCTGTCTTGAGGACAAGCTTTATAAACATCAAACCCGCCGATCAAGCCGCCTTACCATAGACACACCCGATCGCATTTCAGCAATTATCGGTAACAAGACGTTTCAGGTTATCAACATAAGCCTGGGAGGAGTAGGCATACTGATCGATGAACCGGATCTGTTTCGGATAGGACAGGAACTGCCTGTTAAATTGTGTTCAGAAAACCGTGAACTGGAAGCAGGGGGCAGTGTGCGGCACGTGGCACCGTTATCTGGAAAGGGATTTATCTGCGGAATCTGCCTTACCTATCACAACGAAAAGAGCCTGAAACACGTAAAGAAGTTTATCGAACAAGCACTTCAGACACGAAAACATCTTTATATAACGAACCTGCTTGCCCGCTGAGGGTTCCTGAATAGGTATTTAAAAAAAACGTGAAAAAAATGCTTGACACGCATTCTTTATTTGTTTAAGAATCGTTCAACTTAAAATAAATTGGTTTGGATTTAGGATGAATTCCCTTTTTAGCCTTATCAACCTTATTAGTCTTATTATCATCCTCGTAGTAGGTATACTTCCCTACTACGGGGCAAGGGGTTGGTAATGGCCTAATTTAGGGAAAAACTTTAAAAAATCCGTTATCAGCCCCGGGCTGGTAGCGGATTTTTTTTTAGGCAAAAGGAGAAACCAAATTATGAAAAGTGACACGGTAAAAAAAGGCATTGAACGAGCCCCGCACCGATCCCTGTTTAAAGCCATTGGATACACCAACGAAGAAATCGCCCGTCCATTGATCGGCATTGCCAATTCGGCAAATCAGATCATCCCGGGCCATGCTCATTTGGATAAGATTGTCGAAGCGATCAAGGCGGGAATCTATATGGCAGGCGGCACACCCGTTGAGTTTGGCACAATCGGTGTCTGTGACGGCATCGCCATGAATCATGTCGGGATGAAATATTCGCTGGCCAGCAGGGAGTTGATCGCCGATTCCATCGAGGTGATGGCGGTGGCCCATGCATTCGATGCAATCGTTCTGGTTCCTAATTGCGATAAAATCGTTCCGGGCATGCTTATGGCTGCAGCCCGGCTGGATATTCCCGCCATCATCGTCAGCGGCGGACCCATGCTGGCAGGGCGATTGGCCACCAAAGAAGGGGAGAAAAAAATAGATTTGATCACGGTTTTCGAGTGCGTCGGCGCCGTGAGTTCCGGAAAGATGACAGAGGAGGAGCTGGCTGAATATGAAAATGAAGCATGTCCCACCTGTGGTTCCTGCTCCGGGATGTTTACCGCCAATTCAATGAACTGCCTCTCTGAGGCGATCGGAATGGCACTGCCGGGAAACGGTACCATCCCGGCGGTTATGTCCGCTCGCCTGCGATTGGCCAAGGCTTCGGGGATGAAAATTATCGAGCTATTCAAACAACAGATTACACCGAGCAAGATACTGACGGATAAAGCCTTTGAAAATGCGCTGACCATAGACATGGCTCTGGGTTGTTCGACCAACACAGTTTTGCACCTCAAAGCTCTTGCAAAAGAAGCAGGCAAAGCGCTGGACCTTAATCTGATTAACGAAATAAGCAAACGATCCCCACATCTTTGCTCCATGAGTCCCGGAGGTCTGCACCATGTTGAAGAGCTTGATCGCGCAGGTGGTATCGGGGCGGTGGCAAGGGAGCTATGCAAAGCCGGGCTTATCAACGAAGAGTGTTTAACGGTCACCGGCAAGACGGTTGGAGAAAATATTAAATCGGCCAAAGTGGTTAACAAAGACGTTATTCGCCCCATAGACAATCCATACCATTCCCAGGGAGGTCTTGCCGTGCTTTTCGGCAATCTCGCTCCCCAGGGATGCGTGGTAAAACAATCCGCTGTGCTTGATGAAATGCTTCGGCACGAAGGGCCGGCAAGGGTATTCGACTCGGAAGAAGAGGCGACACGGGCAATCCTATCCGGGCAGATCCAAAAGGGTGATGTGCTTATCGTCCGTTATGAGGGGCCCATGGGGGGACCCGGGATGCGGGAAATGCTAACTCCCACCTCTGCCATTGCCGGTATGGGTATGGATGCTCATGTGGCTTTGATTACAGATGGCAGGTTTTCAGGAGGCTCAAGAGGAGCGGCCATCGGTCACATATCGCCGGAGGCCGCACAGGGAGGGCCCATTGCTATCATTCAGGACGGTGATATCATCGACATTGATATTCCAGGCAAGACCATAACATTGAAGCTTTCTGATCAAGAAATAGAATCACGCCTCTCCAAATGGACACCGCCGGAACCCAAAATTACTCATGGCTATATCGGCCGGTATTCGCGAATGGTTTCATCCGGCAGTGAAGGTGCGGTGCTGGGATAGAAAGGAATACATAATATGAAATTGACAGGTTCACAAATATTAATGAAGACTCTTAAGCAGGAAGGCGTCGAGGTCATCTTCGGATATCCGGGCGGTGCTGTTCTTGATATTTACCATGAACTGGCAAAAACAGATATTCGACATATACTGGTTCGACACGAACAGGGCGCCATCCATGCAGCGGACGGATATGCAAGGGCAAGCGGTAAAACCGGCGTCTGTCTTGTGACCTCGGGACCCGGCGCCACCAATACCGTTACCGGTATCGCCAATGCTTTCATGGATTCCATACCTGTGGTCATACTAACCGGCCAGGTTCCAACGCATCTCATCGGTAATGATGCCTTTCAGGAGGTGGACATCGTTGGAATCACACGGCCGTGCACTAAACACAACTATCTGGTAGCCAACCCCGAGGATCTGGCAAAAACCATCAAGGAAGCATTCCATATTGCCAGGTCCGGTCGTCCCGGCCCCGTTCTGGTTGATCTTCCCAAGAATGTCATCAATGCTAAAATCGATTACAAGGAGCCCCAGCAGGTAAAGCTTCGATCCTATAACCCAACTTACAACCCTAATAAGAAACAGTTGTATAAGGTCATAAAGCTCATAAAAGAAGCGCAAAAACCCATCATCTTCGCCGGAGGTGGTGTAATACTCTCAAAGGCCTCAAAAGAACTCACCGAACTTGCCCGCAAAACGCAGATTCCAGTCACCACATCCCTGATGGGGTTGGGTGCGTTTCCGGGCACAGATCCCCTTTCTCTGGGCATGATAGGTATGCATGGAACTTTCAGGGCCAATATGTCTTCAGGTCAATGTGATTTGATGATTGCAGTGGGGGTGCGTTTTGATGACCGTGTGACAGGAAAGACCGACACCTTTGCTCCTCAGGCAAAAATCGTTCATATCGACATTGACCCCACATCCATCCGCAAGAACATTCCGGTTGCAGTGCCTGTGGTGGGAGATTGCAGAATCACGCTGAGGCACCTCAACAGGCTGGTGGATGAAACGGATCTCGGAGATCTCAAGCACAAAATGCGGCCATGGTTTAAAGAAATTGAGGAATGGAAAAAGAAGAAATCGCTTGCCTATGAACAAAAAGATCTCATAAAGCCGCAATTTGTCGTGGAGATGCTCTACGAACTGACCAAAAGCAAGGCCATTATCACAACAGAGGTGGGGCAGAACCAGATGTGGGCCGCGCAGTATTATCTTTTTGACGAACCAGGGCACTTCATTACTTCCGGGGGGCTGGGGGCCATGGGATTTGGATTTCCGGCCGCACTCGGGGCTCAAATTGCATGTCCCGATAAGCTGGTTGTTGATATAGCAGGAGATGCAAGCATTCAAATGAACATACAGGAAATGGCAACCGCCGTGCAATGCAATCTACCCGTTAAGGTAGTGGTGTTGAACAATAGATTTCTTGGAATGGTACGCCAGTGGCAGGAGTTGTTTTACGACAAGTGCTATTCCTGCACGTGTATGGACTATGCCCCGGATTTCGTTAAACTTGCCGAAGCATACGGAGCAGTAGGGCTTAGGGCAGAAAAACCAAAAGACGTTAAACCGGTGCTGTCAGAAGGTTTGGCGGTACAAAAACCGGTGATCATGGACTTTGTTGTCGAACCCGAAGAAAGCGTTTATCCAATGGTTCCTGCCGGGGCGCCCATAACCGAAATGTTGCTCGTTTAATACATAAGGATTCCAATGATGATAGATCAAGACAAACACGTACTTTCTATTTTGGTGGATAATCAACCCGGGGTTCTTTCAAGGATCGTGGGGCTATTCAGTGGACGTGGCTATAACATAGACAGCCTATGTGTGGCCGAGACGACCGACCCCCTGGTATCCAGGATCACGCTGGTAACAAAGGCAAACGCACTGGTAATGGAACAGATTAACAAACAGCTTAACAAATTGATAAATGTCATTAAGGTCCATGAGCTGACGGGAAGCGAATACATTGAAAGAGAGATGGTGCTTATCAAGGTCAGAGCAAAGCCTGAACACCGCCCAGAGATTCTTAGAATAGTTGATATTTTCAGAGCCAAGGTGGTGGATGTGGGCAGAGACTATTATACGCTTGAAGTAACCGGGGATGAAGGCAAATTAGAAGCCATATTGACCCTGCTCAAGCCTATTGGGATAAAGGAAATCGCCCGAACCGGACTGATTGCTCTGTACCGCGAGCCGAAATAACCAATCGAACATCCATAAAGGAGGTCATCATGGCACAAATTGAATTTGGTGGAGTTATGGAAGAAGTCATAACCGATGAGGAATTTCCGCTTCAGAAGGCAAGGGAAGTTCTTAAGGATGAAACCATTGCGGTTTTGGGCTATGGTGTTCAGGGCCCCGGCCAGGCCAAGAACATGAGGGATAACGGGCTGAATGTCATCGTCGGGCAACGTGAGAATAGCCGGTCATGGGATCGAGCGGCGGCCGATGGTTTTGTTCCGGGCAAAACCCTGTTTCCGCTGGTAGAAGCCGCACAAAAGGGTACCATTGTCCAGTACCTGCTCTCAGATGCAGGCCAGGTGGCCACCTGGCCGCAGATTAAGGAGTGCTTGAACCAGGGAGATGCTCTTTATTTCTCACACGGGTTTTCAATCACATATAAGGACCAGACCGGTGTTATCCCTCCGGATTATATCGATGTGATCATGGTGGCCCCCAAGGGCTCCGGCACAACCCTGCGAACCAACTTTGTTGAGGGAACCGGCTTGAACTCAAGTTTTGCCATCTTCCAGGATTACACGGGCAGAGCCAAAGAGCGAACCCTGGCGGTGGGGATTGCCATTGGATCGGCCTATCTTTTTCCAACCACGTTCCAAAAAGAAGTTTACAGCGATCTGACCGGGGAACGGGGGGTGTTGATGGGCTGTCTTGCAGGGGTCATGGAAGCTCAGTACAATCTGCTTAGAAAACATGGACACACTCCCAGTGAAGCGTTTAACGAAACCGTGGAAGAGCTCACCCAAAGTCTCATATTGCTGGTTGCAGAAAACGGTATGGACTGGATGTTCGCAAACTGCAGCGCCACAGCACAACGGGGTGCTCTTGACTGGGCGCCTCGGTTTCGTGATGCTGTTGCACCTGTTTTTGATCAACTCTATGAACGCGTCGTTTCGGGTGCGGAAACGAAAAGGGTGCTTGAAGCGAACAGTGCACCCGATTATCGCGAGCAGCTAAATAAAGAACTCGGTGTTATACGAGATTCGGAAATGTGGCGGGCTGGAGCAGCCGTACGTGCCCTCAGGCCCGAAAACCGTAAAGCAAAACAGTAAACCCCGTTAGAGACGATGTTCTCTAATGACTATAGATGGTGGCATTAAGCCACCATCTATAAGGAATTATCTATACAACCGACAGGAGTCAGTGGCTTTCTCTAACGGGGTAAAATTGGGATCTGGTTATCCGGAAAGCCTGAGGAGCATAGTACAATGGAGTCGATCGTACTTTATGACACAACCCTGAGGGATGGAACCCAGGGAGAAAACATCAATTTTACCGCAGAGGAAAAGATTAAGATCGCCCAGCGGCTTGATGCTCTGGGGATCCATTATATTGAGGGCGGCTGGCCCGGTTCCAACCCGAGAGATCTTAAGTTTTTCGATCTGGCAAAACGGGTACGGTTCAGGCAGGCGCAACTGGCCGCGTTCGGTTCTACCTGCAAACCTCATATTGATCCAGCGCAGGATCGGAATGTAATCGCTCTTTTGGAAAGTGAAACCCCAGTGGTTGCCGTGGTCGGCAAAAGCTGGGACCTGCATGTGCAGCAAGTTATGGACAATTCTCTTGAAGAAAACCTATCCATGATCCGAAGAACCATAGTCTATCTCAAACAAAACCAGAGAGAGGTTTTTTTCGATGCTGAACATTTCTTTGACGGGTACAAAGACAATAGGGAATATGCCACAGACACGCTGCTGGTGGCAATCGAAGCGGGTGCCGATGCCATTGTACTGTGTGATACCAACGGGGGCTCGCTTCCCTTTGAGGTGGAACAGACGGTTGGAACCATTAGAAACCTTTTGCTTGAAAAATACGGAAATACCTTACAGGTGAAACTTGGCATCCACACCCACAATGATTCAGGGCTTGCGGTGGCAAATTCCATTGCTGCGGTGCGGGCAGGCGCAGCAATGATTCAGGGAACCATAAACGGATATGGGGAAAGATGCGGCAATGCGGATCTGACTTCCATTATTCCGATCTTAAGTCTGAAAATGAATCGCCCCTGTATCTCAAAAGAAAATCTCTCTCAGTTAAGGAAACTGTCTCGATATGTGAGTGAAACAGCCAATATGATTCCGTTGAACACACGGCCTTTTGTGGGTGAAAGTGCGTTTGCACATAAGGGCGGTCTTCATGTCAATGCCATCATGAAGGTGCCGCGAGCATACGAGCACATCGATCCTGAAATCGTCGGCAATGAACGTCGTGTGTTGATTTCTGACCTTTCCGGTAAAAGCAACGTGGAATACAAAGCAAAAGAACTGGGGGTTCAACTTGGAGCCAATGGTTATGATAGCCGGAAAATAGTGGCTGAAATCAAGCAAATGGAACAGCAGGGATTTCAGTTTGACGTTGCAGAGGGTTCCTTTAAGATCCTTCTTGAGAAGTTCACAGACCAGTTCAAACCCGCTTTTGAACTGGAATCTTTTAGAGTAACCATTGAAAAGGATAAAGATCGGCCCTGCACAGCCCATGCAACCATTAAAATATCCGTTGACGGGCGGGAAGAGATTACGGCGGCGGAAGGAAACGGGCCTGTAAGTGCCCTGGACAACGCGCTTCGAAAAGCCCTGGATAAGTTTTACCCCCACCTTAGCGGTATGCGGCTTGTGGACTTTAAGGTTCGGGTCATTGACGGCAGGGAAGGAACCGCCGCCCGTGTGCGGGTGCTTATAGAGTCGAGGGACCAGGATAATATATGGAACACCATCGGGGTTTCGGAAGACATTATAGAAGCAAGCTGGCAGGCGCTGGCTGACAGCATTCAGTATAAGCTGTCTGTAGACAAGTCCATTAACGGCAACCTTTAAACCGGGAAAATGAAATGATCGATCCATTGAAAGCGATAGATGGGATGAATGCCGCAGGACATGGCATATACCCTGTCCTGCGGCCAATGCTCGCATAAGGGTTTGAGGCAAGCTAATAAGGTCCGATGTTTGTTACAACCATTGTAACTTAAGGAATTTTGAAACACCCCATTGGGGAAATACTCAAATCCAAAAAGGAGCGGTATGATGAAACAGCAAATTATTATTTTCGATACGACTTTAAGAGACGGGGAGCAGTCCCCGGGTGCCAGCATGAATACGGGTGAGAAGCTCAGACTTGCCAGGCAGCTGGAAAAACTGGGTGTCGATGTTCTTGAGGCCGGTTTTCCGGCCGCATCTGAGGGAGATCTGGATGCAGTTTCTAAAATTGCCGCAAAGCTGGAAAAGACCGAGGTCACAGCTTTGGCCAGAGCAAACAAACCGGATATCGACAGAGCGTGGCAGGCGGTTCGACATGCGGCAAAGCCACGAATTCACACCTTTATTGCCACCTCCGATATCCACATGGACTATAAGCTGAAAATGACCCGCCAAGAAGTGCTTCAGGCAGCCATCGATGCTGTTAAGTACGCAAAGTCTTTTACGGATAACGTGGAATTTTCAGCTGAAGACGGCTCTCGAAGCGATCGGGACTTTTTATGCAAGATATTTGAAGCGGCCATAGAGGCAGGCGCCACAACGGTCAATCTTCCAGACACGGTAGGATACGCGATTCCACATGAATTTGAAGATCTTGTCACATACATAATCTCTCATACACCGAACATCGATAAAGCCGTCCTAAGCGTTCACTGCCATAATGATCTGGGATTGGCCACCGCAAATACGCTTGCCGCTATCCGGGCCGGAGCCAGGCAGGCCGAGGTGACCATAAACGGTATCGGAGAGAGAGCGGGAAACACATCTCTAGAGGAAGTGGTGATGGCGATTCGTACAAGAGCCAATTATCTTCCGGTAAAAACCGCAATAAACACAGAGCAGATTTATCCCACCAGCCGGCTGGTCAGCATGATCACGGGGATCATGGTACAACCAAACAAGGCCATCGTGGGTGCCAACGCATTTGCCCATGAAGCGGGAATCCACCAGGATGGGGTTTTGAAAAATCCCATGACCTATGAAATCATGAAACCGGAAACCATTGGGCTTAGCACAAGCAAGCTGATCCTGGGTAAACATTCCGGCCGTCATGCGCTGCGCACCCATCTTAAAAATTTGGGATATGACCTGTCCGATGAAGAAGTGAACCTTGTGTTTAAAAAATTTAAAGAACTGGCGGACAAGAAAAAACATGTGGTTGACGAAGACCTTGAAGCGATAGTAACAGAGGGTGTTCTTCGCACGGCCGACATTTTTCGCCTGGAATACCAGCATGTCACCAGCGGAACCACCGTTCTGCCCATGGCAAGTGTAAAATTGAGCATTAATGGCCGGCCGGTTCAAGGGGCGGATTATGGAAACGGCCCAATAGATGCGGTATATAACACCATTTCAAAATTAACCGGATCCAGGGCCGAGCTGTTACGGTTTTCCATCAGTGCGCTTACGGGAGGCACCGATGCGATGGGAGAAGTTACGGTTCGGCTGAGAGAAAACGGCCTGGTTGCACTGGGAAAAGGCGCTGATCCGGACATCATCACGGCCAGTGCCAAAGCCTTTATCAATGGTCTAAACCGGTTGGAATACTTAAAAACCCATCCGGTTCAGACACCGGAAAGCCTGTAGGATCACAGCTTTTCCGCAATAAAGAGCAAAGAGACCCGATGTCTCTTTGCTCTTTTCACCGGCTCCATATTTTAAAGACCCCGCAGCCCCGGAAATCAGGATCTTCACCTTGTTGGGTCGTAGCCGATGGCGAAGCCCAATTGCTTCGACAAGCTTAAGGGGAATGGGCTCGCCCTGTTGAATCCCCAAAAGGGTGCGCAAAGCGCAATTCAATAGGACTCGCTGTTTAGGTTCAAATATAAGCTTATCGTTTATAGGGTAAGTTCCCTATTTCATGTATGCGGGATGCTGTTTTTTTTCCGATACCCGCAGCCTCGCACAGCTCTTTTTCACTTGCAGAGAACAGCCGGGATATGGTTTTAAAATGTCTTAACAAATTCTGGGCAGCCTTTGGTCCGATGGAAGGCAGGCCCTCTACGATATACTGCAGCAATATAGAAGCATCTTTGGGTTTCTGAGATCTTAACGCAACCTCGTAGCCAAGTCCCTGCTGGCTGTGCCTGGCCATTGCTTCCAGCATCAGGGCTGTTTGCTTGGCGTCAGTTGCTTGTACCACAGGGATACCTTCAATTACAGAGAGATAAGAAACCGCTCCCACCAGCGCTTCCGGGCTGATCTTAGAGTGTGTTTGAAAAAAATCGCCTTCGATAATAATGATTGGGCGCTCATATTCTGCTTTCAAACGATAAACCTGGCTGAATAGCCGGTTGTCCGTAATGGAGCTTACAAAATCTTCGGCTTCCTTTCTTTCAACGATTACCCCCGGGCCGCATACATAATCTCCACAGGCTAAATCAGCATACTTGACGGTTATTGTTCGGCTTCTTTCCAAGCAGCCGCAAACTCTTGAGCGCTGCTCGCGCATATCGGCTGTGATGACCAATAGGTTTGTGGATGTGCCCATTTTATCATCGCGGAATGCATTTAGTCACTTTTTATGCTACTAAAATGTCATCGAGTATAAAAATCAATATCAGATTTCACGGAGGATTTCCATCATTTATGGTTTTTCATAGGACACTGAATCCATCAACGTTATTACCGCTTGCTTAAGCGCAGCGGTAATGACCTATGGAATCTCCAAGGCTTTAAATTAGTGGAAAGGAGGATCAATGAGGTATTTTGCAATCTATCTGATCGGTTTGTCGATTGCTACTTTTATTGCGGCAGCGTTTTTGAATCTCACATATGGTGAGGTCTACGGGGTGGTGCCGGAAGGGTTTTCACGGGCAAGCACCAATATTTCCCTGATCGCTATCGCTATCGGCATCTGGAGGGACGAAATCAAGGGAGACAAGGAATAAGCTGCCGGAGATGAAACAAGGAGAATCCACCGTCAGAATCAGTATCGTTGGATTTTCTTTTGTAACGTTAACATAAGGTTGCTGCATCTAGTGTTGATGCCACTGATCAGTCTCCCATTTCCGCCATATAATCATCGTATTTTGTCTCCAGGGCAAGTTTGTGTTTTGCCTCTTCCTGGCATAGCATTTTGAACAAATGCTTGCTGCTTTCACCTTCTGCCTGCTCAAGCAGCTGGTTGTAAAGCGCAAGCGCTTTTTCCTCCCGCTTCATTGCAAGCAATAGCAGCTCACTGTATGTCATTCCAGGGCGATACTCCATTTCGGTAATGTAATTGCTTCTTTTGATGTCCGGAATCCATTTGAACTTATATTCGGAGATGCCTTCCACGATTCCCTTGTTTTTTAATTCCTCAAGCAGCCTGCGATGCTTTTTTTCCTCTGCAGCAAATTCCAAGAGCATATCCTTGGCTCCCGACATGGATTCCTGCTGGCTTACTTGTTCATAAAAATCCGCCGCCTCTATTTCTTTTTCGATGGCAAAATCGATGACTTCCTGAAGGTTCTTAAAATTCATGTTCATTTCTCCTTATCTTCTAAATTTCCAACGTACCGATGATATCCGTTATTTTGGAAATATTTCTTGACGATAGAAACCGATCGAGGCCCTCAATGATTTCTATGGTGGCACGGGGATTGATAAAATTGGCTGTTCCCACCTGGATCGCAGCTGCCCCTGCGATTAAAAACTCAAGGGCATCCCGAGCATTCATAATTCCACCGATCCCCACCACCGGAATCCGGACAGCCTGTACAACCTGCCAGACCATGCGCAGCGCAACCGGTTTTATGGCCGGACCGGAAAGACCCCCGGTAATGTTAGCTAGCTTCGGGCGACGGGACTCAATATCTACAGCCATCCCTGTAATCGTATTGATCAAGGATATCGCATCCGCTCCAGCATCTTCCACACACCTTGCAATCTGTGTGATGTCGGTAACATTGGGTGAGAGTTTCACCATGACCGGCAGCCGGGCTTGCTTCCGCACTTTGTTGACCAGCTCATATGCTGATCTCGGATCTACCCCGAAGGCAACACCGCCGGCCTTCACGTTCGGGCAGGAAATATTGACTTCAATGCCGGATATGCCGTCGACATCGTTGAGACGGCATACCAGCTCAACGTATTCTTCTGCTGTCTCTCCGTATATGTTCACAAAAGTTGGAGTTGTAAGCTGTCTTAAAAAGGGCAGCTTCTCCTGGATGAAGGCGTCGATGCCCACGTTTTCCAGGCCGATGGCATTGAGCATCCCACAGGGGGTCTCAACAATCCGCGGCGGGGGATTTCCTCTGCTGGGAGCCAGGGAAAGCCCTTTGACAATAATGGCTCCAAGACGATTCAGATCGATGAGCCTGTGATATTCACTGCCATATCCAAACGTTCCGGAAGAGGTCATCACCGGGTTTTTAAGTTTAACTCCGGCAATCTCTACCCGCAGGTCGGTACTATTCTGCATGATGTTCCCATCAAACCCATCCGGTGTGAGCGCCGGAGGTTTTTTTCGGCAACCAATACCCCATATACGGCACCGTAAATCTTTTTATAAAATATATGTTGATTGATATCAAGCCACTGGTTAAAGTTATGCAAAAAAAGCGAAAGGATGAATTAGATTATGAAAACGGTTCTCGGGATTCTCGGATCTCCCCGGAAGCTGGGAAACTGCGAAATTATGGTGAAGGAAATAAGCGAACATATCTCTGAACCTCACCGGTTAAAACTGTTGCGATTATCGGATTTCAATCTGCTCCCCTGCAGGGGTTGTTACCGATGCCTTTTCGATGAGAACGGATGTTCTCAAGAAGATGATTTCTATACTGTTTTGAACGAAATCATCGATGCGGATGCACTGATTCTGGCAGTTCCCACCTATTTCCTCGGGCCAAACGGGTGCCTTAAACTTTTTCTGGACCGAGGGCTTGCTTTTTATGCCCATGCTGAAACCTTATGGGGAAAGCCTTCTGTGGGTATCGGCATTGCAGGCATCTCGGGCAAAGAAGGATATACGCTGCTCGGCATAGAAAGCTTTTTAAAGCTTGTCCTATCAGATATCAAAATGAGCACAATCATATATGGTGCATTGCCGGGGGAAATCTTTCTCAACCGAAAAAACAGAGCCGTGGCCACCCAGCTGGGGGCCGCACTGTTTGGCCCGCCTGAAAAAAAACATACACCCTGCTGTCCGTTATGCGGGGGTGACACATTTCGTTTTATTTCCGAAAACAAAGTTCAGTGCATGCTGTGCAGCAATACGGGAATCCTTTTGCAACGGGCCGGTATCCCGGTCTTTCAGATCGAACAAACCGACCACGAGCTGTTTTTGTCAAAAGAAGGAGTTCTCAAGCACAGGGAATGGTTGAAGGGTATGAAGGCCCGTTTTTTACAGCAAAAAGACGAACTTCGAAAAATAACAGGGCCCTACCGCGAAAAAGGGGATTGGGTTAAACCTCAATACAGCACCCGAAAGCAAAAATCTCGGTGAATATTACACCGTTTGCAATTCCCCGAATAATTTATGCGGATGATGAAACCACTTTGATATGCCATGGTTCGAATCGCACACCAAGGAAATTTCCTTTGGAATAACGGAGGGTTATGTAGTTTAGCCGAGAGAGTTTTTGAAATACCCGAGTCCTTGTGAACCGTTCCGTAAAATTTGCCACCCCGTATCCGATCTGTCCCACGTCGAAATCTCCGACAGCATGGTATGAAAACCCGGGAGGAGCCAGTGATCGGGAAGCCAAAGACAGGTTGCCTTTGCTGCGATTCGCTTTATTGAGAAAAAGCAGGGTCTGCTTCATAATACTCCTCACCCCGGATGTCAGTATCAGGTGCTTTCCCACATCTTTTCTCAATTTCAGATAAAGACTCAATGGTCTGCCTTTGTAAAGGTAATTGCCTGTTCCGGGTATTTTTTTCACCTTACCTTTTTGAATGCAGTCGGTAAGATTTGCCATGGGTTTGTTACCCAGAAAACCATATCCGGCGGCATCTCGATAAAAAATCCATTCAAGAAAATCGATTTCTTCTTTTGTAAACCGCCCCACCCTGGAATAATTCCTTGCCAGTTTAAGTGCCTCGTCGAAACTCAACAGATGAAAATTTCCGTACCCGATTATTCGCTGAAGGCGTGTCAGCCGTTTGAGGGAGGATTGTAGAATACGAAGCTGATTCCCATCCAGGTAAACATCGCCGGGGTGGGGTTTGTCGAAGTCCTCCATCTTTTGGAGGTAATCCCGGATGAAATCATCAGAAATTCTGCCGGTATGCATTTTTTTTTGTCCGGCAACCACCCTGAAGGAATATCCGTAAAAAATAGCGCCAAAGAGCGTAGTTTTAAGAAAGTCTCGTCGTCTCATCTCCTCCAGATACCGGCAAAGACCCAGTTGTGCAGAAGATCAGCCCATCAGATCGACAAATTCCTGAACATTATGATATCTTTATAACATACCCATTTTAATATGTAAATGGTAATCTTTAAATTCTTTTCTCTTGAACCAGTCTAACGAAATGCTCGAAAGATCGATCCCATGTCTTTTCGGCATCTTCGGGAAAGCAGCAACCGGGAAGCTGTCGCATCTTTAAGTGATAGCTCAGGCACTCACAGCAAATTCCTTTTCTAGAACAGGGATCGTAAGTACAGTTGCATCGCGATAGGTTCTTTTCTTTGTTACATTCCATAGGCATATCTCCTCAATGTGGAATTTGATCCGAAAAACATCCTTCCACCAGGTGTTTTTCTGTCATGATGGTTTCAGGATAACTTTCATCAATCCCTTTTCTCCTTTATACAGGCGTTTAAACCAGCCAGGGCCTTCAGATAAAGGAGCGGTTGCACTTAAAATGACATCCGTGTTCACTTTGCCGTTTTCGATCATATCAAGCACAGCTTCGTATTCCCCGCAAACGGCACAGCTTCCCTGTAATCGCAACTCTCTGGTTACAACCTGCTGAACAGGGAAATTGACGGTGGGCGCAGTATTTCCCACCACTGTAACAACAGCGCCTTTACGCACACAATGGATGGCGCAGTTTACAGCCGCCTCACTGCCCACGGCTTCGAAGGCAATATCCGCACCGCGGCTGCCTGTTAGGGCGAACACCTCCTTTGGCACATCGCATTTATTTGGATTTAAGCCCGCAGTGGCACCCAGTGTCAGTGCTAAATTCAGCTTTTCCTGCTCAATATCTATTGCGATGATTTTTCCGCAGCCGGCGGCGTTCAATTGCTGTATGATGAAGGTACCGATCATGCCGGCTCCCACCACGACCGCTGAATCGTTAAGCGATATGGGTGTCAGGTTGATGGCATGAAGCGCCACCGCCACCGGCTCTACCATGGCCGCCTGCTCGAAGCTCACATTTTCCGGAATTCGATAAAGAATGTGTTCAGGCACAACCACATACTCGGCAAAGGCGCCATGTCGCCTGTAATCACCGCAGGAAACCCCCAGCACCATCCGGCCGTCGCTTAGATTGTATTGTCCTTTGCGCGTATACCAATCCTCAAGCGGGTATATCGTGGAGTCAAAGGTAACCCGATCCCCCTCAACCCAGCCTGTCACGTTTCCACCCACCGCTTCGATTACACCGGACGCTTCATGCCCCATGATCAACGGTGGTATCCGCCTGCCGGTGCTTCCGTCCATGCCATGAACATCACTGCCGCAAATGCCACAGGCTTTTACCTGTACCAAAACGTCGTTTGGACCATATTCCGGATCGGCGACCTCTTCATAGCTTAAACGGTTATATTCCTTTAAGATCAACGCCTTCATGAATGTTTACTCCTTTTTTTTACACAGCCGAAAACTTTAAGCCGTCGTATCGATTTAGGCACTTATCAACCTCAGATCGACAATTTGTTGTCGTTATTGAATTACACGTTGTTAGTAGGGGTTAATAGTGAACTAAACCCCGTTGTGTTAATACAAACCAAAAGGCACAGTTGTCTGTTACCGATTAATCATCCACTTTAGATCACTTTAGATCACTTACAACTGGGTTTTTATTTCAACTGCCCCAAAGGGGCCACTTTTTCCGAGCAAACTCTCGGGAAAAGCGTAGGAACTAGTAATATAATCAGTTCTTTTCTTTAATCGGGAAAAACTCGAAAATAAGAACTCACCCTAGTTTCTCAAAGAGCATATCTGCAATTTGAACAAGCGTTTCATCCTCCATGAAGGGAGAGACAATCTGAACCCCCTGTGGCAGTGAGAACCTGTCCTTTCCTGCAGGAAGCGTTACAACCGGAAGACCTGCCGATGTCCAGGGAAGGTTCATAACAGCATCCCCGGTACTTTGCAATCCTTTTGGGGCGTGATCGGTTGCAGGAGGGCAGATCCAGCACCAAATCCCTTCTTCCCGCATTTGCTGCTTGATACGCTGACGTAATGTGCACCGTTCTTTTCTGAGCGCCTCTATCTCATCATCTTTGATCAAAAGCCCTTTTTCGATTTGCTTTAAGGTGCGCGGCCGATACAGATGCCTATTCGCCTCAAACCAGGGGGAATGATACCGCGCCATTTCTGCTGCGATAAGCCGCCGGTGGTTTTTCTCAATAGTATTGAAATCAGAAAAGGTCTGAATACGTTTAACATTACAACCGGCGCGACGCATCCGCTCCAGTTGATCTTCAAAAAAAACTCTCCCGTTGGCGGAGGTTCGATCCAGATAGGGCCCATCAGGCACCCCGAACACCACATCCTCTAAAAACAATTTGTCCGGCAAACCTCTCCAGTTATCCGTCAGCACAGCCATCGCTGCATCGATCGCTGCAGGTTCTTTACATAGTATTCCCAGATGGTCGGCAGAATTTGAGTATGGAATGACCCCGTCCATTGAGATCCTTCCGAAGCTGGGTTTAAATCCCACTATCCCGCAAAAGGCCGCCGGCCGAATCACCGATCCCACCGTTTGAGACCCCAGCGCCAAGGGGAAAAAGCCGCTGGCAACCGCGGCAGCAGAACCACTGCTGGATCCACCCGGTGTATGTTCCAAATTATGCGGGTTACGCGTCGGGCCGGGTTCATTATAAGCAAACTCTGTGGTAACCGTTTTTGCCGCGATAATTGCACCGTCACGTCTAAGCCTTGAAACACAATCGGCCTCGGCTCCCTCGAACAGTTCGGCAGGAAGCGCAGATCCACAGCGTGTGGGAAAACCGTCAGTCCGTATGATATCTTTAATACCTACAGGAATCCCGAAAAGAGCTGGGCGCAGGTGCGGTTCCGGATACCGTTCAACAAGTGCTTTAGCATCAGACAGAAGCCTTTTCCGATCAAATGTACCGGGTATTAAAGCATGGATTTTGGGTTCCTGCGCTTCAATTATACGGCAAAGTTCTTCTAAATATTCAAACAAATCAAGCTGTCCGCTTCGAAGTTTGGATGCAAGCTCATATTTTTTCATCATCTTAACCCTATTTTCTTGCTAAGTTCCGTAGATTACTTACAGTCGAGTTCTTATTTCAACTGCCCTTAAATAGGTCACTTTTTCCGATTAAAGTCCCAGAAAAGGCCTATGTCTTATTGGTATCACAATGCTATACATCTTTCAATCAATGAAAGGTTTACCCCGTAGTTGCATAAATCACATAGTAGAATTGCCATTTTGCCCTTTCAGAAACGGCATTTGTCTTGGTGGCAATGGATTTTCTTGAAACAACAATTGGCGAAATCCAGAAATCATATGGCAAAATGGCCCGCATGCATTATTTATAAGTATATAACGACTGCCCCCTTTGAGTGGTTTTGCAACAACGAGGTTTACTACTGCGGTTTCCGCTGGATTATCGTAGGAATATTTGACAAATCAGCAAGCCGGTGATAAGGATATTCATTAACATCTTAACCTGAACTCTATCCATTCTTCTCAAACCAGTTACCATTAACTGTACTTACTTAAACGTTTTTGGAGGTAGCCGAAATGAATCTCGATCGTCTTTTCAATCCGATTTCCGTAAAAGGTCTGAAATTACCAAACCGAATAGTGATGCCCCCAATGGCCACCAATTATGCCTCACCTGAAGGTTTTGTAACCGAAAGACAGATCGCCTACTACGTTGAACGCGCAAAGGGAGGCGTTGGCTATATCACGGTTGAACACACCGGCATTCTTCAACAGGGCAAAGCAAGCCCCAGAATGTTGCTGATAAGTACAGATGAACATGCGGCTTACATCAAGCAACTGATTGATGCAGTGCATGAAGCCGGGGCCAGAATCTTTGTACAGATCAATCATGCCGGAAGACAAACAACGCCTGCTGTAACCGGAATGCCGATCGTCGGTCCCTCTGCCGTATCTCACTTACCTCATCCGCCTCAAGAAATGATCCCCAGGCAGCTGTCCGTGCGGGAAATCGAAGAAATTATTGAGGCGTTTACAACCGCCGCCCATCGCGTAAAAGAGGCCGGTGCCGATGGTGTGGAACTTCATATGGCCCACGGCTATCTCATTTGTTCCTTTCTTTCGCCCTTTTCAAACAAGCGGACAGATTCATATGGTGGTGATCTTAACGCAAGGGCAAGACTTGCAGTGGAAGTGCTTCGATCTGTACGAAACCGGGTCGGCGAGGATTTTCCCGTAAGCTGCCGATTGAGCGCAGACGAATACGTTGAGGGTGGCTTAAAGATAGAAGAAACAAGACAGATAGCCAGGATTTTAGAAAACGAAGGGGCGGATATCCTTCATGTATCGGCTGCAAATGCCGCCTCAGTATACATGAACCACCCTCCGTATTACTTGCCGGAAGGGGTTTTCGTCCCTTTTGCCGAGGCAATCAAATCGGAAGTTCAGATACCCGTAATCACGGTAGGAAGAATCAGAACCCCTGCAATGGCCGATCAGATAATAAAAGAAGGCCGGGCGGATTTGGTTGCCATGGGCAGAGCCTTACTTGCAGATCCCCATCTCCCCAACAAGGCAAAAGAAGGCCGGTTTGAAGATATCATTCCCTGCATATCATGCAACAAATGCATAGCAACCTTAAGAAAAGATTCGGTAGGGTGTTCGGTTAACCCAAAGACAGGGTGCGAACTCACATTTCAAATTTCAAAAACAAATGACCCAAAGCATATATGGGTTGTCGGCGGGGGACCCGGGGGGCTGAAGGCAGCAGAGGTAGCAGCGGAAAGAGGTCACCGGGTGACGCTTTTTGAAAAGAAAGAAAAGTTGGGTGGCAGGGTAAGAGTCGGTGCCAGTCCTCCCGGGAAGCAAGTCCTGATTGAATTTATCGACTATCTTGAAGGGCGGATTAAAGCGCTCGGTGTCTCTCTGGAAACCAACCGGGAGTTTAAAGTGCAGATGGTGGATGAAGACAGACCGGATGCCGTGATTGTCGCCACAGGAGCGTTACCCGTGTTTCCGGATTTGCCAGGTGTTGAAGGCAGTGGAGCTCTTACGGTTGATGAGGCGCTTTCCGGAAAAAAGATGGTAGGTGACAAGATTCTCGTGGTGGGCGGCGGGGGAACCGGTGCTGAAATTGCAGATTTCTTTTCAGAGCAGGGAAAGGATGTCACAATCGTTGAAATGCTGGAGACCATCGCATCAGATCTGGTCATTCATTTACAGTACCATCTCTTAAAGCGCCTGGAAGACAAAGGAGTGAAGATCCTCACATCAACCAAAGTGATAGAATTGGGGAAAGGCTATGTGCAGGTACAGGATGCGGCCGGAACCAAACGGATGGATGGTTTTGATACCATTGTGCTTGCGGTTGGAGGTGAGGTACCAAACAACAGCGTATACAAAAGCCTTGAAGGGAAAGTGTCAGAACTTCACATCATCGGAGATGCTGTTAAACCGCGGGAGATCATAGATGCGGTTATCGAAGGAGCCCGAACCGCCCTTGAAATATGATGTAAAACAACATCTTCAGGCAAGCTGCAAGGTCTTTACTTGAAGCCCTGAAGGATCATGGAGATGCCTTTACCAGGATATGGACAGGTCCGTTTTGGTTACAATCAATCAACAAGATAGAAAGGAGGACAGGGTATGAAAACGACCATAAAAACCTTAGCAGCTCTGACAGTTATTTGTATGTTTTCGGTGATCTTTGCCGCAACCGCCGCCTCTTCAAACAAGGTCATCCATGTATGGCATACCGAAACCAACCCCAAATCAAGACAGGCAATTGCCAACATTGTTGCCCGATTTGAAAAACTACACCCTGATATCAAAGTCGAAGCAGAAGCCCTGGCTTGGGGTGACCTTGAAGGAAAAATCATGGCTGCATTGGCCGCAGGTTCTCCACCGGAACTCTCCCACGGTCAACCCATCACCTGTGCGGCTCTTCAGGCAAAAGGTCTGCTGCTTCCGCTTGACGAAGTGGTGGAGGCCATTGGGGAGGACAACATATGGGAGCAGATTAAGAAGGTGGGCAAATTCGGAGATCATTACTATGGGCTGGTTCACGCAGCCGGCACCTCGCTTTTGATCTACCGAAAGGATCTTGCTCAAAAGAAGGGTTTAAAAAACCCCAAAACATGGGACGATTTGCTGAACATCGCCAAAGAATTGACCATGGACACCAACGGCGACGGGAAGATAGACATATACGGGATGACCATTCCGGGAGACAACCTGTTTATCAATATTCTTTTGGGTGAGCTAACAAAAGCCAATGGCGGTATTCTGTTCGACGATCAGAACCGACCGCGTTTTACAGATAAAACGATGATAGAGACCCTGAGTTTCCTGAAAAAACTCACCCGGTATATGCCACCGGGCTGGGAGGGGCATGGTTACAGGGAGACCTTTGCCAACATGTATGGTCAAAAAGCTGCCATGATGTATCAGGGATACGGAAGGGGAGCCTCACTTATAGAACAGTACGCACCCCCTCACATGGCAAACACCGACTATTTCGATGTATGGATCAAGCCCCATGGTCCCAGTGGAATAAAGCCCGCCGCCCAGGTGGATGAGGAACCATGGATGCTTTTCAAAGATTCCAAACACCCCAAAGCGGCCATCGAGTTTCTAAAATTTTTCTACCAGGATGAAAACTACTTAGAATACATCCAAACCGTTCCGATCCATTTTTTCCCAATCACCAAATCCTTGAGAAAGAGCGCAGCTTACCACGCAACCCCTATGATCAAGAAATGGAAGGGCTGGCTGGATGTCCAGGAATATTATCTTAACAACGACCTGGTAAAGCCTACGCTGGTTATCGATTGGAAAGATATGCACCAGAAACCGTACCTCATGGATATCCTGGGTTCCGGAATCCTGAAAGATATGGTCATGGAAGTCACCAAGGAAGGGGTGCCTACTGAAGAAGCAGCCGCTAAGGCGCAGAAAAAAGCCGAGGAGCTTATAAAGGACAAGGGATACGCGAGGTGGTAACTGCTTAAACCGTCAAGCCGGAAGCCCTCATCGGGCTTCCGGCCCTTCTTTCAGGAAAACCTCATAAGCAAAGAAGTGAAAATAAACGAACAGAAAACCGGTCTGCTTTTGATATTGCCGTCCATCCTGTTGATCCTGGCGCTGCTGGTTTATCCGGTCGCCTATGGGGTGTGGCTTAGTTTTTTCAAAAAACACTCCTTTTTCCCTGAGCAACGATTTGTCGGTCTTGCAAACTATATTTACCTTCTTAAGAACCCTGAATTCTGGATGAGCGTGTGGTATGGCACCGTATATTCGGTAAGTACCATCTGCCTGCAGGTAATAGTCGGGGTTATCGCCGCGCTGATCGTAAACGAATCTTTTAAAGGAAGAAACTTCGTGCGAGGAGTTATCCTCTTTCCCTATGTCATTCCAGCAGTTGTGGCTATTATTCTCTGGAAATGGCTTTTGAACAATCAGTTCGGTCTGGTGAATTATATTCTGGTATCCATCGGAATCACAGAGCAACCGATTTCATGGATGGGCAAAGACCACATCATGACGTCTCTTATTATCATAAGCGTCTGGGAATTTTTCCCTTTTGTGGTCTTAAGCGTGCTTGCGCGCATGCAGTCCATTCCACCGGCTCTTTATGAAGCGGCCAAGGTGGATGGTGCCGGCGCCTTCAGACGGTTTTTCCACGTAACACTGCCGCAGTTAAGGAACGTGCTTTTTGTGGTGATTCTGCTTAGAAGCATCTGGATGTTCACAAAGTTCGATACCGTTTGGTTACTAACCCAGGGTGGAGGAGCCGAAAAGTACATTCGAACCCTGCCCGTTTATGCCTATATGCGAACCTTTATGTATTACCAGGCAGGTCTTGGTTCAACGCTGGCGGTCATCATGTTCCTTATTCTTGTTGGGTTTACGATGATCTATTTCAAGATGTTCAGAAGGGAGGAAGGAATTTGAAACCGGCCAATTCCTTGCTATCCTTGCGGGGGCAATTCATTTATGCGTGTGCTACGGTTTTGCTGGTATTGACGTCCTTCCCGTTTTTCTGGATGATGTCAACTTCTTTTAAACCATTAACGGAAATATTTGTACATCCCCCCTCTTTTCTTCCCCAAAAGGCTACCCTTGCAAATTTTATTCGACTCTTTGAACAGACTCGATTTTTGATCTATTTCAAAAACAGCATCTTTGTATCCACAAGCGCGGTCTTTTTCACCATGACTCTTGCAACCGCCGGCGCTTACAGTCTGACCCGATATAGATTCTACGGCCGGGAAAAAATGGCAAGCCTCATTCTCTTCACCTATATGTTTGCGCCGATCATGATCATCATCCCTTTCTATGTTTTGATCCGGAAAATAGGACTGGCAAACACCCATTTTGCTTTGATACTGGCTTATACCGCCTTTTGTCTGCCCTTCAGCCTCTGGCTTCTGAGATCGTTTTTTCAGAGCATTCCACTGGATCTGGAAGAAGCTGCCCTTACCGATGGAGCCGGAAGATTCCAGGCGGTTATATTCGTGGTTCTACCGCTTGCCCTTCCCGGTATCATTGCCACATCTATCTTCGCGTTTATCCTGGCCTGGAATGACTATATCTTCGTAAGAATCCTTATCACTTCCGATGAACTTAAAACCCTTTCAGTCGGAATTGCAGACCTTTACAATGCAACGGTCATCGACTGGGGAATGATCATGGCAGGCGGTATGTTGATCACGGTTCCGGTTTTGATATTTTTTGTTTTCGTTCAAAGGTACCTGATTGCAGGATGGGGCGCCGGAGCAGTAAAAGGATGAAATCATCATTGTGACGAAAAATACTGTCAAGGAGGCATCAGATGAGACTTAAAGACAAAACCGCCCTCATTACCGGTGGTGGTAAAGGTATTGGTGCTGCCACCGCTTTGCTGTTCGCCCGGGAAGGAGCCAGGGTGGGTATCCTCGATATCAATGAGGAGCACCTCAAGGGTTTTGCTTCACAGGCCCTGAAGGCCGAGGTGGACATCAAGACTTACAAAGGAGACGTTTCGGAAAAGGGCCAAATCCAAAGTATTATGGAACAGTTTGCTAAAGATTTTGGAAGATTCGACATTCTTGTCAACAATGCGGGCATCGTCATGCCCCGGCCGTTTCTCGAAAAAACGGTGGAAGAATGGGAAAGAACCCTTCGCGTTAATCTTATCGGCGTCTTTCTTTGTGCCCAGCTTGCAGCACCCTATATGCTGGATCAAAAGTCTGGAAAAATCATAAACATCTCCTCTATTCGGGGAATCGAACATTGCGGACGTGAAGCCATCATGGACTATAGCGCTGCAAAGATCGGAGTCATCAGCTTAACCAAGAATCTTGCCAAGGCTCTTGCCCCTCACATCAATGTCAACTGCGTGGCGCCCGGACATACCAGGACCGAAATGACCGCATCCCTGCCCGAGGAAGTTAAGCGGAACATGATTGAAGGGGCTTTTCTTAAACGAATGGCAGAGCCTGCAGATATAGCAAAGGCAATTTTGTTTCTCGCTTCAGAGGATGCAAACTTCATTACCGGCCAGGTCATTCTGGTCGACGGAGGGTTTAGCCTGAAGATGACTTAATCCTTCCGACAGCCAGCTATTCTCGGTGAATTTCCTATTGAAGCCGGGTGATCGGATTTTTAAGCGGTCAACTGTTTGAAGCATAGAAGTTACCCTTAAACCGAGCCATATAAAGGCTTTAGTTGAAATATTGTAAAATTACCAATGGATCTTAAGTCGAATAAAATTTTTAAAGGCAAAATAATTACACCGAAGCTCTTCAAGCGGCAACCATTTCGTAAAATCGAATCCAGGCACAAGGGAAACGGCGCTAAGTAGCGTAAGATCTTGATAGCTCTGGTTTAAGCGCTTTGTTGACTCCCATTGTGCCGTCATCGAAGGGTGGTAAAGTGTATTTTGCCTTTAAAAAATTTCATTCGACGCCATCATATAGGCATTTCATAGAAATAGGGGGTGGGAAACTTGAGTTACGATAATTCCACTCTCGAAGCGGCGGCCAGGCTCGGTTTTAGGCTCACTTTTATGCGAGTTTTGAGCGTTTAAAAATCCGATTATCCGGCGAAATTAAACTAGTTTTGTTGTTCACCGAGAATTGCTGCCCAATAGCGATCCGGTTTGTTTTGCTGCGTTTTCTGTGCTAAATTATTAATGTTTTTTTTCCGATATAAATCGTTGGCGCCCCATTTTAAATAACCATCCATCTAATGGAGGATTAAATATGCTCAAGACCGCAAAACAGGTTATGGTTTTTTTTCTTATTATGAATATTTTGATCTTCTCTGTTTGCACTCCCGTGTTAGCTCAGCAGCGATACGATGAATCCGGGCGGACAGGGGAAAAAATGATCGCAGATGCCGTACTGTTAAGACCTGCAGGGTTTCTTGGAACAGCACTGGGTTCAGCGGTTTTCATCATCTCTTTACCTTTTTCTTTACTTGGGAAAAACCACCGGGAAGCCTTTGATAAAATGATCAAGGAGCCTGCCAGGTATACGTTCGTAAGACCTCTGGGAGATTTTTAACAAACCCTTCATGCTTTAAGCGGACTTAAGTTCGGCTGCCGTCCTTTCAATTTGTCTCCAGGCCACTTCCACATGCCGGTATTCGGTGTTGGTCTGCCCGATACAGAATCGAAGCGTATATCGGCCATTTAAAGTGGTATGGGTTAAATATAGATTCCCGCTATCGTTAAGGCGCTCCAGTAGTTTCTGATTAATATTGTCACCATCCTTGTGCCTGAAGCAGACAAGATTCAAAGGTGCCGGTGCGGCAAGCTCGAAATCATCGCTTTGCTTTATCCAGCCGACGAATTTCTGAGCCAGCTCAATATGGCGTCTCACATGGTGGCGTAACCCATCGATTCCATAATGGCGAATCACAAACCAAAGTTTAAGGGAACGGAACCTCCTGCCAAGCGGAATGTGCCAATCCCGGTAATCGATCACTGCACCCGACTCGGTAGCCTTGTTACGTAAATACTCGGGCAGCACACTCAGCGTGTTTATCAGCGTCGTGCGGTCGGCCACAAAAAAGCAGTCACAATCAAAATTGGTGAACATCCATTTATGCGGGTTGAAACAGTAACTGTCAGCGAACTCAAGCCCCCGGTGAATATACCGGTATTCCGGACACAGCGCAGCGGTTCCTGCCATAGCGGCATCCACGTGCATCCAGATATTTTCTTTGCGGCAAATCCGGCCGATATCCTCCAGCGGATCAATCGCATTTGAAGAGGTGGTCCCGACCGTTGCACACACGAAACAGGGGATTTTGCCGGCCCGGCGGTCTTCTTGGATTTTTTTAGATAGATCATCGGCTCGCATAGCAAAGCTGTCATCAACCTCGATCAAACGAAGGTTCACCCGGCCAATTCCTGCGATTCTAACCGCCTTTTCGATGGAAGAATGGGCCTGATTGGAGGCATAAACAGTAAGCTTTCCATCGCATCCCCGTTCATTGCAGGCATAATTGATCGCTCGCTCTCTTGCTGCCAGAAGCGCACAAAGAGAAGCGCTTGAGGCGGAATCCTGGATCACTCCGCCTCCGGGGCCATTTGATTTGAACCTCTTCGGTAAATCGAGCATATCCACCAGCCAGTCCAGTACATGGGTTTCAAGCTCCGTACAGGCCGGGCTGGTGGTCCACAACATTCCCTGAACTCCCAGCCCTGCACAGAGCAACTCTCCAAGGATTGACGGACCCGATACATTTGCCGGAAAAAAGGCAAAAAAATTAGGTGACTGCCAGTGGGTTATACCTGGAAGAATCAACTTTTCAACATCCCTAAGGATCTCTTCAAAAGATTCTCTGTGCTGGGGCGGCTCAGAAGGAAGCATTGAGCGAATTTCCCCTGGTTTTACCCTGGATAAAACCGGATAGGACTCGATCTTTCTATAGTAGTCGGCTATCCAGTCCACAACC
>JAFDFZ010000115.1 GCA_019309565.1 Deltaproteobacteria bacterium
ATGCGATGGTAAGGTCTCAAAACATGACACCCTTGTTCAGTTATTAATCGACACTCGGTAACCTTCGGTTTTTACGCTTGATTGCGTTTAAGCACCTTTGGGAAAGGCTGAAGGTTTCATGATCTTGCGTTTCAGTATCGGGTTGAGCGATTTCGATTCCGGCTTTCGGCATCTAAAAAAAGGGATTGGCCTGAGGGCTTGCCAATCCCCTGGAACGGTGGGATGTTGCTGGTGCCGAGGGACAGAGTCCATGGGAAGACGTAAGTTGTTGAAATTATTAGGTCCAATTTTTTTGAAGTGTTAAGATTTTTCCATGATCTACATACTTATACGCAATATTTTTCCACGATTTGCAAGCTTGGGAATGATTCGGTAAAATAAGCTCAAATTTTCCGGGGATAGGGAGTCGACCCCGAAAGCGGTTTTCCTGGGCCGTTTCCCCGGAATCTTCAACCAGGGCGTTGACCAGGAGGCGCGGCTAATGTCACGAAAAAAACCCACCTTGATTCCTTGGGGAAATCTGCTCGATGAAGGTTTTCTGCCAGCGGATATTATCGATGCTATTGATGAAGGTTTAACGGTATATTCCATCTACGGCGGATTTTGTCGATGTCCGAAAAGATTCAGCCTGTTGTGGAAAGCGATGCCAAAGGCAAAAATCAACGCAATGGATTTCGAGACCATTGACCGACGGTCATGGGAATTCTTCCAGAAACCTATCAGCGATTCAGATTCAAGGGAGCTGGCTGCATATCTTAACAAATATGCTGCTTTCGATCGGTATGAGCTTCTATCACGTGGTGTTTTCCCACAGAGGCATAATCAAAAAGAAGCCGCCAAAACGTTGACAAATGTCCAAATTCAGAAAGAAAGTGAATTGACCGACAAAACCGTAACTCATGATGCCGAAGCAGCTTATGACGTGTATTTCCGATTATTGAAAGAAAAGAGATTAAGCATTGATGCGTGGGCTGAAGAAGTGAAAAAGCTAAATCTCAATCACATCAAGGAACAGGACATTCGCAGGATGAGACAGATCCACTACGACGGTAAAAATCTGAAAGAACGGATCGTGTCCAACCTCGTGAAGATTGCTCAAAAAAAATAACTCCTCGCAGGGTACCTTCATTTTCTGAGAAGCATAAAACCACCTATTTTATTCCTCGAACATCCCGTTTTATCCCCAAAAATCCCTAATTATCTGAATAATAACAAGCATTTGTTGATTTTCATGAACCACGACATTACACTGTTAGGCACGATGAATTACCACTGGTAAGGAAAGGAGAACTTTTTATGACCCAGCTCATTGAGGCTAAAACGGTTGCGGCACGGCTGGGGGTCCCTGTTTCTTGGGTTAGAAAATGGACCCGGGAGGGCAGGATCCGCTGTGTGCGGCTCGGGAAGTATGTTCGATATGATCCGGTCGCGATTGAGGATTTTGTTCACAGGCATGAAAAACCGGCAGCGGAGGGAGAACAATGGGTATCGAGGCGGGCTGGCTGAAGCCTCGGCAAGCGGCAGCTTACGCGGGAGTCTCGCCTCGCACGGTTCGGTCTTGGCTGAAGGCTGGATTACGGCATGCGCGGCTGCCGTCAGGCAGTATCCTGGTTAAACGGGAATGGATAGACGAGTTCCTCGAGGGTTTTCTCGTCGACGAATCGGACGGTCGAAAGATCGATCAGTTGGTCGGGGAGGTGCTGAATGAACTTAGATGAAGTAGCTCTGGGGAAACTCGCTTGCTTGCTGGAGCACCTTGTTCTCATTCGTCAGAGACACGACCCGGAAACCCGGCGGGAAGCTGAAGAGGCGCTTATAAGTCGAATTGTTTTTCTACTCAATCGCATGGAAACCGTTCGGGGTGATTTTCGACATGGGATTCAAACCAAATAAACGGTTTCGCAAGAAATATGATGAAATCTTCCGCAAAAACCCGGAAGCCGCAAACTTGTTTCTTTTGCTCTGTGAATTGGCCGATAAAAAAGGCCAGGTAATCATCAGGGATGAAGAGGAGCTTGCCGACCTGATGGTAGCTCGGTTCGAAGATCCGGAGGAGTACCAACTATGAATCAGGGCTATGTAAAGATGTGGCGGAAAAGCAAGGATTCAAGCGTATTCGCACACGAGGGGCTCTGGAAGCTGTTTTGCCTGTGCCTGATGAAAGCCTGCCACAAGGAAACAGAAGTTACGATTCCAGGCATACTTCAACCGATCAAACTGAAACCAGGCCAGTTTGTCACAGGCCGTGAAAGCCTATGGGAAGAATATCATCAGCTGCATTTAAAGAAAAAACCTCGCCGCAAACCCGCGCCGCACGCGATAACGCTCTTTCGGTGGCTGTTAACTCTCCAAGACATGTCAATCCTGCACATCAAAACTTATAATAAATATTCAATAATAACAATATTTAATTGGAATCGATATCAACAAGATGAACAACAGATGCACATCAGCTGCACATCAAATGTTCACAAACAAGAATGTATAAAGAATGTAAAAGAAACCCCTGAAAAAATTTCTCTTGAAGTTTCTGCACTCAGAAACAGATATCCAGATCAGGATCTCCTTGACCAGGTTTTCAAAGCTATAGCTTCCACCAGAAAATCAAACCGTGTTTCCGACAGCATCCTGCTTACCCAGCTTCAGAAATGGGATCGGTATCCCGTTGAACAGGTTCTATCCGGTATTCGGATCTACCTGGATAAAGGCTATGCGGAGCAGGGAAAGGATGAAAAATACCTTTTGGGAATCATCCGTAACCAGAAATCCGTTGAGCAGAAACCGATAAGCACCGGTTCTGCACTTTTGGACTCATACTATGCAAGAAACCCCTCTTGAGTATGTCCAGTTAAAAGGCTGGGACCACAAACTACAATCCGGCCAGATTGTTATAAAGACCTGTCCATATTGTCAGGATGAAAAGTGGCATTTTTACCTTGATCGAGAAGGTCCGTTTTTTTGTCACAAATGCAATGAGCGGGGAAACCTTGTCACGCTTAAAAAGCACCTTGGAAACCTTAAGGAAATCATACGGCCGGCGTTCCAGAAACGGAAAACCTTCAAAAAACCGGAAACAAACCAAGCTGATCGATACCACCAGGCGCTTTTAAAAGATCAATCCGCCATGGAATATGTGAGAGGCCGGGGGATCTCCATTGAATCGGTTAAGCGGTTTAAGCTTGGGCTTTTCGAGAAAAACGGTATCAGGTGGCTTTCGATACCCCACTACCGGAACAATAATCTTGTGAACATCAAATTTCGATCTCTTCCGCCGGCGGAAAAAGACTTCAGGCGGATACCAGGTTGTGAATCGATTCTGTTTAATTGCGATTGCCTCAAAGCACAGCAAGAAATCTTTTTAACCGAGGGTGAGCTGGATGCGATAACCCTCATTCAGGCAGGTATTGAAAACACGGTATCTGGTACCACCGGAGCCGGATCTTTTGATCCTGAATGGATTGACATACTCAAACCCTTGAAACGCATCTATCTTTGCTACGATGCTGATGATAGCGGCCAGCAGGGGGCCAGATCTTTGGCTAAACGCCTTGGATACAATCGATGTTTCAATGTTGAACTTCCAGAGGGCCAGGACATCAACGATTATTTCAATTCAGGCAATGACATCTTTGCTTTTCAGAATCTAGTCAACCAGGCGCGCAGATTTGACCTTCCAGGCGTTATTTCCATGGAGGCAGCTTTTGACCTATTGGCACGGGAAAAAAGTCGCTCTGAGAGCGATACAGGGCTTTTAACTCCATGGCAGAACGTCAACCATCTGGTTAAATCGTTTCGGCCTGGTGATCTTATCATCGTTTCTGCTCCACCGAAGACCGGAAAAACTACCTGGTGCTTAAACATAGGTGAACATCTTACCTTGCAGAACATTCCAGTTCTTTTCTTTTGCCTTGAGATGAGGCCGGAGAGGTTGACTTATAAGCTCATTCAATCGGCCTACAGGAAGGAAAATCTTTCATCAGAAGACATCGAAAAGGCCAGGAATGAGTTTTCAGACATTCCCCTGTACTTTGGACATTCGTTCAAGAAGCAGAAGCTTGAAGATGTGCTTCAGCTCATTCGGGAAGCTATCCAAAGGTATGATCTCAAGCTTGTGATTTTCGACAACCTTCATTTTCTGATCCGATCGGTTTCAAACGTCAATGAAGAGCTTGGTCAAGCTGTCCAGGGATTCAAGCTTTTGGCCGAAGAGATGGAGATCCCAATCATTGCTATTGCGCAACCAAGAAAGCGGGAAGGTGGAGCCCGTGACGAGATCATGCGAGCCGAGGACATCAAGTATTCAAATGCGATCCATGCAGATTGTGACCAGATGATAATTTTGTACCGTAAACGCAAAGCAAGCAACGCAAAAGAAATAGGGCAGAGCGGATACACTGTAGTTGAGGAAGCACTTGATCCTGTGACTTTAATCAGGGTTGAGGCGCACAGATACGGAGCAGGCGGAGAGACCCTGCTTTATTTCCACGGGGAATATTCACGATTTGAGCAGATGGAGGGGAAAGCATGAAACTCACAACCAGGCAGGGGAAATTCATCGACAACCTTCTTATGGGCATGGGCCAGGGTGAGGCCTACGAGCGAGCCGGGTACAAAGCCAGAGGGGCAGCAGCGCGGGCCAACGCTTCGAGATTGCTAACAAATACTAACATTCAGAAAAAATTGCAAAAACGGAGGCAGGAATCGGCACAGAGGGTTGATTTAAGTAGTGAAAGGCTGCTTGAAGAGGAAAAGGCCATAGCTTTTTCTGATATCGGAAAGTTATTCAATTCCAATGGTGCCCTTATTGCACCTGACAAGCTACCAGAGCAGGTCAGACGCGCCTTATCATTGGTGAAGGTAATCAAAAAGGCCGATGGCTCAACCCATTACAAATATCGTTTTTGGGATAAGGGAAAGGCCTTAGAAAGGCTTGCCAAGTACATTGGAATGTTCAAGGACGAGAATATCATCATGAACTTTGAGCTTGTACGCCTGATAATCCGAGTTCTTCCTGACGAGCGGGTAGAGGAGCTAAAGGAGCTGATTAGAAAACACCTTGCTGGTAAAGGAAAGTGAAGAGAGTTTATTTTTAAAGTGTTTTCTTATATGATTGCTGCAAACAATAACTTTCGAGGAGATAGCCGAAATGCCGCTGACATTAGAAGACGTTTACGAGCTGCTCGGAACGAAGGACATTCCGGGAGACGATCACGAATTGAAAGTCTTGACCAACTGGACCGAGGATTTGATAAAAAGGAACGGAACGAACTGGATCAAGGAGCACAGAGATCTTCTTCTGAATCAGTGGGAATGGTGCCTGGAGATGGGAGTCTAACAGAAAAACCCCCCACCACCAAACCGCAAAAACCTTCTACCCAGTCGAAACAACCTACCCCACAGCCTCAAACGAGATACGAAACAGAACTTTTACAGTACCGGTCTTTTATCGAGGATCTCACAGCCGACCAGCGTCAGATCGTCAAAGATCTTATCATAGACAATCCGAACCGTCCGGCAAGCTTGCTTTACAAAATGAAAAAGCGGCTGGCAGCGACTGAATCAGAAATTGCTGCGAAAACTGAACCGCAAATTGAACCAGAACCAAAACCTGCAAAATCGCCAATTCCGCAGAAAATAAAAAAACCAAGGCTGCCAAGGGGATCAAAGGTCAGAACCCTGCGAGGAGCCATAAAGGCCATGGGCGGTATCAATTTTCTGCATTTCAAGGGCGAGCTTAAAGAGATGCCCACGGCGGTTAAATTTCTATCAAGAAAATCGGGTGTTCCTATCGATTTTGCCGAACAATCCCTTAAAAACGATGGATGGCTTGATGAAAACGAAAGCCTGCTTGAGATTCTAAGAGATCCCGAGGTGCTTAAAAGAGGCAAAGTATCAAGGGCCGATGAGTGGACAGAAACTAAAAGACCTGAAGAGCTTACCGAGCGACAGAAGCAAATCAAACAGGAGATGCAGTGGGAGCCTGAAGAGCCGCCGGCGGGAAATTATAAAAGGCTAAAGGCGCAGGATTTGCCGGATGGAACTGAACTTACCATTATCGAAGGTGAATCCACAACCGGCTGGGATGTTTACAAAGTGGTTCGCAAAGGCAAAAAGGTCATTCTTGAAGATGGAACCGATATAGAGCTCAACGAGAACGACTTTGTTGATGTGCTTGAAAGTGATTTGCCGGAAGGCTTCAAGGCTCCTGAAATTGTTGAAACCATACCTGGAACAGAGGCCGAAAAGGAGCTTGAAGAATTTTTTGAAAAAGCGGCAAAGGGAGAGGTTGCAGAACCTTCCAAAAGTGACTATATTAGACCGCAAGGAACAATTTATGAAGCATCCGAAAAACAACTTAAGTTCGACTTCAAAGAACGATCTCCTAAAGAAAGAGCGGAAGATCTTGAGATTTCCGACCTATCTGGCGATGCTCAAAGAGTGCGAATGGCATCAACTGGACGAATCAAGGGGCCAAGCCCGTATATACACTCTGCCCAAGAAGCCGCCTCGCTCTTAGCCCATATCAGAAAATCTCCCCAGGAACTTTTTTATGTCGTAACCGTAGACGATACAGGAAAAATCCTTGAAATACACAAATATTCAAAAGGCCTTAAAGGTTCTGCGCGAGTGCTGCCGAGCGAAGCAGCGGGCCATGTGCTGAATATAGAGGGCGCTGACAAGGCCTACTTTGTGCACAATCACCCCGGTGGCGATCCTACCCCATCAGATGACGATATTCATATTTTACAGCAAATAAACAAGATTCTTGAGCTTAAAAATATACCATCAGAAAACCTTATTATATCGGACAATAAATGGGTCAAGTTTTCTGGCAATCAGTTTTCAGATCCTCAAAATATTGTTCCGGTTTTACGAAAAGTGGAGCTGCCCGAAAAAGAGCGTATTTACGCTAAAAGAGCGAAATACCAGAGAGATAAAGCAATAACTGACCCGCGATCTGCTGAAGATTACTTACGAATAAATTATCCCGGAAAAGAAGGTTTTCTTTTTTTGGACAACAAAGGAACGCCTTTGTCTTTTACGGATTACCCAAAAGGCAAATCGCTTAGGACCATAACACGAGACTATATCGCAAAAGCAGAGCGGTTAAATGCAAGAAGCGTTATTGTTGCTTTAAACGAAATGACGCCAGAGCGAGAAGCATTTATAGATAATTTAAAATCGATATTACCTGGCGATGTAAATATTATTGATATCGTACTTGGCGGTAAATCATTGGGTGCATCAAAATCTTACTCACGATTGCCGTCCAAACATTCTGTACTGGCGCTTGAAGTATTAAACAGCGAAAAAATATTACATGTGCACCCTTCTACTATTACCGGCCCTATTGGCGGTATAGCAGCTGGTGTTGACTGGGAAGAATACGAAAAGACCGGTAAAATCAAGGTTGACCCCGAGCGAATGTTCAAGGGGGCTCTCATAGGGGCAGGTGCCGGGGCAGCAATATCCATCGGCAAGCGCAGTGTGAAGATAGGCCAGAGCGTATGGGACAGAAAGGTCATAGATCCGTTTATTAGATGGCTTAAGCGTAAAGCCAATGGCCTGGTTGTTGGGGAGTTTTTGCGCCATCAGCTTGGGCTTTCAAGGTCAGAAGAGCTAAAAAACCCTTGAATATTATCGCGATATCAAAGGAGCGAAAACAATGCCGAATATCAATGAATTGTTGAGACTAATCGACAGAATCTTGAAAACCGAAAACCTGAAACCCGCCCAGCAAAACCTAATGCTTCGATATCGCCAGAGCATTGAAGATTTGAAAAAGGATCAACAGCTAAGGAAGATTATCGAAGAATTGTTTGCACAACATTTGGAGGTTTTGAACAAGGATTTTTACGGTGAGCAGCTTTCAGAGCATCCAACCGAAACACCGAAAGAAGAGGGCCGGATGGTTGGCATACGGGAGTTTTTACCAGGCCGTTCAACTGAGCCGGAGTTCTTTATTGAACCTTATGGCCATCTTAAAAAGCGCGGCCAGTCAATTGAACTATGATCCAATTATGTGGGCTAAGATGAGCTGTGAACGAAAGATCGTTGTTTTTCCATGGTCGATTGAGGCCGAGGAAACCATCATCGCATCGTGCTTGCGCGGGCACGCTAAAAGAATGGTTGAAATTTTAACACCAGGGGATTTTCAATTACCGGCGCATCGGCGGATTTTTGATACCATCCGTAGTCTTGTGAACGAAGGAAATCAGGTCGATCTGGTAGAAATCGCAATTCGTCTAAAAAATCATGGTTGTCTGGGCAAGATTGGGGGGCTATGCCTTTTGGAAAGATTTTTTGATTTGCAAGTTCCTGTTGCTTCAGATGTTTACCATGATGCCAAAAGGCTCAAACTGCTGGCGATGCTTCGTAAGCATATCTTGTATGGGTTTAGGGTGAAAGTCGAAAATAGCTCAAATGAGCTTGTCTGAGGGGCAAATTTGAACGGCAGTTGAAGATTAGATATGCTTGGGTATCTCCAGGCAAGGAGGTACCCTGTGCGAAACGTCTTCTGTGCGCATTACCGAGTGTGCCTTGATCAGGCGGCAAGGAAGAATTTACCAGATGTAGTATGTGACGCTTGTAGCCACAGGAATGAGAGCATCGGAATCGATGAAACAGACTTCACAGAATATCGTCTTTTGCTTTGGGCTATCTTTAAGCCGGAGCTTTACCGAAGCTACCGGGCAATGGAAATCCGGGAAGCATTACAGGGAAAGAAATGTTCCCGTCAAACCTCATCTACGGGCTTGGCATTGTAAGGGGGCAGCGGGGTGTAGGTACCTGTCCATTCCGGATCATCCGGTCCGATCCATTCCTTTTGTGAAAATCGATAATATAGCGCGATCACCTGCGCAGGCCCTTTGGTTCGATGCTGATTTTCTCCAGGTTTCCGCACGGGCAGCTTTATGATTTTGCCGTTCTTTTCCATAGCTGACTCCTGCTTGTGTACGGAGCACTTTTGCCTGACCTGGTTTGCTTTTCTGAAGCTAAAAATAATGCAAGAAACTTAATCGGTCAAATTTGATGATGCGCAGCACAACGCAGAACTTCAAAAAGCTTATGGGCTACGTCCGAAAATGTTGTTTTCAGATTTTGTTTTTTTCAGAGGTTCTTTCCAGTTGATGCCTTTTTCACCCCTGGTACCTTTCTTGGTCCACTCAACACCTTTATGGTCTTTGATATATGTTAAGATTGCATTCAATACGAAATTGCTCAGACTACGATTCTCACTATCTGCCATTTCCTGGAGAAATTCTTTAAGCTCCTGTTCAACTTTTAACCCGATCATAATTTTCATGCTCCTTTTTTTAACAAAGTTTAACCAAGTTGTAAATTTTTTATTTGACTTTTATGGAAATACTGTTTAAACTTGGTTTATAATATACAAAATATTTTAAACTAATTTAAACTTAAAAATCAAATCAATTCCCAAAGCCGTGACGATGAAAACAACAACTATCAACAAACGCCTGATTCCTGCACAGGGCAACCTTGCAGGCGGTCTGTCACGGGCCGGGGAAAGTCAGGCGTTTTTTATTTCCAGAGAAAGGAGGAGCCGTGATGACGGAACAAATTGATAAAGAGACTCAGCGGGAGCATATCAAAGATCTTAAACACATCATGAATCTATTAGAATGCTTTTTGTCCGAAAAAACACCGGATGAAAACAGGGATCTGGAAGAAAGCGACGATCAGAAATCGAAAAGTCTCGGTATTAATTTTCCTCTGTCGGATGCTCTTTTTGAGTTTGAAGTTTTGGAAAATCTGCTTGATGTAGATGAGCCACGCAGGGACCAAAAGGTTTCACCGTATCTTTTAAAGCTGCTTGTCAGGGGGTTGAAGACCAAGATCTACTACTATCAGGAAAAGTACGGATTTGAGGTGCCGGATAACGACTATTTCTATACAGAAGACCTGCTTGATCTTGCCCGGAAAGTTAACCCGGAAACTTAATGAAACACACTGAACAAAGGAGGAGAAAACCATGGTTTTTTTAAGAGATGCTACCGATGTAAGAGAGCTTTCCGAGGTTGTTTTATACGGTGTTCGACCGATAAAGCACCTGGCGGATGCGATTCAGGAAATTGCAATAAACAGTGACGCCTATAATGATGACGACAGGGCGGATCTTACAAAAATTTTTTCCTTGGCGATAACAATTGAGCAGATTGCGGACAATACCGCTAAATGCCTTAAACAAATCGAGGAGGGAATTGGGAACAAAGCTTAAAGCCGATTTAAGGCGCTTTAACAACCCAGGGGATAGGGGTTACCATTACCCAAACCGGAAAAACGGCTAATAGCTCAAAATAGCTCATTTGGCGAGGTAAAAAGCCGGAGAGGAGAAAGCCATGAAAACGTTATTGATTCTTTTGAGCTTGATTGCGCTCTGTTCTGCGGCTGCGATCGGCTAGGAGCAGTACAGGGATTCATCTGTACTTTACGGCATGATAACCAGCGCCGGGCTAGGCAGCGCGCGCCGAAAAGGACGACCCTGGTCCCTGCCCGGACACAAACCACAGGGAGAAAGTGAGGGGCTTTATGGGAGTTAAGGTAAGAGAGAGGCCGAAAGGTTCGGGTATCTGGTGGATTTTTATCGACCACCGTGGGAAGCGGAAAGCAAAGAAAGTTGGCAGGGACAGGCGGTTTGCCTTGGAAACGGCGAAGAAGATCGAGGCAAAACTTGTACTGGGGGATTTTGGTTTTATTGGAACGAAAAAAAAAGATGTGCCTTCATTCAAGGATTATTCGTCTTTGTGGCTTGAAAACTACATAAAGCCGCTGAGAAGAAAGGCGACGTATGCAAAATACCGCGATAATTTGCGATTGCATGTGTGGCCAATTCTTGGGGAAAAACCCATAGACGAGATCAAGAGAGTGGATATCCGAAATATGTTTATTGAGTTGCACAAAAAAGGTCTTTCTTCAGCTATGCTTTGTTCGATCCGGGACGCTGTGGGAGGGCCGTTAAACTATGCCATCGATGATGAGATAATCGAGACCAATCCGGTTTCTGGAATCATGCGCAGGTTAAATATTGAACATGAGAAAAGAATTCCCATTGAGCCTATGACGTGGGAGGAAGTTGATCTGTTTCTTTCAACCTGTCAAACGCATTGCCCGGAGCATTATCCGTTTTTTCTCTGTGCGTTGCGAACAGGAATGAGACTTGGAGAATTGCTGGGGCTTCACTGGGGAGATATTGATTTCCATGGGCGCTTTATACGCGTGCGGAGATCCTTTAAACGGGGTAGAATCGAAAAAACCAAGACCGGCAGGGAGAGAATGGTTGATATGTCCAATCAGCTTCATGATTGCCTGAAGCGTCTATTAACGTTAAGGAAGCGGCAGGCTTTGGAGGAGGGCCGAACAGAGCCGATTGAGATTGTATTTCACACCAAAGGCGGCTACACATCACAAAACAGCATCCGCAATGTGTTCAAGCGAATGTTGAAAAAAGCCGGAATGCGTGAGATGCGATTGCACAATACGAGGCACACCTTCGCATCTTTGCTGCTCAGCAGTGGTGAAAGCCCGGCTTATGTGAAAGACCAGCTCGGACATTCGAGTATTAAAATTACGGTTGATATTTACGGGCATCTTATTCCAAGCTCGAATAGAAACGCTGTAAACCGCCTGGATTTTCCCACAACCATTCGCAAACCCACCGCAATCGGCAGAAACAGAAAAGCCGTAACCTATTAAGATTACGGCTCAATTCTGTTGCTGGTGCCGAGGGACAGAATCGAACTGCCGACACGCGGATTTTCAGTCCGCTGCTCTACCGACTGAGCTACCTCGGCACGGAAAGATATAAGTTTAATAAAGCATTATT
>JAFDFZ010000032.1 GCA_019309565.1 Deltaproteobacteria bacterium
TATTTGTTTTTCACCTCAGATTTAGGTGAGGGCTGGTTACATGGCAAATGCTGACAAATCTTTCAGAGACTTGGAACTATTGAATGTTAAAATTGATGTCTGGATTGATGAAGAGGAGTATGATTCCATAGATAATAGTTTAAAGCTAACCGATCCAGCAGTTACTGCCCTAATAAAGAAGATTTTTCCAGAAGATAATAGGGAAGATGATACAAAGATTGGAAAAAAGGAACTTGATAGTTTATTTAGTGATCTTTTTGGTAAAGTTGAAAATTCTGCCGAAGATCTAATAACAATTTCCAAGAATGGCGAAAAACTTGGCCTTTCAAAACAAAATCTGAATTGGGTACCTCTATTTTTCGCTAAGTATATTCGCGCAAAGATACTCAAAAATGGTACTGACGATTATACAAAACATCTAGAAGACTTAGTCATATACCTCCAGCGAAAGCTCCCCCATCAATTCCCTAAAATATATAGGCAGTTAATAACTCAACACCTATATTTCCAGGAACTTTCAGCCTGCGGGAAGCCTGGTATCGAATCTCTAGGATTTGCGGTTCAGGCTTTCGATCTCATAGCAAAAAAGAAAGGTACTGGAAATGGATCTCATTTCAGCTTTGAACTTTATAAACTCTGGGCAAAATTGAATCAAGGCATTGGGTTCCTCCATTCAGAGCAAAAGATGGCTGCAGCCTTGGCATTTAATGAAGTCATAAGAGAATTTGAAAAAAAGGCGAAAGGTTTGCAGGCGGATGAAAAAGGACTCTGGCAGAGCCTTCTCTATGATCAGGCTGTTCTCTCGAGAGCGGAGCTTCAAGAGGACTTACAATTTTCCTATCATACAATACGGACATTAGAGAAATTGGATGACAAAAAGAAAGAAAACAGACTAATCAAAGAGGCCCTCGCATTTAGAGACATGGGGAGATTGAAGGAAGCGAAGAAAAAAATAATAGAACTTTTATCGCAACAAAACCTTAAGACTTGAATGGATAGTATTGATGATATTTTTGGTGAATTTAAGAGATGGGAGACCGGAAAAAAGAAAAAAAATATCAAGAGTAAGACCTTAGGTCTCTTGTTTGACTATTATCTTTTGGAATTCGAAGATAACAAAGAAAATAATGAGCATAATATAAAATTCCTTAGAAAACAATTTGAAATTTTCAAAGATGAAGTTATCCCTAGTAAGACAGAGAGAGTAAGTTACTATCAACAACTTGCCAGATTCCTGAAATGGTTCTCGGATCGTTACAAAACGACAGGAAAAAACCTATATTTGGACCAGATTAAACAACTTTATGAAGCCCTCAAAACATATCTTCTGTCGGGGAAAGAATCCACAGATGGTCCGAACTATAGAGTAAAACTGGAAGATTTCGATAAATACGATTATGATCGCTACACAGAGTCATTAGAAAAATTTTATCGTAATTTAACTTTTTCCGGTTTTAATAATTACATTGAAGACGAAAAAAACTTTTTAAATAGTCTTAATGAGTACGAACGAGAAAATTTTCTGCTTTACCGCTTTAAAGAATTAGAAAGACAGCAGAGGATAGGTCGCCTTAATAATAAAACTTTTGGGTGCACTCGAAAAGATTTAAAGTGTTTTAATGTAGAAGACTCAATAGCATTCGATGGAATTCTTAAGTGTGCAAAAAAAGTCAAAAATAAAAATTGTGATGAGGACTTGAAATTCTTTAATACAGGTCTTAGGCCGATTGGATCGACAGAATATGAAATAATAATGGAAAGAGAAAACGATCATTTTCTTGATCGCCTGAAATACCGTAGCAGGCATCCCATATACCGCAATTCAAAAAGAACATACCACTTTATGGGTCTCCAAAGATGGAACTCCCAAACTCCTACTTTAACCCTATCCCAAGGTGGAGGCTATCTCCTTTACGAGCAGGATGACCGTGGTAAAGTGATTCTTGGCATAGCAATTGATCCTGGATTTGACTTCGTTGACAACCTTTTTAATATGGGTTTTACCTTAAATGATATAGATTTTATCCTTTTGTCACATGCACACCTTGACCATATCCGGGACTTTGAGCCCATCGTCTCATCCTTGCTAGACCTAAAGAAGAGGGAGCAGGGTTCGCGGAAAAGGATTCACGCAATGATGACTTTAGGAGTGTACCACCATCTAGAACATGTGATCACCAATACTACATTGCGTGAGTTCTTGGCGGATACTTTCATAATTGATATAGATAAAGAAATAGACAATGGGAAAAATCTAAAACCATTCATGTTCAAGATGTCGGAAGATGGGAACGTATTCCAGTCAATTATTCCTGGAAAAGACGATGAGAAGGAAAAGTGCGTCGTAATTGAACCAAAACTAGTCTACCACAACGACTATTCTGAGAGATCTGATTCATTTGGATATGTTATAAGATTTTATAACAATCGGAAGCCTATAGTTTCTTTTGGTTATACTGCTGATACCAGATGGGATGATGATATCCCTGCTAAATATAGTGATTGCGAAGCTATCTGCATTCATCTTGGAGCCTTAATAGAGAGCGATCAAAAAGAGAAAAACACATTTGATTATTATGATGAAAGCGGACAACATTGTGATGATCTAGTCGAAAAAAAATGGCATCCATATCTGTTTGGTATGTTGAGGTTCTTAAAGGCAATCAAGAAAAATAATAAAAACAAGCTTGTACTGATATCGGAGTTCGGAGAGGAGATGAAGGGAGGTATTCGCATTGATTTCACAAGACGACTTGATCGCTTACTCAATATAAACGCTGACAATAGACGCCCATGTATCCCTGTGGATATTAGCTTGAACGTCATTCTCGCTAGGCAGTCTAAAGACTCAAATAAAAATAAGCCATGGGAGACAGACCAGTACCCAATTTGGTGTTTTGGCTGCGAAAGATTCGTTAAAGCAGAAAAAATAGGATATAGACATTTGGATACGGACGTGACGAAGCCCTTTTTTATTTCTGTGATACCTGTCTAAAATCCAAACCCGAAAATGTCATCCAGGATAAAATGCGTTCAATCTGTGAACATGGAATTCCACTCCAAAAAGCCGAATAGTTCTATCGATGAATAAGCTAACTGATAAAATAGCTATTCACACGATCAGATTGACAGAGTTCTTGAATATTGGCCTCCAAAATGAGATTGAAGCTAAAAGAATCGCGCTTTGTTTGCTGTGTTTAATCATTGAAGGTTCGTCCATCAGGTCAGCATTCATTAAACAAGCATACGAGTATATTGTAGGCAAACAACATGGTGATGGTGGCTGGATTGATGTTGAGGAAACACTGGTTGCAGTTAAAGCCCTTTCAATAGCGAATAGTAGCTTTGGCACCAAAATAGAAAAGGGAACGGAATGGCTATTGTCTCAACGCAATTCTGACGGTGGCTGGGGAAAAACAAATCGCGATATCTCTCGCATTCCAATTACAGGCCTCCTTCTATATCTCCTTCCGGAACTTTCCGACAAAAAGGTGGTAAACTGGCTCAAGAACGAATGGCGAAAGGATTTTGAGGGTGCTACCAAGCTCACCTACAAGGGAGCTTTTTTTTTGTTAGGGTTAGCCGCATCTGGGGTGTCTGTTGATGATTGTCTCTTAATAAAGGACACCTATTCTTTCCTTTTTGATGAACAAAATGATGACGGTGGTTTTGGGCCCTGGAAGGACCATCCCATTGGAAGTGACCCGTGGTCAACTGGCATTGTACTGCTTGGTTTGCTTTCTTATCCAGAATTAGTCAAAAGAGACGTTATAGAACGGGCCGTCAACTGGCTGGCTAAAAATCAGTTGCCCAATGGCTTGTGGGCTTATCACTATATCGAAGAGGGTTCTGCCTATGCCTACTGGGGCCTGGTGGAGGCCTTAAAATATCTTTCCAAAGAGGCAACCTGATGTGTGGAATTTGTGGAATATATAATGAAAAAAACATGAAGGCAGTAACCGCCATGCTGGAATCTATCAGGTATCGGGGGCCTGACTCTTTTAGGACGATGATATTCAAAAACCATTCTCTGGGAGAATGCGGGCTAAATATTGTTAGCAGTAAAGACGATATATTGCCCTTGATGGACAGGGAAAATGAGATAGCCTTGCTCTTTAATGGAGAAATTTACAATTATGAGGAAATAAAAAAGAACCTATCAAAGGAAGGATATATTTTCACCTCTGATACCGACTCAGAAGTTATTATCCCTCTTTATAGGAAATACGGGAACGATTTTGTGAAACATCTGAAAGGGATGTTCGCGATTGTCATTATAGATAAAGAGCAGATTATTCTTGCCCGTGATAAGTTCGGCATTAAGCCCCTTTTTTATTGCAGACTGAATGAAAAACTTATTTTTGGTTCTGAAATAAAGTCGTTGTTGCAATGTCCGGAGGTGCCGGCAAAGCTGGATCAGAGATCGTTAGAAGAATTGATGGTCTTCGGATACATATTCTCTGATGAGCGGACATTGTTGAAAGATATTTATCAAGTTCCCCCTGGATGTCTGATATCCTTTGACGGAAACAGTTTGTCGCAGCAACTGTATTACCAAATACCAGCCCCTTTTTATTTGAATAACGGGGGCCTGGACTATGATGAAGCTATCGGTCAATTAAGCGATATTCTCATTAATACGTTCGAACTCTTTCATAAACATGGGGATTTTGAAAAAGGCATTTATTTGTCAGGCGGTGTGGATTCCACCTTGATGGCGGTTTTATCCCGGGAGATACTGGAAACCTGTATCCAGACTTATACTCTTTATGACTCAGAAGATACCCCGGATTTCAGCTATGCACGGAAAGTCGCCAGGGCTATCGGCTCTGAACATCATGAATTTTTTGTCACCGTGGATGAGTATCTGCAAGAATTACCTGTTTTTGTGTACCATTATGAAAATATTGTTGCCGGGGGAGTGTTTGATATTCAGGGCGCAGCAGCTTTCCAGATCCTTTCAAAATACATTTCAAGACATCATAAGGTGGCATTCACCGGTGAAGGGGCGGATGAATTGTTCGGCGGGTATTACTGGATTTATACCCACCCTTTAGGTCTTTCCGACCGAATAAGAGAAAAAGCCTCCTGGCTATCATCTCAATCTAAAACACGAGAAGTTGTTGAGAGCATCTTTCCCCAGCCAGAAGATGAGAAAGTTTACCGGAAAAATTTATTTGAAGTCCTGATGAAATCCGGCCTGGCAAATTATCATCTTTGGAGTGTGGACAGATCCTGTTCGGCCTTTGGGTTAGAAACAAGACCGCCCTATCTTTACGATGACATCGCTGAATTTGCACTATCCATTCCGATTGAATTCAAGGTCCCGAATAAAACCATGACCAAAAGGCTATTGAAGGATGTAGCTTTACAGTACCTAAAAAAATATAACCTGTCCGATATTGTAAGCCGAAAAAAATATGGAATGCCGGCAGCATTGGAGCACATTGCGCCGCACGTCAGAGACACAATAGATAGACTGATTCCAGATGAGACCATTAATCGGCACCCGCTTAATCAATATCTTAAAAATGCCTTGGATGTTTTGATGTTTGATCTCTTTTATTATTTCATGATCCAAAAGCGAGGTAAGTTCGATATCGGTTTTTCAATAGACGAATTTTATAAAGGTCGCATAAATGAAGATTTGTATGATCAGCAAATATCCACCCATCCAGGGGGGAATCTCTACCAAAACATACTGGCTGGCAAAGGGGCTTGCTGAAAGAGGTGTTGAGACTCATGTAGTCACCAATGGAAATTGTGTTGAGAGTGAATATCGTATTGAGGGCACCTCTCCTGAGGCGCTCCCCAACCTTCATGTCCATTTCGTAGATCCTGGTATCCCCTGGCATATCCCTTTTTCTGACTTATACGTCCCAAGGCTTTTGGATAAGGCCCTTCAAGTCACCCGCAAAAACCAAATTGATCTCATAGATACAGGATACCTCATCCCGTATGGGATCGTGGGGCATTTCCTTTCTGGGATAACGGGGATTCCCTATGTCTTGCGGCATGGGGGCAGTGACATAGAAAAATTTCTTCGAGAAGGTGTATTTAATGATCTTCTGAAAAAAGTGATTCAAAAGGCAGGGGCCATTATTACCGATAGGCACAACAGGGAGGTTTTTCAAGTTCTTAATTCGAGAGTTTACCTGGCCCCCAAGTATATACCTGACGAGAGATATTTTAAACCATCCTTATCACCACATGGAACAGCAACCTTTGCCTATATAGGGAAGATCAATTATTACTGGAGACATAAAGGCCTGCACCGAATTGTGGAAATTTTTTCCGGGATTAAAGGGGACTACCGTTTATTTCTTGTGGGACAGGGGAAAGGCTTCCAGGATTTTTCAGAATTCGTCTCAGGATATGGCTTGAGAAAATTCGAGATTCGCCAATTCGTCCATCCTGTGAATATGCCACGTTTGCTGAATGAAATAGATTTTCTTATTTGCTTTGCTAAAGATAACCCAATCCACGATTTTTCAAATATTTTTTGCGAAGCCTTGTGGTCAGGAGTCCGGGTGCTTACCGATGACGCCATGGATTTGAGTGTCTATAGTGAATATATAGAATTGTCTTCTAAAGCTCAGATCGTCAAGCTGCCTATAGATGATGTTGAGGCAACACGAACCAAAATCACTGAGATGATAAGAGACTGGAAAGAACCAGCTCGATACAACAACACAATAAAATACAGTTTCAATAGATATTTGGATACAAATTTAGAAATATATTCTTGCATCTAAAAGATAAGCTCGATCATGAAAATCCTTATAACGGGCATTGGCAATATCGGGAAAAGTAGCTTAAGGGAGATGGTGGCTCACAAATTTGGGGGGCAAGTGATTCAGATAGATATGGATTATCATAACCATGAGGATATTCCAGAATTCTCTGATAAAGTCGTATTGGTTGAAGATGTGCATGGTCTGGAAAGGAATCCTGAGCAATATGATAAGATCATCTACCTTATGCCACCATCAAATCACATCATGCTGTGGTTAAGAAGGGCATGGGCATGGTTTTCAGGTGGAGTGGTTGATTTATCTGCTCCAAAAGGTATTAATAAGCCCTATGCATTATCGAACATTCCAATAATTCTAAAGATAGTCCTAAATAATATGTTATTCCGCAAGCAGTGGATCTTGGGCGATATGCAGATCATAAAAAGGGAATTAGAAGACAAAACCGTCATAGTTCAGACTGTAGATACGGGTCTTGAAGAAATAGAAAAGGTGTTTTCGATGAACCGAGAGAGGGAAATGTTATGACAAGCCTTTATACCGTTAGACAAATGACGGAGTGCCTTTCTGGTTACCTAAATGCAAAGGGATTTGAAACAGAGATTTATTCAGATAAGCTTCTCCCTGCCAGGGTTCCTGTATATGCAAGCAAAACAACAGGAAAAGGCGAAAATCAGTTAATTGAGGAGATCATTGTTGATATTATTACAAGCGCTACCATTAAGAGCAATGATTTTTTCTATCCTTTGCATATAGGCCGGACGCTTGCCGAAAAGCCTAAAGAATTACCCGACGCTTCTTCCGCGATCTTTTTTCAGTACTATTTTCCAAGGGCAAAAGTTTATTGGGCTTATCCTGACTATTTGAACATGGATGACGAATTCGTCAAATTTAAGGAATTATGTCAAACTTATAAAATCGGTCTTTTTAGGGTTGGAGAGAAAAAGGTGGAAGAAGACCTCTCAACATCTTCTGTTCCACTTATTGATGCTGTGTTCGAAAAATTTGAGTTAGCAATAATACCAATCCAGAAATCTGTCGAGAAAGGCTGCAAAAAGAGAGAGTTACTTAGGAACGTCAAGCAGAACCTATATATGGAATTGGATCGTCATATAGAAAGGACAAATGATTATCTCATTTATTATCCTGAACCAGAATACAAGAGAAGGGAAATAATCGGAAGATTTGAGGGTCGAAACATTAGTCTTACCCTAATCGACAAGTTGCTCGGCATAGAAAACCTTAAGTATAGTAAACAATTGCATGATTTAGGAGCTAATTATAGGAGACGAATTGAGGAAGACTATGATATTGCTCTGGATTTGATAAAAGACCTTTGGAATATTACTGGGATGAAATATCCAAAGTTTCAAAAAGATTTTGAGCTTGTGTTACTTCTTGATCCCCATTACAGAGATCATTTCCTACATCAGCTCCACGTTTTTCTTCTGGGATGTTTCATAATTGACAAATTATATAAGGACAAAGCAATTTTAGCATTTGATCGGGAATATGGAAATCCAATTGAAGACATTTGGCTATTTGCAGCTACGTATCACGACTATAACTACAACATCCAAAACTATAACAAGTGGATACAAACCTTCTTCAAGAAAACACTTTTCCTTGATGAGAATCCTTCCCAGCTAAGGCTGGATGAGTGTTACGTGAAAGAAGATTATATGTTTAAAACAAAAGATTTGTGTGATTCCTTTGGGCTGGATGTAGATAAGACAATATTACTGTTTTTTTATGACAAGATAATTAATCAAAAAAATCACGGCCTCTTGGCCGCCTTATCTTTGCTTAAGTTATTTGACCAAGCGAGCACTTCGAAAACAGGATTAAAGAAGAAAGCTCTCTTGCAGGCAGCAAGAGCCATTGCATTGCATGATGAAGACATTTGGACGCATTTCTCTGGAGCAAGTGAGAATAAGTTTTCTCAAAAGAAGGTACTAGAAAATTTGAAATTCAGCGATGATCCCGTGGCTTTCCTTTTGATCTTTTGTGATACAATTCAAGAGTGGGGAAGAGTAGGACGGGACTATGAAGAGACGAGGGCAAGATTAGACGACGTTGGCGTTGAAGACGATCTGATTTGGGTAAACATATCAGTAAGAGACGAAAAAGCCTTTAACAAGAAAAAGGATGAAATAGATAGGGTGAAAAAATTCCTGCTCGATAAGCGATTCAAAATTAGATTAAGCTCCCGAGCAGGTTTAGGCTCAAATATTGTTGAAAGATATATGGAAGGTGAATGATAGGCATGAAAGTAGATGGTTGTTAGAAAAAAGGAATCCCGAATTATACGAATTATAGTCAAAAATCGCAGGTAAATCACGTCTGACCACCATTTACAATAAGGCTGAAAGGAAACTGAAGGCATGGCCAGAAAGAAAAAGGCAAAGAACCCACAAGTCGAGGATTACAGGCATGAGGAAGCAAGACGCAAAAACATCCCACCTGCCGGATTAGCTGCCCGTGGCCGAACTCCAAATGTGGCTGAACAGAAATATTTTTATAATCCTCATCTGCCTCCCGTATTGCGGTCTGACGCCTCCGGCAAGGCAGACAGGTATCCTGAGCTTCTTGAAATCGCCCGCCAGTGAAAAGGGTCAAAGCTTGAATAGTGAATTAATTATATTTAATTTCACTCTCTCTATTTGGAATCACCGTTTAAAAGGTTACCAAAACCCCCTGGTTTAATATGTGCCGCCATGATTTAAAGGTATGATTATGCATTGCGTATTTCCTATAAAAACAGTTAAGCTCGTTCTAAAGGAGCTGTATTTGTGACCCTTGTTTATATTAGTTCAGCTATTTCTTGATATCCTTCTATACGACCGACTTTTGTATAAAGTTTATTCGTTGAGCTTTTGGTCTTTGAGGAACATAGAGATCGGTGTATGATTTCCATAGTATCGGCAACCATTCGGTGGTTTGGTTTAGAATTGAATCGGTGCTTCAACTTTATTCACTGTTCAAGCTTTGACCCTGTCTTTGATATGTATCTGTGAAAAAAGGCAACCCGCCTTACACGCATAATTTGAATTAACTTGCGTGTCAGAGCGGAATCGATGTCAAAATGGCGGAAGAGCAGAAGGATTTCATAGACCTTTTAGAACCGCTGAATGTTGAGGCCTGATATCCTACACATAAGGAACGTCTCATGCGTTCTCTGAATGACGAACGGTGCAAAGAGATCATTCAAGGAACGGAAGGGTTATACCAATGGATAAAGAAACAGCTATCAGATATGTAAAGCGGTATGCGGACCTTGTAAGACAGCATTTCGACGTCAGGAAAATAATATTGTACGGTTCTTACGCAAGAGGCACTGCACGGATGGACAGTGATATTGATGTTGCGGTCGTCCTATGTTCTGTGGAAGAGGATTTTTTGAAGAGCGCGGCCAGGTTATTCCGCTTAAGACGAGAAGTCGACGCGAGGATAGAACCTGTTTTACTGGAAGAATCAAATGAAAAGAGCGGATTTCTTGAGGAGATTCTAAAAACAGGGGAAATTATTTACAGCGCGGATACGTCAGCCTGAAATTGTTTTGGGTGCGGCTCTTTTAGAACGACCTTAAAAAGCATTAATAATAGATAGTTACTTATTTTGTGAAGCTGATTATATGCTTGTATTGCCGGAATACCATTATGGCGAAACGATATGTCTGCTTTTTTCGTAGACCTGAAAACGGTACCGATTAGGGGCAATGGTTTTTACTGAACATTGGGCCACCCTTTCACTATCGTACAATAGCGAAAGGAAAGAGGAATTAGCCGAACTGAGTTTGCCCATACCGTATGCGAATTGACAGTATGCTTACAGGGAGTGTGGAGGAGTTTACCCCCCTGGATGTTGAGCTTGTGCAAAGTCGGCCGCACTGGCGCCGAGGCCGTTAAGGAGTATTTCATTAAATGATATTGAGAATATATGCCAATAACTGTTGCTCAAGGTCGTTCTAAAAGAGCCGTACCCAAATCAAATGGCGACCAATATTTTAGAATTGATTGAATACATCATACGGCTCGCCACTGAAAGGGGAAGGTGCTATCAACCATCAAGTTGGTAAAATTTCTTTAGAGGAAATAATGAGGAGACCATGAGATGAAAACCCCTTCGGAATGGCGCTATGGAACACCGGATGAAAAAAGGCTTTTGGCAAGATGCCTTGATATAGTGCTTGTTTTCAATAATGTGAGAACAGAAGGGATTCGGATATGAATGACGAACGATGCAAAGAGCTCATTCAAGGAACGAAAGGGGCGCTGCACGGATGGACAGTGATATTGATAAGGGCTCCAATGAGAAGCATTTTATGTAAATTTCAGTTGCCGATAGGGAGGAAGTGATGAACAGAGATGAAATAATCAGTTTATTACGACGGTTCAAGGAAATGAACCGGGACAAATACAATATCATAAGGATTGGCCTTTTTGGTTCGGTAGCCCGAGAAAACATGGGTGGGAAAAGCGATATTGACATTGTTGTTCAACTGAAAACACAGGACTTGTTTGATCTTATCGGCATCAAACTGGATCTGGAGGAAGAACTGCACCAGCGGGTTGATATTGTCAGCTACCGGGAAAAGATGAATGAATTTCTTAAACGTAGGATAGACAAAGAGGCAGTCTATGTATGACAGAGAGCTTGCGATTGAGATATTAACCCAGATTTACGAGGGAACTCAGACAATTTTAAAGCGTTTTGAGCCGATAAAGTCAGTAGAGGACTTTACCGGTTCGGATGCAGGCATGGAAAAGCTGGATTCCATCTGCATGCAGTTGATAACGATCGATGAAGGGCTTAAAAATTTCGATAAGGTTACCAATAATTCTGTCCTGTCCAAATATCCTCAAGTTGAGCGGAAAAAGGTGAAGGGCCTAAGAGATATTATCAGCCATCACTAATTTGATGTAAATGCCGAAGCCATATTCAAGGTCTGCAAAGATCACATTGCCGATCTTGGCGAAACAATAAAGAAAATAATCGATGAGATATGATTTGTAATTCTTTCCATTATTTTTGGAAAAGATTCTGTTCCAAGACAGAAAGGCGTGAAGATTAGTAGAATGCCTTAGCCGAGCTTCCCCAGATCGATACGGGTGATTACGACCTTGAGCGAATAAGGGCTGATATTGGCAATGATGTCGAGCTGTGGGGCAGGATTTATTCTGCTGTAAGGCCCATAAAAGAGGATCAAGACGACAAGCTGCAACATCTCATTTCCCTTTTGACCACCGAGCTTTCTGGCAAGAAAGTCCTTATTTTTTCCTACTTCAAGGATACAGCGCGTTATGTTTATAGATACCTCCGGGAAAATGAGGATCTAAAGTCCGCTGTGAATCGTAGTACTCGAATCATTGACAGTGATGTGCCTACCGACCAAAGACAGGCTTTAATTGAAAGATTTGCGCCTCGCGCCAATCTGTGAGATGAACTGGTTGGCACGGAAAAAGAGATTGAAATCCTGGTAAGCACTGACGTGTTGTGAAAAGGGTCAAAGCTTGAATAGTGAATTAATTATATATACGGTCATAATTATCTGCGCAATATACGGTTTAATTCCACTAAAAATAAATAATACCCTTGGAAATTATGCGCAATTATTTATGACCGCATGTATAGATTTAATTTCACTTTCTCTATTTGGAATCGCCGTTTTGAAAGGTTACTAAAATCACCGGTTTAATATGTGCCACCATGATACAGTGCGTATTTCATAGAAAAACGGCTAAGCTCGTTCGAAAGGAGCTGTATTTGTGACCCTTGTTTATATTAGTTCAGCTATTTCTTGATATCCTTTAATATCCAGTATCTCTCCGAGGCGCAGGCTCATCCTTTCGAGCCTGAGGCCAGAAACCAGCATCATCCCAATAAAACGGGTTGTAACCCTCTAACCCCGACCCCTGAACCTGAAAAACCGAGCAGTTTGAGTTAGAAATAAATCGGTGTTTCAACTTTATTCACTGTTCAAGCTTTGACCCTATCTTCATTTAAGAACAGTGAGATATTTGTCAAGCTATAACTTGCCGTAACTAAACTTGACAAGATAAAACTTGTTAATTATATCCCCATCGTAAAACAACAGGACAAATACTTAGTTCGTTTCGCTCACAATTGAAATAATGTCTGTCTGTGCGTGCGCGCACTCCGAAAAGGAATGATGGGTTTTGATTCTATCGCTTTGAAAAATATCACGATTCATTAGAGCTGCGCGCCATTTCCCTTGAAAACCTATTATCATATTGATCATTTATCATTGACAGCAGCCCCTGTGGATGTATAAACACCACAGTAAAAAAAGGCTTTGCCGCCGCAGAACGTGCCGACGGTTTCTGCAGGCAGAATGATTTGATATAATTATGACAGCCGGCGTGCACCCGGGAAGCGAGACAAGGCACGAAAAGTGCCGGGTTTTATGATTTGCTTCTTGGTTTTTTGAAGGCCATTTCTTTTAGGTTTTGAGCCGTTTAAAACAGGCGCTGCGATCAAGCGTTCTTGCACCAACTTTGAGCAGAGGCAGAAAAGCGCGTTACCATCATGGACAGATTTGAAATCAGAATTGCAGGGTTTGGAGGCCAGGGGATAGTCACAATTGGTAGAATCCTGGGAGCGGCATTTACGGTGCTCGATGGTTACAATTCTGTCAACACTCAATCCTATGGTCCTGAATCCCGTGGAGGGGCGTGTCGATCCGAAGTGGTGGTATCTGAGGGGGAAATCAATTATCCTTATGTTCGAAAGGCGGATATTTTCGTATCTCTCTCCCAGCTGTCTTTTGACACCTACATCAAGGAGGTAAAGGAGGGGGGTAAGCTTTTGATCGACCCCCGGGCGGTTAAACTTAAGCCGGGATGCGATTTGTACGAGGTTTTTAAGATACCTGCAATGGAGCTTGCTTATGACGTAGGATCTGTCAAGTATCAGAACTCGGTGATCCTGGGGGCATTGTATCCATTGATAAAAAATATCGTAAAAGAAAGTTCGCTGCGACAGGCACTTTCGGAAAACGTACCGGAAAAGACAAAAGCCGTAAACCTTAAGGCCTTTGAGAAGGGAAAGGAATATATTCAAACCCACTATGACCTCTGAAAACAGGACCGATCGACACAATCTGCTTAAACCCGGAACCTATTACCTGCAGGGAAGCCAGGCTTGTGTCGAAGGAGCACTGATAGCAGGCTGCCGGGTATACGGCGGGTATCCTATCACGCCGGCATCTGAAATCATGGAGCATGCCTCTTTCCGTCTTCCCCAGGTGGGAGGGCGATTTATCCAGATGGAGGATGAGATCGCCTCGGCATGCCTGCTGCTGGGATCATCATGGGCGGGGGTTAAGGCTATGACTGCAACCTCAAGCCCCGGTTTTTCTCTGATGCAGGAAGCCCTTTCCTATGCCATCATGTCTGAAACCCCACTGGTGATCGTGGATGTTCAGCGGCCGGGCCCAGGGCAGGGGTATATCACCACCAGCCAGGAGGATGTCATGCAGGCAAGATGGGGTCACCACGGCGAGGGCTCTCTGATTGCACTTGCGCCCGCGTCGGTTCAGGAAATGTTCGAGTTTACCATCGAGGCATTTAATCTGTCTGAACAGTGGCGAACACCTGTTCTTGTGATGACCGAAGAGACAGTAGCCCACATGCGGGAGCGCCTGGTGGTTCCGCCGGCAGTCACCATCCGCATCACCAACCGCAAAAAACCCCAGGATCTTGGGATCCCGCCGCAATCGTATCTTCCCTGGGGACACGATATCGTTGCTCCCATGGCGAACTGGGGTGAAGGATACAATGTCAATTATATCGGTCTTGTGCATCTGCCCGATGGAAATGTAACCCGGTACGATCTTAAGATGCACGATGATTGTGTTAAGCGGCTTAGGAGAAAAATCGAGGGCAACGTGGATAAGATCGCACAGATTGAAGAAAAGTTTCTTAAAAACTGCAGGCATCTGGTTATCTGTTATGGATCGGTGTCCAGAACCGCCATCGAGGCGGTCATGGAAGCCCGCCAGATGTGGAAAGCCAATATAGGATATATCAGACTTAAAACCCTGTGGCCGTTTCCCGAAAAGAAATTGCGCAGGCTTGTCAACCGGGTGGATACCGTATTCGTTCCGGAAATGAACCTGGGCATGATGATTCATCCCATCACCGAGGCCATTAGAGACAAATGCAAAACCGTTGTCGGGATTCCCAGCCTTGGCAGCCTCCATACACCAGAACATATTCTGTCAAGCATCAAAGAGAAGCTTAAATGAAAAAACATCCAATGCTTAAATACTTAAAGGAAAAGGGGCCTCTTGGCGATCGCCTGCCTCTTATCATGTGCCCGGGATGCGGCTGCGGCCAGGTACTAAACGTTGCACTGCATGCAGTGGACCGGCTCATTACCGAAGAGGGGATACCAAAAGAACATTTTGTTTTTATTACGGGCGTTGGGTGTTCCGCGCGGCTTACAAGCCATTATCTTAACTTTGATTCGGGCTGGACCTTACATGGCCGCACGCTTGCCATCGCAACAGGAGCACTGCTTGCCAACCCGAAGCTTCGAATCATTGTTATTACAGGAGATGGAGATACTGGAGCGATAGGGGGAAACCATTTCATCCATGCCTGCAGGCGCAACCTTGATATCACCATTTTATGCATAAACAACGGTCTTTACGGCATGACCGGGGGGCAGGTGGCTCCCACCTCTTCTGTGGGCATGAGCACCACCACAACGCCCTATGGAAACACAGAGCAAAGTTTTGACTTATGCAAGCTTGCGCAGACAGCAGGCGCCACTTATGTTGCCCGGTGGACAACGGCGCATCCGCATCAAAGCAGGCGGGCCATTGAAAAGGGAATCCTGAAAAAAGGCACTGCATTTATCGAAATAATGGCACAGTGCCCTGTTCACCGGAAAAGATCACCTGCTGAGATGCTAAAGGAGTTGAAAAAAAATACTGTTAGGGTCAAAAACGGACGGCAGCTGGAGGAAGGAAAAATTCCCGTCGGGGAGTTCTGTAACATCCAAAAACCCGAATGGATCGAAAGCTATCAAAAAATCATTGATCGATTCGCCGGCAACAGACCGCCTAGCGTTTCATAAACACGGAATCGTTATGGATGCTATTTATGTTCATCGAGACTTGATGATACGGCTATGAAAAAATTGCACATCCATCCGAAATATTGCAAAGGCTGTTTGATCTGTGTTGAAATGTGCCCCAAAAAAGCACTGAAACCCTCGGATCAAATCAATTCCAGGGGATATCTTCTTCCGGTTGAAAACGATATGTCCCGCTGTACCGACTGTAAGCTGTGCGAAATCTTGTGCCCGGATTTCGCCATTGCCATTGAAGTTGAAGATGAATGATTTCAAATCGGTGGTAGTTTGCCCATCGAGCCTCAATAGAGCCGGTCGTTTGCGGTTCGTTATATTTTGCTCTTGATAGCGGTCTTAATTAGATACTAAAGGAGGATATCCTAATTAACCGAGAATCGCTGAGGACCAGCCGAGCGTTGTGCTGTTTACCAGAACAAAAGAATGCTCGTTAAAAATTAAACACCTTTGCTTCTGCAGCCAGATCTATCAAATGAGGTCCACCATCAAGAAGCATGTTAGAGAAAAATTTCGACTCGTCAACCTGACGAGCCTTGGCACATGGAATTCAAACCCCTATTGGTACTTGATGTTCCACCAGATATGGTAAATAATCATTGGGACAATCACCGGTTTTGGTTTTTTCATTCATATTTCTTTCGGAATCAGCCCACAGGACTCCATCATCAATAAAAAACACATCGGTTTTATGTCCTTTTGAATGTGCGATCTTAGCAAATTGAAAGCACCTGGTTACCGCCTCGTTGTCATCTCGGCTTAAAACGAATAAAAAATTGGCCATCATCTACCTCCTTAACTCTAAAATGTTACAAAGAAACAAACTTAGCAGCTTGCCTCATCGATCATCTCTTTCAGTCGCTTTCGGTAATAGCAAAAATCCTCCCAGCAGACATCCGGGTGAACGAGATGATCGATGTGCGGAATGTATCCCAGTTTTTCAAGCATAAACGGTATCTTAGACTCAAGTTCCCGGTCGATCGCTTCTTTTCCCTGGCTTATCTTAAGCTTATCGATTCCACCGCAAAGATGCATACGGGGATACTGTTCTCTTACGGCCACAATGTCGTTTCCGGCCTGCACCTCGAACGGGTACATTCCGGTCAGACCCGATTCTAGAAAAAGCGGAATCAACTGACTCACATTGCCGTCTGTGTCAACCACAATGATCGTAACCCCGTGATCTTTAAGAAATCCTGTCATCTTTTTGTATGCAGGCATCATGAACTCTCGAAACGTTGCCGGGGAAATAAGCGGCCCTGATCGGTATGCCATATCTTCCCAGAAATAAGCACAATCAACTCGGACCAGGGAAAGGACCTGGTCCCAGAGTTCGATCCAGAAATCGGCAAGAAAATTCATCATATCCCGCACCAGGTCCGGCTGATCGTAAAAGCCGAAAAGAAGTCGCTCCTCACCCATCAAGTATCGCAAAAAACCGTATAATCCATACGGATAACCGCCAAGGGTCAGAGGAAAGTCCCGGGTCTTGTATTCTTCCACAATAGCGTGCCAGTTTTCAGGAACTCTTTCCTCAAGCCTCGGGTGGAATCGTTCCTCCTTTAATTTCTCGAAATCGCGCCTTCCTTTCACCTGCCAGTCGATAAATTCGGGAATACTGGCACCTTTCTTGTTGATTCGTTTCTTAACGCCGAATTCATCCTGAAATATCACAAAATTATCGGTCTCTTCAAACACGATCTGTTCAAACGGGGGACAGGGGCCTGAGTTTACAGCAACCGCCATCAGCGGTTCGTCCATCCCCATATGTTCATGGACATCCACATCCCGAAACCTGGATGTGGTAAAGGGATCATGAGGAAAAGCCTCTGCCCGAACCCCCTGACCCGGGTCCCCCTCAGCGGGAAGTCCGTGTTTTCGGGGAAGGCCTTCCCGGTACCATCGCTCAATGGTCTGCCGCCAGTAACCCATTTCCCAGATAAAGTTTCGATCCGGTTTTTCGAAGCTCATGATGGCATTGAATCTTTCGCGCGCATTCATCTTTCCCTCCTGTTTCGGTTCATGGAGCGATGCATTTGAATCCCACCCTCAACCCTTTGTTAACCGTTTTATTAGACAAAGATTAGCATATGTATCAAGTTTCAATATATTGTAGTGCGTAAAACGGTCAGATCCTGGATGCTGGATTTTAAAAGGTAAATATCCTTATTTTATCCGTATCAAGCATCAAGTATCCGGCATCAGCCAAGTTTTTCCAAAGCCGTAAGTTTAAGCAAACAGGATACCTTGTCGGTTTAAGGGGAAGCTTCGCTTGTTATTGTGCCTGCAGTTGCGATTCTTTCAAAAATGCTTGACAACTTCAATCCAATATTTTAAAAAGATTAAAATTTTTATTTTGGGAACGAATCTATGTTGGCGTCGGCACATGCCCTTTTTGGCAGTTTTTTTGGGTTTTATTATTGCTAAACCCGATTTGTCTGCCAGGGCTGTGCTAACATAAAAGACAAGACAAAGCAAAAGCCGCAGGCAGACAAAGCCTGCGGCTTTTATTTTTTCGGACTTATCCAAATGGGAGGAAAGGGATCATGAAGAAGACAGATGATGTCCATGTAAAGGAATTTGTTCCGCTGATCTCTCCAAACACGCTTAAACAGGAAATCCCCATTACCGAAAAGGCGGCTGAAACCGTGACCTCAGCCCGGGAAACCATCGGTAAGATACTAAAAAAGGAGGACAGACGCGTTTTGGTAATTGTGGGGCCCTGTTCCATCCATGATGAAACATCTGCTATGGAGTATGCCCGGCGGCTAAACACCTTGCGAAAACAGGTGGAGAGAACGCTTTATGTGGTCATGAGGGTTTATTTCGAAAAACCGCGTACAACTTTGGGCTGGAAAGGCCTGATCAACGACCCCTGGCTGGATGGTACCTGCGATATGACCACGGGGCTGAGAAGGGCCAGGAGACTATTGCTTGAGATAGTCGAAATGGGCCTTCCCACCGCCACTGAAATGCTTGATCCCATAACCCCGCAATATATTGCCGGGCTTATCTGCTGGGCTGCCATTGGCGCCAGAACCATCGAATCCCAGACCCACAGAGAGATGGCAAGCGGGCTGTCCATGCCGGTAGGTTTTAAGAACTGTACGGACGGAGAGCTGAACACCGCCATTAATGCAATCCTGGCTGCAAGATCTTCTCAGAGCTTTCTTGGAATCGATCAGCACGGTCAGACGGCGATTGTAAAAACCACCGGAAACCCGTGGACGCATCTCGTCATGCGCGGCGGCAAACGTCCCAACTATGATTCGGTCAGTATTGCCGAGGCCATGGACATGCTAAGGACCAAGGGATTACCGGCAGCCATCATGGTGGACTGCTCTCATGACAATTCGAGAAAAAAACACCACCTTCAACCTGTGGTATGGCAAGATGTTATCAACCAACGCCTGGATGGAAACGATGCCATCATCGGTTTGATGCTTGAGAGCAATTTACATGAAGGAAATCAGAAGGTTGGCGAGAATCTGTCGTCGTTGAAATACGGAGTTTCCATAACCGATGAATGTATTTCGTGGGAAACCACAGAAAAGTTACTGCTTTCCGCTCACAGTCGATTGCTCAGATATCTCAACAAGGATGAAACAGGAACGGCTGAAACAAAACGGTATTCGGTTGTCTGAAGCAGGATGAGGTTACCGAATCCGATACCGCTCTACAAACCGATCATTTATGGTCACACCGAGTCCGGGGCGATCAGGTATTACAATGCGGCCGCCGCTTACCTCCGGGGGCGTATCCGCCAATTGCCGCAACATCGGATTAAAGCCCAAAGAATACTCAAGTATTGTACAGTTGGGAATGGCTGCCGCCAGTTGAAGACCGGCTGCAAAAAGAAGCGCCGATCCCCAGAGATGCGGCGCCACTATAAGCTGATGGGCACCGGCCAGGGCTGCGACCCTCACTGCTTCGGTAATACCTCCCATGATGGCCAGGTCCGGTTGCAAGATATCCGCAGCCCTCATCGTGATCAGATCTCGAAAAGCAAAACGCGTAAATTCACTTTCCCCACAAGCGATGGGGATATCGGTACTGGCCCGCACTTCGGCACATCCTGCCTTGTCATCCGCATTTACCGGTTCTTCAAACCAGGCAAGGTCACATTCCTTGACTTTTCTGGCAAACCGCTGGGCTTCTCTTACGCTGAAGGTGCCATGGGCATCGACCATAATGGCGATATCCGGTCCCAGCGCTTCGCGCGCAGCCTTAACCCGCGCTGCAGAGGTGTCCACATCACCATCCATGGAACCAACGCGCATTTTTACGGCCTTAAACCCTCCCTGGGCGATATAGCCCTGCAACTGGGCTCCGATTCCATCAGCATCGGCCCATCCGCCACTGGCGTATGCCGGAAGCTCATCTCGGCATTTACCGCCCAACAACTGGTAAACCGGTGCTTCAAGCGATTTTCCCAGAATGTCCCACAGCGCCATATCGATGCCGCTAATAGCGGATATCGTAAGTCCCCGCCGGCCCAAAACCGGAAACCCCCGGCCGCGGCTCAATGCATAATGGGCCCGAACGCCATTGTACATATCTTCCCACAATGCGGTGATCCGCCGAGGATCCTTGCCGACAAGCAACGGTCTGAACTCATGTTGGATCATTGCAACAACGGCATGATTATCGCTGCTGCTGCCCACCTGGGTTTTGGCTTCGCCGTATCCGGTAATACCTCCATCGGTCACCACTTCAACCAGGGTCATGTCAAAGGTCGTAAGTCGACCGAAATCACTTACATGCTGTCTGTCTTCCGGAATAGGATATCTAAGCCAGATGGCGTTTACATCCGTAATTTTCATATTTCAACATCCTTTCTTTCTTTTCTTACCGGAAACCCATCAGGTGGTTCTAACCGATTCGCCACTCGCTTTACCATGCGCTTAACCGAAACACCGTGTGCAGTGTCCTATCTTGCTACATTATGTTATCCTTAAAAAAGGCAACAGTTTAGACCTTTGAAAGACCAGGGTCAAAGACCCTGTGATCCTGCCATTACGGTTGGCTTCCATCTGCCATCGACCCGAACAGCTTCACCCTCCCCAGGCCATGGCGGCACCGTAACACCTACGGCGCAAAGCGGCCCATCAGAAGCTGAGCGGAACTGAAAATGGGTTCCAAGGGGAATCGTAAGACATACTCCCGGTTCAAGGGAAACGATCTCTTCCCTATCTCCCTGCTTGCGCCACATCTCTCCTTTTCCTTTAAGAACGTACCAGATTTCTTCAACGGTTCTGTGAGCCACAGCAATGGATGTCTTCCCTGGTGCAAGTTCAAAATGAGCCATGCTGCCGCCATTCAGATCAAGCAAAATCCGCACGTCAGAGCCGTCCGGGGCAACAACATCCGGTGTTTCAGGAAGTCTCATGGTAGCGAAATTCTTCATGAAAGCGCTCCTTTTGCAGAAAAGAAAATCAATTAAACATCGCAACCAGGCCCGCAGGCCGGGGGCCATCGATCTTACATACGTCCCTGGCGGCTCTGCGCAAAAACCGGATGATCCCCAATTTACCGTAACGCTTCCGGTATCCTGCAAACGGGAATCGGTTCCATCTTGTGTTTGTTGACGTCGTGAAACCGCCTGTAAATTTTTAGAACCTGCCGTTGTCGATCGCTGAGCCGCGATTCATCCACAGGCCCGGAGCTAACCCGCATCGCCCACTCCAGCTCTTCGTAACTGGCACCGATTTGGCTTTCATCCGTGCGGTTATCGGCCCACAGCCCATCTGTTGGCGGCACATGTAAGATGGCGTCTAAGACGCCCAGTTTTCTCCCGATCTCATATACCTCAGACTTCATCAAATCCCCTATGGGAGAAATATCCACCCCTCCATCCCCGTATTTGGTGAAAAACCCCACCCCGAAATCCTCTACTTTGTTTCCCGTTCCCGCTACCAGCATCCTGTGATGTGTTGCCACGGCATAAAGGGTCAGCATACGCAGTCTTGCCCGTGTATTAGCCATGGAAAGGCCATCCTGTATGTCGGGCGGAAGCGTGTTTTCCAAAGCCTGGAAGACCGGTGTCAGATCGATTCTTAGGCCTTTGACATTATTGTAGTTTTTTTCAAGCCATTGAATATGCTGCTCGGAAAGAGATTTCTGACCTACGGCCTGATAAATGGGCATACTTAAAGGAATAACCTTCTTTCCGGTTTTAGCACACAAAGTGGAGCTGACAGCGGAATCGATCCCTCCGGACACACCTACTACAAAGCCGTTCAAACCGGCATTTTCACAATAATCCCTTAACCATTTTACGATATGCTCGATCACTCTTTCTGCCTGCATGGGGTGTCTCCTAGAGGTTTACCAATTTTGGTTATCCGAGAAGCCGAGACGTTTTCCTTGCAAAGCTTTTAACATCACGGAATGAATTATCGGTAGCGGAATCGTGCACCATCACGATCTACTTGCCTAAAAGTGCCGTCAATTGGCTGATCGGTTTTACCGATTCCAGGTGCTTTACCACCTCGACAATCTGCTCCTGTTTGGATGGCTCGAATACACCCTTACAATGACTGCGGAAACGGAGAACAAGCTCCTCCCATGTAAGCGGGTTTTCCACATCTCCTTTAGGGTAATCTACCTGTCGGCTTAAGGTTCTTCCATCTGAGGTCCGAATCGTCACACGGGCAGGCCAACTGATAGGAAACTGGGGGTCAAACCGGGGTTCATGTTTTACGGTCACCCGTTTTATGATATCACGAACCACCGGGTCATGTAACGTTTGAGAAGAAAAAGCTTCAAATCCAACCTTTCTTTTGACAATTGCCACCGCTACCGTATACGGAAGGCTGAACTGTGCCTGAACATCGGTTTTCGGGTTTGTTTTTTCCTCCCAGGGTTCAACCACCAGAGGATAAGCGGCCTTGAAGGTTTCCACCAGAACCGTTTCAACCATTTGAGGCGCAAGGTCGTTTTCGTTCATGATGTCAATGGCCGCATCGATGGCCGACTGGTTGTACCTGCAACATGCATGAACTTTAAGGCCGGTATCCATCACTCTTGGTTTTTGACCGAGCCCCTGAACCAGAAAAGTGCTGTTCGGCTCCCGGGAAGTGGCCGCCAGAAACCCCCATTTTCCTTCCAAAACAGCCTCCGGCCCCTTGAAGCCCTCGGCTGCGAGTTGAGCTGCTTGAATTCCCCGCTGTGCCGCAAGCCCAGGGTGAATCCGCTTTGTCCATGAACCGTCCTGCATAAAGGCCATCAGCCCGGAACTCATGCTGCCTGCAATTCCCAGTGCGCTTGCGGTGGTCTTGCCATCAAGCCCGAAGATCCTGCAAACGGCCGCTGTAGCGCCAAAAGTTCCGCAGGTGGCCGTGGGGTGCCATCCAACGGCATAGTGTGATTTGGAATTTACGGCATCAGCCACTCTTAAGGTGGTTTCATACCCGGCCACAACACCCTCCATAAACCGGGTCCCTGATACACCTGCCCGCTCTGATGCCGCCAGTGCAGCGGCGAAAATTGCCGACCCAGGGTGAATGGAAGCCGGTGTGTATATGTCGTCAAGGCTCATGCAGTGAGAGGAAGCGGCATTGGCGAGCGCGGCATATTGCGGCAGGGGTTTAAGCGGTGTAGCGATGACGGTGCCCGCGCCGCTTCCGCCGATTTTCTCCACCATTTTGTGCACCATCTTTGTTGATGCCATGATACGGCCTTTCGCGGCCAGGCCGATAAAATCAAGCAGAAGATACTTGACATGTTCACCAACCTCGGGGGCGAGGTCTTCAAGACGAATTGCAGAGCAATAACCGGACAGCCGAATCGTATGTCCTGCTTCCATAGGAACGACCTTCCCAATCCGAACGGATTAACCAGTTTTCGGTTTTGCGGAAACGTATTTCGGACAGCCAAACCATCGCATCATGTTTTATCCCACCCTATTGTCCAGAACTTCGGGATTTAATGCATTTTCGGGAACCTCTTCTCTGATCATAAATTGAATAACTTTTTTTGCGCATTCCATGGACATGTTGATAAGAGCCTGCTGGCTGACACCGGCCATGTGCGGTGTAGTAACCACGTTTTCCAGGCGGTACAGCTGCATGAATACAGGAGGCTCTTTCTCATGCACATCGGCCCCATAGCCATACAGATGGTTGTTTACCAGAGCTGAATAAAGTGCCGGTTCATCGACCAGCCCGCCGCGGGCGGTATTGATGAGAACGGCACCCGGTTTCATCATGCTTATCTGGGGCTTTCCGATGATGTTTCTGGTGCTGTCGTCCAACGGCACATGCAGGGTAACAAAATCCGATTCTCTTAGAAGGGTATCCATGGGAACTTTTTGAATGCCCTGGTGCCGAGCAAAATCGGCGTATTCGATCAAATCGTGATAAACGATTTTCATATCAAAGCCCTTGGCTCGCAACGCCACTGCTTTGCCGATTCGCCCAAGCCCGATAATGCCAAGTTTTTTTTCGTACATGTCGTAAGTAAGCACCCTTAGATCAGCATACCTTCCCTCGCGCATGCCTCGATCCATCCACGCTATTTTTCTGCACACAGCCAGCATCAACCCCACGGCCATATCGGCCACGGCTTTTGTATTGGTTCCCGGGTTTCTTGTAACAAGAACCCCCCGTTCGGTAGCCGCTGCCAGGTCCACGCCATCATAACCAGCACCCCGAACGGCGATCATCTTAAGACGATCTGCGCTCTCAATGACGGCTCGGGGTACTTTTTCAGCACCAGATACGATAAGCGCATCGATCCCCTTGATGATCCGACAAAACTCTTCCACGTTTTCACTCAGCTCACCTGGCTTGTAATCAGGTTCTTGAACGAAAAATCCAGCTTCTTTCATCATGTCTACTGGCCTGCGGCTTGCCAGCGCAAATCCTGCACAACCGATCAGCACATTGAGCATTTCCATATTTTCCTTTCTTTCTTGTTTCACAGGCCGCCGGCAGGCTCCGGGACCGGTCGATGGACCAGGTCAAAGGAGTCCGAATCAGGATTGTATCGCAAGCAGGAATTTTGTTTCCAGTTGACGTCATCGGTATTTGGATAATCATCCCGGCAGAAAGAACCACGGCTTTCCTGCCTGCCAAGGCTGGCGGTCAGAATTGCTTTTAAAACTAATGAGGCACTTAAAAGGTCGAATCGAAGTTTAATTTCAGCAATGGATTCGACCTTTGCCTGCTGGAGCTGTGGCTGCAAATCGGCAAGTTTACTTAACCCGGCTTTGATACCGTGTGCATTTCGTCTGATGCCTGCGTGATTGCCGGCGATTTCCCGAATGCTGTGCCGCAGCTCGCGAAGGTTGACTCGATGAGAACCTCGGTATGATATCTTTTTTTCAAACTTTAAGCCTGCCGGCATATTTTTTTGTTTTGCATAGCGCGCGGCACTTCGGCCGGCGATTCTTCCGAAAACCACGCATTCCGTCAAAGCGTTGCCCCCTCGCCTGTTGGCGCCGTGAAGCCCCCAGAGCATCTCGCCGCATGCGAAAAGACCGTTTATGTCAGTTTGAGCGCTTTCATCCACACGAACCCCGCCCATGAAGTAATGAACACCAGGTGCGATTCTAAAAGGATGTTTTTTAAAATCGAATTTAAGTTTTCTAAACAGGCTGGCAGGATACTGCCCCCACCTGTTCTCGGGAACAGAACGGTAATCCATGTAAACAGGGCCTGGCGCCCCTTCCGTCTCGATCATTGCCGAAATGGCATCCCGCATTTTGCGGATGGCATGGTTTAAGTTTTCAAACCCGTGTTTCTTTAAAATATCTTCCCCCGATGCATTCACAACAGAGGCTTCCTTCGGGTAGGGAGGGTATACCATGAACCGCGGAAGTCTCGGTTCGGCCAGAACAAACGGATAGAACTGCACAAACTCCATGTCCCACAGATCAAGCCCTGTTTTTGCCGCAAGCGCATACCCCTGGCCCATGGTGCTTTTCTGATTGTCGTTATGAAGATACAGCCCGCCGCCTCCGCCGGCGGCCAGCACCACCGCTGGCGCATAGCAGCAAAATTCGTTCGCAGAAGCATCGAAACCCTTGATACCGAAGACTTCGGTATCTTTTCTTAAGATTTCCGTAACATAGAAGTTCACCAAAGGAGTGATGCCCTCTTTGCCTTTAAGAGTTGACGCCAGGCTTTTCATCATACAGACACCTCGAATCTGATCCGAGCGTTGCGGCTGAACGGTAAAACTCCTTGGCCTCTCGGATATTTCTATCCCGTGTGATCGAAGTGAGTCGATGGCTTCCCGCACGTTTCGGCCTGCCTGTATTACCATCTGTTCATGGTTGATTCCTTTGCCGATGGTGATGGTATCTGAAACATATTTTTCAAGCGGGTACCTTTCTCCGGGGCCTGCAAATACAGCGTTTGAGATGGCCGAATTGGTTCCCATGCCGATTCCGCCCTTGCTGACAAGTAAAACGCTTGCCCCTGTCGCCTGTGCGGTTTCGGCGGCCATCACACCTGCTAGCCCGGCTCCGATGACAATAACATCATACCTCATGGTTGTGTGTTCCTTAATTCATATTACGTTTTTTTCCCTAAGAGCCTCAATCTGCTCTGTGGAATAACCAAGCAGCTCTCCATAGATGGCCATGTTGGCCGAGCCGTGGGGTAAGCCGGGGAATCGAATCTGTCCCGGTGTACCGAGCATCCGAAAGGCGAGATTCGGCATCTTCAACGCGATGCCGGTCAGCGGATCCTCTATTTCGATGATGCTTCCTCTTTCTGTGTAATGCCGATCTTCGTCAATGTCTTTCATGCTTGCAATGGGACCCACCGTGATATCTAGTCGATCACAAATTTCAAGAACATCGCGAGCATCGTGGTTGCCGATCCATTGGGAGATGACTTGATTTAGAATTTTTCTGTTTTGCGGCTGGATCCGGCTTTCGTTTGTAGAGAACCTCGGATCCTTTATCATTTCAGGATGTCCGATGCACTGCATCAGACGCTCGAACGGTTTCTGGGCCGAGCAAGAAAGCGCAACCCACTTGCCGTCCCTTGTCTTATAGCTGTTCCTGGGTGCCGTGTAGCTGAGCTCATTTCCCTTGGGTTGAGGTATCTCTCCGGTAAGGTAATAGGACAGAAAGTCTGGTCCCAGCAATCCAAAAAGCGGTTCGTACAGAGACACATCGATAACCTGTCCTCCGGCATGGCCCCGTTTTTGGCCGCGAAGCGCAATGAGCAGTGCGAAGGCCAGATGCAATCCGGCAATATAATCTGCCAGCGCCATGGGGGGATTGATGGGAACTCCTTCGGGCTGTGCGTTCAGGTAAGTGTATCCACTGTATCCTTCAGCCAGTGTTCCAAATCCCGGCCTGTGGGAGTATGGGCCGGTTTGCCCGTAGCCTGATATTTTCCCGATGATCAACCCCGGGTTGAGCTCAAGCAACGTGTCTGAATCGAAACCCAGCTTGTCCAGTATGCCGGGTCGCATGTTTTCAATGAGCACGTCTGTGATTTCAATGAGTTTTTCAAAAATCTGCTTGCCTTCCTGACTCTTGAGGTTCAGCGTTACAGGGTATTTGTTTCTGCCGATAACAGACCAGAACGGCTGAATGCCCTTTTCCCTTATCACCCCCCATGCCCGAAGCGCATCAGGCATTGAAGGGTTTTCAATCTTTATGACCTCAGCGCCCATATCTCCTAAAAGAGTAGCCGCAAAGGGGGCGGCGACCACCGTGGACAAATCGATCACCCGTATGTGTTTAAGCGGAAGCTCGGAGAGTCGGTGCTTCGCGCGTTGCTCAGAAATAAACCGGTTAAGCTCTTTTAGGGAACGCATTTATGTGTTTCTCCTTATCTGGATCGTTTAAGACTCAATCCACTTCAATTTCAAGCTCAAGCAGACCGAAAGCCAGGGATTTGCCGTGACTGTCCAGATCAAGAGTGGCGGAAACTCCATCTTTGCGCACACCCTGTAGCAGGAAATTAAATCCATGCAGACTTGGAATTTCATACCGAATAACCTCTCTGCTGACGATCTGCCTGAAATGTTCCTTGACAACCTCTGCGGTCACCTTTCTTTTTATAAGCTCATAGTGACATTTATCATAAGGAAACAGACAAATGTTATTGCTCTCCCCTTTATCTCCGGCCCTGGCATGCGCAATACGATGAAGCTTGATCTTTTTTTCATCCTACCTCCTTTATCTGCATGGAAATCTCTATAAGCTCCCGAGGGGTGGTGGTAGAGTACATGGCAACGACCGGTCGAACATGTTTCCTGGCCCCTGCTGCCCCTGCTGGGCCGTTTAAAAAAAGCGATTCCACCTCATCGCCAACGATTCTTGCCTCTGCATCCGTATCGGCTTTAACCGCCGAGCGCAGTCTCACCTCAAACGGTTCCGAAGCGTATTTCTCGGCCAGATCCCCGAGGATGGCATTATAACCTATACATTCCGTTTTTACCTGCTTGAAGTTGAATTTCCTTTTCTTGATGCGATTCAGAATGATGCTTTCCGCCAGCCTGGCCCGAGACAATGCATTGTGGCCAGCATAGGAAATTTCTCCTTCCCCGATTTAACCGGCATGCACTCCCAGAGACACCTTGAGTCTGTCTGGTTTCTGCCTGCCGGTTGCATTTTTGACCATCATTTCCCCAGCAGCTCACATAGCGCTTGAACGTCATCCATCTTCTCCAGAGCACTAACTCGATCGATTATCTGATAGATTCTGTCGTTGTTGAATACAGGGTGAACGAGTGCTTTGAATTTTTCGACAATTTCGTCACGAGTAAGGGGGTTTTCAGGATCGCCTTTTGGATGTTCGATTTTCTTGAAAAACTTCTTTCCGTCTTTTGTTTCAATGACAACACGGGCAGGCCATCTTTCCGGAAAGACTTTCTCTAATTCCGGGTCCTTTTTCATTACTACTCGATCCATCATCTTTTTTACTTTAGCGGACCGAATGTTCTCAAGCGTGTATTGATCCAAAGAGGCCTTTCCATACAATATGGCCACCGCAGCCCCAAAGGGCATGCTGAACTGGGCATCCACGATGCTTGCGGGACGATACTTGTGCTGTGCAGGTTCGGCTATCAGCGGAAAACCTGCTTTGAGAACCGCAACAGTGACTTTTTCCACATCCTCGGCCTTGATTGCATTCTCCTTCATCACCTCCAACACTCCATCTATGGGTCCCTGCTTATAGCGGCAACACGCGTGGGGTTTAATGCTGGTTTTCAACACCTCATAGGGATCTGCCCAGTTTTCGAGTATTTTTTTCCGATCCGGCTTGGAAGAGTACGCATTTAAAAACCCGAACTTTCCTTCAAGAATCGTCCTCGGACCCGTGAAACCTTCCTGTGCCAGAAAAGCCGCCATCATACCGCTATGTGCTGACCATCCTGGATGAAATCGTTTGGTGAAAGATCCGTCGGATAGAAACTCCATTGATCCTGCAGCCTGACTGCCCGCTATTCCGAGGGCACATGTGGTTTGGGAAGCATCAAGATTGAAGATTTTTGAAGCGGTGATCGCCGCTCCGAATACACCACAGGTTCCCGTTGGGTGAAAGCCCCGAGCGTAGTGAGCTCCAGGGTTCATGGCAGCGCCAATCTTAACCATGGCTTCATAGCCGGCCACAATGGCCTCTATCATCTTTGTACCGGCACACGAGTCGGCCTGGGCTGCCGCCAGGGCTGCGGAGATGATCACAACTCCAGGATGAACAGAAGCTGTATTGACCACATCATCCAATTCAAGAGAATGCGCCGCAATACCATTTGCCATCGCCGCAAACAGTGGGTGAAGGCTAAGATCCGTGCCGATCACCACCGCACCCCTGTCATGTCTTCCTATCCTTTCAAACATGGATTGCACAGGTGTGCTGGAGTCGCTCAAGGCTCCCCTTGCGGCAACTCCGATATAATCCAAGAGGAGATCCTTTGTCTTTTCGATCACCTTTTCAGGTAAAGAATGAAAGTTCAATTCACAGCAGTTTTGTGCTACACGCATTGTTTCTTTCATGGTTGATATTCCTGATTACAACAATTTTTGGCAGAATTCGTGGTATAAGTTGCACAATGATCGCACTTTGAAGCAGGTGACTGTTTTAGCGAGTCCCACACGCTTCTAAATGCAATAAATTATCTGTTGAGGAGACTTATCGTTGCCTGGTGCACAGTGGATCAAACAATTTCCGTGCGAAAGCTCCTTACTCCGGTTTCGTAAAGATCACCGCCGTAAACATCATTGGCCACGATAACCGGAAAATCCTTAACCGTCATTTTTCGGATGGCTTCCGTGTCCAGTTCAGGATAAGCGATGATTTCAGCCGAAATGATGCTTCGACTGATAAGGGCTCCCGCACCTCCGATCGCTGCAAAATAAACGGCCTTGTGCGTCTGCATTGCCTCCCGAACGATTAGGCTTCTTGCGCCTTTTCCGATCATGCCCTTAAGCCCTTTTTCAATAAGCGGCACGCTGTATTCATCCATGCGATAGCTGGAGGTTGGACCGGCGGCTCCGATCGGCTTTCCGGGTTTTGCAGGAGTCGGCCCCAAATAATAGATCACCTGCCCCTGTATGCTAAACGGTAATGGATCACCGGCCTTTAACAATTCGATGAGTCGCTTATGAGCAGCATCTCGAGCCGCATACACGATGCCGTTTAACAGTACTCGATCACCGATCCGAAGCTTTTTCAGCTTATCTGTGCTCAATGGCGTTGACAGCACAATAATTCTGTCCATAGACGATCATTCCTTTGTGTAAATATCTCATCCTTTTTCTTCAGTACCGGTTCCTATAGTTCCAGTGTCTTGTGACGCGAGGAATGGCATTGAATGTTTACCGCCACAGGGATACTGGCGATATGACAGGCCATGGTATTGATGTGTACTGCAAGCGCGGTCGTTCTGCCTCCCAACCCCTGCGGTCCGATGCCCAATGCGTTTATTGCCTTCAACCATTCTTTTTCCATACGATCCAGTTGCGGATCCGGATTTTCGCTGCCCACCGGTCTCAACAGCGCCTTTTTTGCAAGAAATGCGGTTTTTTCCATGGTTCCACCGATTCCCACCCCTACAATAATCGGTGGGCAGGGCTTCCCGCCGGATTCTTCCACTCTCTTAACCACAAAGGCTTTTGCCGTCTCGATTCCATCGGCAGGGGAAAGCATCACGACCCTACTCATGTTCTCTCCGCCTCCTCCCTTTGGTGCAACGATGATTTTGAATCCATCCCCCGGTACAATGTCGTAATGAATCATCGCAGGCGTATTATCCCCCGTGTTCTTGCGGGTAATGGGATCACAGAGACTTTTTCTTAGATATCCTTCACGATATCCCCTGCGAACCCCTTCATCGATCGCCTCCCGAAGACTGCCCCCGATTACATGAACGTCCTGACCCATTTCCACATACACGACGGCAAGACCCGTATCCTGGCACATGGCAATCTGTCCTTCCCTTGCAATTTGTGCGTTTTCGATGAGCCGCTTTAAAATATCTCTCCCGATGGCAGAGTCTTCCCTGCTCAGTGCCTGTCTGAACGCTTCAAGAACATCTTCTCCAAGTTCGGTGTTGGCTCGAATGCAAAGATCTCGTACTGCCAGGGTAATATCGTCTATATGTATTTCCCGCATTATCGCTCCTTAAGCGTGCCGGTATATTTCACTTGAATCCTTCAATCCTCTACCTCTAAAGCCATCCCGTTTCACGGAATAGCCGTTTATTTCGCCACCTTAAGCGATCTGTAATAACTGTCGATGTTGTAAATAGCCGCAAGAGGGTTATGCCCAAGCAAACGGTCTTTTACGGCAAAAACCGTACAGGGTGCCTCAGAATATTTCAGAAACAAAGAATCATGGCCTACACAAAGCCCCATCATGATGTTGAATTCAGTGTTTTCATCGTTTAAAACAAATGCCTGAGCGATGGGGTTGCACATGGATTCAAAGCAGCCGATTTTGATCTTCTGCTCGTCCCGAACACCGATCATTTCCTTTGGAGTTCGCCCCATCTTGCAAAGCCCTGAAACAACATCAAAACCATTTATCGAAAGAAGGTTTTCGACCACCTTTGCCTCTTTTCGCAAACCCATACAAAACACCAATCCCAGTTTCTTATAATTCATTTTTTTCGCAAATTCGATAATTTCAACAATTCTGGGCTTAAGCGGTCTTGTCTGCGCATATCCAAGCTCTTTATCGGCATAGCCTTCGCCCTCCTGAATGGAAGCCTGTCTTGCAAATTCCAGGTTTTCTGGCTTCATAACCTCTTCAAGCGCCTTTTCTATGATATGGGTTTTCGTAACGGTCGGGCAAAAGGGCGGCGATTTTCCATCCTTCTGCTGGCAAATACGGGTTGTGGGTTCATAGGGGCATTTGGCGCAACCGGGTAATTCCGAACTCATACTCCTTCTCCTTTTGCCAAAGGTTCGTGATTAGGACCTCAAATTCCATCAACCCTTTTGTGAGTGCGGCCGAAAGATGAACAACAGAGCCGCTTGGTACTGCAAGCAGCATGGATCATTCGTCCTGTGTCGTTTTAAATCTTCCTTGTTTAGCCAGCGCGATGAAATGAGCAACATCGATCTCCTTGGGGCACACAAATGAACAGGCCTTGGAAGAGTGACACCGGTATACCCCGTTGTCGCTGTAAAGTGTTTGCAGGCGTTGTCTTTTTTCTTGCTCACGGGGGTCCATGAGCCTAACAATGCTGGCCAGCATGGCGTTGGGGCCCAGAAAGCCCTTGTGGCTGCTGATACAGGCCGATGCACAACAAAAGCAATTGATGCAACGGGTCGCATTGACATACTGTTCCAGTTCGTTTGAAGTGATGCAATAGGCTTCTTCTTCTTTTTGCTTAGATGATGGTTGAATGATATAAGGCTTTACCTGTGCGATTCGCTTATATGCCTTTTCAATATCCACCACCAGGTCTCGTAGGACAGGTGCGATATCAAGCGGTTCTATGGTAAACGTTGTAGTGCCGAAATATGATACCGCATTTTCCACCAGCAGCTCACAGGCAAGCAGCGGCTTGCCGTTTACCCTGATCGAACAGGTACCGCATTGCCCGTGTTCACAGGAGGAGTTCCATGCAAGGGTGGGATCCTGTTCTTCGTTTATTTTCCGGAAAAGATCCACAAAACGAAGAATACGCCCGGCCTCAAGACGATATACGTGCACATAGGATCGCTTCAATTCCGGATCGTAGCGACGAATTCGAAACGTAATATCATATACGCTGTTCATGGTTACCCTTTTATAAACATAGCAGATTGAATTATCAAGGACTTCTATTTCCAGAGCTCCGGGAAACCGTGGAACATGGTTTCAAGCCGCTGTTTTGATACTTACAGCTTAGTAAATTCTGGCAATTCTACCGAAATTTTCATGATGTTCGCCCCGAGCCTCAAAGATGCTCATGTCCACCCGACGACTGCCGGTTTCCACCGTGTCAAATTGCGGCATCCGAATCAGCGTGTGATCGTTGAATTCATCGAGCCGCTCTGGGTAGTCCTCCCTATAGTGAGCCCCTCTTGATTCCTTGCGTCTAAGCGCAGCGCGGGCAATTACCATTGCCACCGCCAGCAGGTTGTCCAGTTCCCAGCGCGTGATCAGTTCCGGGTTCAGGATCAGGCTTTTTTCAGAAAGAGCGGTTTTCTCCGCCCGCTCCTTAAGCTCCTTGAGGATTTCGATGCCTTTGTTAATCTCTTTTTCGATTCTGAATACCCCCACCTTTTCGGTCATGGTGGATCTTAGGTGTTCACGAATTTTACCAAGGTTGTCTTTTCCTTTGGCTTCAAGATACGAAGAAAACTGCGCTTCACTAAACAGCGGCTTTGGTTCCGGTGTGCTGCGGGGAAAATCGTTTAGGTATTCCAGAACCCGTTGGCCTGCAAATTTGCCCATAGTTATCAGTTCCAGAATCGAGTTTGTTCCCAGCCGGTTGAATCCGTGAAAGCTGGCGGCGGCACATTCACCCACCGCAAAAAGACCTGGTACAACCGCCCTTTCCATCGTTTCGACTTCCCCAAATTCGTTTGTGGGGATTCCTCCCATATGATAATGGACGCTGGGACGTACCGGGCAAAGATCTGTCTTTGGATTTAGATTGACGAATTTTTTAAAAAAGCCCGTCACTTCCGGTATTTGTTCATCGTGGACGTTTTCGGGAAGATGACGCAAATCGATCCAGATATGCTCGATCTTATGATCCGGGTTCAGTACCCCCCGCCCTTCGCGGATTTCAGTTTCAATTGCTCGAGCTACCAGGTCACGGGGCGCCAGTTCTTTCATTCTGGGAGCATAGCGCTGCATAAAAGGTTCCAAGTCTTTGTTTCTAAGAATGCCTCCTATAGAACGCAGTGTCTCGCTGGCCAAAATCCCCGGTCCCACGATCCCCGTTGGATGAAACTGGACCGCTTCGGGATCCATAACCGGAAGGCCTGCTTGAAGTACAAGAGCGAGCCCGTCTCCAGTGTTTTGCCGGCAGTTTGTTGTAACTTTGTAAACCTGTCCGCATCCACCGGTGGCAAGCACGGTTGCCTTGGACAGGATTCGTAAAAATTTTCCTTCTTTCTGTTTAAATACGACACAGCCCGCACACTGGTTGTCTTTGAAAAGCAACTCTACTGCAATGCTTTGATCCATAAATGTGATGCCGCGTTTGATGGTTTCTCCCCAGGCCGTATCAAGGATGCCTTTTCCGGTTCTGTCGGCTTCAAAAACCGCTCGGTATGCGGGTGCCTCTCCAAAATTTATGGTATGCCCTCCAAAGGTTCTTTTGCTCAAATTTCCCATGTTGTCCCGGCTGAAATGCATGCCACGGTTTTCTAACCAGATAATCTGCTGCCAGGAGGCTTCGCTTATCTTTTGGATCACATTTTGATCCGCCATGCAGTCCGATCCCTTCCATGTATCGAACATATGAAAAATGGGCCTGTCCGCCGGGTCCTTGGGGTCAACGGCAGCCAGCCCTCCCTGGGCTGTGGCAGTGTGGGATTTCTGAGGATGGGAAACTTTTGTCAGTGCAATCACATTTGTGTCCGGTCTATTTTCAAGAATCTCAGCGGCACATCTAAGGCCGGCACCACCGGCTCCGATAATAAGCACATCGCATCTGATGGTGTCAGATATTTGAAAATGGCCTTTCATGCCTCTTATCCTTTCTTAAACCTAAATGAGAATGACCAGCTTCGTGCCGATCCAGCCAAAAAAGACCATCACGGCACAAACAGCAGCCTTGAAAAGAGTTTTCAACCATTTTGAGAAGACATAGTCTTTTGCGATGGACAACAGTCCATAACCGCCATGGAAAAGAACGCTGATAACCAGTGTAATATCAACAATTTTAATAAAAATGTTTTGCATTCTGGCGATTACAACGCCGGCTTCATGTCCCATACTCAGGTTTAAATGCATAAACAGCATGTGAGCCGGGATCATCATCAATAGAAAACCCCCTGATATTCTTTGAAGCTTCCAGCCAAGAGTAATGTCGGTCTTCCAGATCCTCGTGTAGATAACATATCCCAGGATGCAAGCAGCCAGCAGCGTAGTTAACCAATAGAACACCGGTGTCACCCTCTGGCTGCCGCAAACCATCATTAACCCCAGAAGCAGAACGTACAACGAGGAAAGACCAAAGACCCATCGAATCATTGCCTCATCTTTGCGAACACCGAAAATCTCGTACAAAAGCAGCCGGCCGCCGTTGAGGGCATGAAAAATAACCGGAATCGCCAATGCCCATTCCAGCATTACAAACACAGGGAGCCTCAGAAGCCGCATCTTGGCATCGTAGGCTTCCGGGGCTCTTAAAAAAGATAATGTATACACATGAATCAGCATGTATAAAACAAGCATGATACCTGTGATACGATGAATCCACGAAAGCACATAAGGCCAACCTCTGATTTTCGCATAGTAAGATATTACAGGCAATTGCTCCAGCCTTGGAACAATCAGCCGCTCGATATGCCTTGTAACTGAAGCTGTGGTCAATCTAAACTCCTCCTAAGATGGCTCTGTCAACCTGGTTGTCTAAATCTCTTTATAAACGAAGATTTTAAATTTTATGTCAAGTTTTTATAGCAATCCCTGACGAAAAATTGGACCGAAGGTTCATACCATCTCTACGGTATCTTCGGAAAGAGAGCTGTCGCAAACCAAATCTATTGCAATCGCTCTGAACTCTGCTTTTAGCTTGATCATATTTCGGTTCTTGTGACCCCGCATCTTTGATAGGCTTCGGGGATTAACCTTGAGGGTGATAGTGTCTGGCAGCGGTTTTGAATTTTCCAGCATCTTCTTGGCCTTATCAAAAAACAGAGCCGAGTAAACCAACTCTCCGAAAGAGGGATGATAGGGTCCTGCAACAATCCTATCGCCTGCATCCAGATCTTCAGAAGCCTGAAGTCCCATTCGAATTACAGGAATATCGTTTTCTTGAAACAATCGATAAAGTATCTTTACACGCTCTACAGCCTCTTTGATGCTCAAGGGAAAGTATCGACCCTCGAGATACCACCTGGCAAGCAGACTTTCCTTAAGCACGACAGTTGGATAAATTCGCACGAAATCCGGATGTAAATTGACGATGTACCTGCCGGTTGAAAGCAACGATGCCTCATCTTCGTCGGGAAGCCCAACCATAAGCTGCAAGCCGGCCACATAGCCATGCTCTCTTAGCAGCTTGAGCGCTTTCTCGGTATCTCTGGAACTATGGCCTCTTTTTATTTTTTTCAATACCGAATCATCCATAGATTGGGCACCCAATTCGATGATCTTTATCGGGTATGCTGCAATCATTTTCAGCCGTTCATCGGTTATGGTATCAGGCCGTGTGGAGAATCGAATGCTGTCTGCAGCCCCCTGGTGTATGAGGTCTGTCGCTTTGTTTAACAAAAAGCAAAGCCTTTCTGCTTTCAACCCTAAAAAATTGCCCCCGTAAAAGGCGATTTGAACATTCGTTCGGTGTGCTCTGGCAAAATCAAGAAAGTCAAATACTATCTTTCGAAGTGATTCTGCATCGGGAAAGGTTGCAGTGCTCCCTGTTATTGTCTTTTGATTACAAAAAACACACTGGTGGGGACATCCCTGGTGGGGAATAAAAACCGGAATAATAAAAGGTTTCCCGGTCATACAACATGTACTGTTTGGGTTAGTCCCGTTGTTGAATAACTGTATCAGGTTTAAACCTGTAAGCCGGGTTTTATCATGCATTAGCGCTATTTTGCCCTGTGATCTTTTGGCATTTCATCGATTCTCGACGAAATTCGGAATGAGCCGGTTATCGGCCTTATGTTACCGGCCGGAAAACTTCGAAGATTTCTTTAAAATCTCAAGAGCTTTACGCGCTGCCTCCTGTTCGGCTATTTTTTTGCTCTTCCCTTCGGCTTCGGTCAATATTTCTTTTAGCTTCAACCGAACTTTAAATGTCTTGTCGTGATCGGGCCCACTTTCGGAGATAACGCGATAATCAGGCATTTCCGTCTGGGTTATCTGTATCAGCTCTTGCAATTGACTCTTATAATCCTGATCCACCATCGAAGTGACTTTGGATTGAATCAATTGGGAGAATTCGGATTGAACGAAACGGAACGCAGTTTCAAATCCCCCGTCCAGGTATATGGCGGCAAGAAGCGCTTCAAACGTGTCAGCCAAAATCGAAGATTTGTTTCGCCCGTCTGTCTGGATTTCTCCTTTTCCCAGCATAATATGCGCACCCAGGCCGATTGTGCGGGCAACGGCGGCAAGCTGGAATTCGTTGACCAGTTGAGCGCGCATCCTGGAAAGCTCTCCTTCCTTGAGTTCCGGATATTGCTGCATCAACAAATGCCCTACGATCAAACTCAATACCGCATCTCCTAAAAATTCAAGCCGCTCATTATCCCTCATTCCCTCCCGGGCCTGTTCGTTAACAAAGGAGCTGTGCCGAAGCGACTCTTCAAGCAGCGCTTTGTCTTTAAATTCATATTGAATCTTTTTTTCTATTTCCTCAACAGCAGTGGGTCCCATAGAAAGAGTCTCATGTTCATGATCCTGTACAAGAATCGATGAAGACGGACACACGGAATAATCATCCCCTACAAAGCGCACTTTCTATCAGCCTGAAGGAGGTACCTTGCCAACTCTTCGTAGAGTCGATATGGAACGTAAAACGATCCATTTCCACTTCCCATTTCAATCTCGGGGTTCAGGGAACCGTGAAAATCCGTGCCCCCCGTCATCAATAGATCATGGCGCTTTGCCAGCCTGATGTACAGGTCTGTAGCTTCAGGAGGATGATCAGGATAGTACACTTCAAGGCCCACAAGCCCCAGGCTTTTCAAGTGTATCAAAAGATCTTCGAGCCTATCTCCTCTGTTCATCTTCAATAAATACGGGTGGGCCAGCACGGCAACTCCCCCTGCTTCGCTTATCATGTCGATGGCCTCTGAGCAGACAATTCGAAACTTATCAACATACGCCGGTTTATTTTTTCCAATGTAATAATCGAAGGCATCATCTATGGATGTCACATAGTTCTTTTTCACCATGAGCTGTGCGATATGGGGTCTTCCCAGGGGTTTTTCACCAAATTCCTCTCTAAGCTCATCCAAAGAAATATCGATGCCCATCTGCCTTAGTTTTCCAATAATTTTTGGATTTCGATTCTTGCGGGCAAGCTGTAATTTGTTGAGCGTACGATTTAACCCGGGATCATCCAAATCGATCCCATATCCCAGTATATGGAAACTTCCTGAAATCGAAAATTCGAAAGGAGGTGCGGCACTGATTTCCACACCTGTTAAAAATTTTAGGTAAGAAGGAATTTCTCTTTGAAACGCTGCTCTGCAGCCTTCCACCGTATCATGATCTGTAATGGCGATGGCTTTAAGGTTTAATCGGCGAGCCCGTGCCAGAATCTCCCAGGGGAATAGAGTACCATCTGAAGCATTGGAGTGTATATGAAGATCAATCCCCGGGAGGTTTTTATATTCCAAGTGCTTTCTCTAAAGCCTCCTCTTTTGTTTTGCACTCTATGCATTGAGTGGTAACAGGACGTGCTTTGAGCCGCTTGATTGAAATGTTTTCGCCACAGGTTTCACAGATTCCAAATGTTCCGTTGTCAATCCTCTCAAGCGCCTTTTTGACCTTCTTAATGAGCTTGCTTTCTCTGTCTCGAATTCGAAGCAAAAAATTTCTATCCGCCTCAAGTGATGCCCTATCCGTTGGATCTGGAAAATTTTCCTTCGGAGTGGTCATACCGGACACCGTATCGTCGGCCTGCTCCAGAAGCTCTTCAAGCTGACGGGTTAAAAGCCTTCTAAAAAATTCAATATCCTTCTTTTTCATCGTTCGTTCCTTTTAAGACGCTTTTGTCGATTTTTGGCAAGCATCGCCTCGTATTTCCTTCTTAAAAGAAATTTTATCTTTTAACACAACCAAAACAGTCTGTAAAGACCAAATTTGGTCCCCGGCAGTTCTCGGTGAAATTCGAGCCGTGTGCCAAATGGTTGCGTGCCCAACACCTTTCAAAAAGCGGTAATTCGGCGTATTGCAAGCCATTCCTTGATTCGTCCAACAATCTCATCTGAAGGCAACGAGTCTTGCATTAAAACACACCCGTACGACCCGTATGAAGTCCCCGCAGCCCCGTTGTGTGGAATCTTCACCCGTGCTTCGACAAGCTTAAGAGGAATGCGTTCTGTTTCGGTTCATATTCAAGCACATTGAAATAGATCGGTATAATCGAGATTTTCTTAAGTGTCTAAAGACAACCTTCTCTTTCAAGTAGCTTGTGATACCATACGGAGAATTCATACATACCCAGATATCGATCGTCTTGATTGATAATCCCCAGACAAATCTCCATTACCCCTCGCCCATATTCATTTGAGTAATTCTCGGCCGATTGAGTTTGCAAAAATTCTCTAACCAGCATATGAGTGGTGCGCCGCGATCTTTCCCTTCTAATATCTATAGGGTCTTTAGGTGGTTGAAATGGGTTCCAGGAATCGTACCCCTTTTTCAAAATCTGCTTTTGTCGTCTGGGTGACATGCTATCGAAAATCGCCTTTTTCCGCTTTTGGTCTTCTTCAGATAGATCGTTCATCGATTTCCCCTCATCGGTTATCTTCTTTGATTCGGGCAATGCCAAGATATTCTTGGTCATACTCTGTAAGCAGTGCCATGGACAGGGGGATGAGCATATCTGCCATCTTGACATGGCTTGAGCCGATGTCCTTGATCATCTCAAGGGACAGCTTGTAAAGCTCATGATAAAGGATGTCCATGTTGATCGTCGGATATGCCTCGCCCGCGCTGAATCCGGAAAGCCCGCAGGTGTGTCCTTTCCCCCTGATCGCCGTTGGAACTCCATAAATTCGGCAGGTAATAGGGCGGTATTCATAAAGATCGCACTTTTCATCATCATTCAATAGCGGACATCTGACACGTTGTTGAGCAATTGCCGAAAGGATGTCATCTTCGCTGGCACCCCGTGAGGCAGCTCGATAGGCATTGCGCTTGATTTTATATACCCTGCGGTCCGCGATGTTTGCTTTTTCAATCAATTCATCTCGTTTTGACCCCTTAATAGTCTTTTTGAAATGATAATTGATGTATATGGCTTCGATTAACGAAATATCAAAAAGCGCACGACAACAATCCGAACATCCGATTCTACATTTCACGCTCTGCGGGTAATCTAAGCGAATACGCTCAAATGCATTTTCTGCTTTTCGAACGATCGCTTCATACCTTCTGAAATGTGGCTCAAAATTTATATTCATAGTATGTCCAAATATGGTTCATGTTTCACGTGAAACAATGATGATTTCGATTATGCGCTTAGGGACATCATATCGACAATTTGTTGTCGTTATCGAATAACATGCTGTGTTCATAGAGAAAAATAGTGAACTAAAGAAAGTTTGAAGTGAGCTTAAGTGAACTAAAGTTAAGGAATTTGATCTATTTTTAAAATGGAAGAGCGAAGCGATACCTTAACTTTAGGCACTTTAGATCACTTACAACTGGTTT
>JAFDFZ010000274.1 GCA_019309565.1 Deltaproteobacteria bacterium
CTGCCAATGGTTGTGATTGTGAACGGCGGCTCTGCCTCCGCATCCGAAATTGTTGCCGGAGCACTGCAGGATTATGGCCGTGCTGAATTGATCGGGACACAAACATTCGGAAAAGGATTAATTCAGAACTGGATTCCGCTGGTGGATGAGAACGGCGCAGTGCGAATCACCACTGCCCGATGGCTGACGCCTGAAGGTAGGCAAATTCAGGGAGACGGTTTGACACCTGATGTAATTCTTGAATTGCCCATAGATAACACCCCAAATGGTGAAGATGCCCAATTAGAAAGGGCGAAATTGATACTCACGGAATCACCTAATTGATTTCTTGTCGATAAGAATTTTTGCCTTGAAATTTATTAGTGCGAGTGGTTTTGTAATTATGATTAATTTTGGATAATGAAGATAATATAATCGACACCAAAAACAAATTGGAGGTAAATGTGTTAAAGAACAGAATACAATTAATTACGTCCATGTTTTTCCTGGTCGTTACAATGGCTGCCTGCAGTTTTTCTGTAAGTACGGCAAAAATACAAGATGCTTACATGGCGAGAGATGTTAGCGGCACACCCGAGAAAACCACTACATTTTCCCAGGATGAACCTTTTTATGCCATCGTTGACCTCGCAAATGCACCGGATGACACCACTGTAAAGGCATCCTGGTATGCAGTAGACGCAGAAGGTGTGGAACCAAATTTCTTCATTGATGAAGCTGTAATTACAAGCGGAAGCAATCAGCTTACTTTCGACTTGAGCAGTGACAATCTCTGGCCTACTGGGAGTTATAAAGTCGAAATCACTCTAAACGATAAGCTAGATAGAACGCTGGAGTTTTCTGTCCAGTAGATAAACAGCAGTAAACGGAGAGATTTTTTTATACCAAGAAGTGATAAATTTCCTGGTGTTTTAATTTAAACGTTTTTACTTTTCCAAGTAATAAGTTCCTCATGAAAATTGAAAATCGAGATTTAATTGACAGGAGACCTCCCGGAGAGAATGATGAACGGCTGCTCAAGACCATAACGAGGAGTATTACCTTAATGGAGTCAGATATTATTACCGGTATCACATCATCAGATCAGCTGGAAAGAAAAATGCACCTAAAGGGAAAGGTGGTAAAAACAACACGTGCGGGCGCAATCGTTGATATTGGTGTTGAAAAACCAGCACTTCTGCACGTTTCCCAAATCGTCACAGAAAAAGATGAGCCACTTTTAAAAGTCGAGGAAACCCTCAAAGAAAATGATGAGGTTGAAGTATATGTCCGCAACATCAGGGATGATCGCATTGAAGTCTCCATGAAAAAACCGCTCCCGCTGGAGTGGAGAGAGATAGAAAAAGGCATGGTTGTCAAAGGAAAAGTAACCGAGATTGAAAAATATGGTGCTTTTGTTGATATCGGTGCAGAGCGGCTGGCTTTAGTTCATATCAGCGAGCTTTCCCACGGATATGTAAAAAACACATCGGATGTGGTCAAAGTTGGAGATGAAATTGAAGCAAAAGTAATCGACTTCAACCGCCGACGCAAACAAATCAAGCTCAGCATACGGGAGCTGGAGCCAGGTCTCGATGAAATCGAAGGCGTCAAGGTTACACCAGCCAGAAAACAGAGAAAAAAACCACGAAAAGAAACGCGCCAGAGGGAGCAGAAGAAGGAATCTGTACCCCGGGAACGAGAAAACGAACCTACTTTCATGGAAATTGCCATGAAAGAAGCAATGGAAAAAGCCGAGCTTGAAGAGGAACAGAAAGCAAAGCGTTCAAAGAAACAAAAAAAGGACCAACCAAACGAAAGAGATGAACTGCTTTCACGAACCCTGAAGCATCGCTTTTAAATGCCAAAATGAATTCTTAATTATTCCGCCGATGTATCAACCGGCGGATTTTACTTTAATGGTACACTTTCAAAATCTACAATAAGGAAACATCTTTGTTATGACAGGAGCAGGACAGAAAATATATAACTTGCACTCGCCGATCCGGGGAGGGTTGATTCAACAGCCCTCCCCTCTTCTCTTAAAACCCAATAAGGTGGGAAAATTTACTCGATAAATGAAACCTAAGTTTATTTTCTTTACAGGAGGTGTGATCAGTTCAGTTGGGAAAGGGATCACTGCCGCGTCCATCGGTAGACTTTTAAAAGAATGCGGGT
>JAFDFZ010000116.1 GCA_019309565.1 Deltaproteobacteria bacterium
AGCCATTGCTCAGGCCGCACGAGGGCTAAAACGATTGGAACTCGACCCTGAGTTTCTTCAGTCTTTAACCGGTTGGAATTGGATATTAAGCTCATCTTGATTGCAATTTGGAATTATATGCGGTTGAAGCATTCGTTTAAGGCAATGCTTGAGGCTGCTTTTAAGAAAAGGGTTCAATGGTTCATGGGGCTGATTCATGTTTTCTTATTTGATATATTCATGGTATTCTGAAAATTACAAGCTAAGCATTATAAGGGTCACTTTTTAATACATATCCTGTTTATTATAAAAAGGCAGCTTACATGATAGCAGAGATTGTTGCCACAGGCGAGGAGTTGAGGCTTGGGTCGGTTGTTGATACCAATTCCGCTTACATTGCCCGGGAGCTGACAGATTTAGGGATTCATGTTACCCGACACAGTTGTGTGGGTGATGATATGGATACGCTTGTTTCCCTGTTTATCGAGATCAGCAATCGTGCGGATGTAGCTGTTGTAACCGGTGGGCTTGGCCCCACAGAGGATGATCTTACCGCGGCTGCCGCTGCAACAGCTGCGGGTGTTGAGCTTAAGCTTGATCTGCGGGCACTTGAAGCCATAGAAAATTTTTTTAAAGCACGAAAACGGTCTATGCCATCTTCTAACCGCAAACAGGCTATGTTGCCCAAAGGAGCTGAATGCATCATAAATCCCATTGGGACCGCACCTGCATTTCTGATGAAAATGGGACGCTGTCGGTTCTTTTTTCTTCCCGGGGCTCCGCTAGAGGTGAAGAGAATCATGTCAGATGTCATATTACCGAAAATAGCGGATTTATGGGGAAAAGACCGATCAGTATTTCTTACAAAAACCCTGTGTGTATTTGGTATCACCGAGGCAGAGACCGGGGAGCGTCTGGAAGCGGTTGGCGGAAAGTTCCCGGGGGTTCGCGTGGGGTTGCGTGCTGTTTTTCCTATTATTCAAATAAAGCTATATGCAAAAGGCACAGACGATACAGCATTGCAAAGACAACTTGAAGATGCCTCGGGCTGGGTTTTGAATAAATTCGGAAACAAGGTGTTCTCTGTGGATGGAAATGCCATGGAAGTTGAGATAGGAAACCTGCTGCGACAAAACAAGGCAACGCTTGGTGTTGCCGAAAGCTGCACGGGGGGCCTTATTTCCGACTGGATCACCAATGTTTCCGGAAGCTCGGATTATTTTCTGCTATCTGCGGTAACCTATTCCAACGATGCCAAGGTGCGCATACTGGGGGTATCCGCCGATACCATTGAAAAATACGGGGCTGTTCACGAAGAGACTGCCAAACAGATGGCAGCGGGGGTGCGTCGAATCAGTGGAGCAACCTATGGACTTTCCACCAGCGGTATCGCCGGACCAACAGGGGGCACGCCGGAAAAACCGGTGGGAACGGTTTGCATCGGGCTTGCCACCCCTGAAGGTGTCAGGGGGATGCAATATAATTTTCCCTACCAGGAGCGGTGGCGGAACAAATCGATTTTTGCGATAACAGCCCTTGATTTGCTCCGGCGCGAGCTTTTGATGAAACAGGACAAAGTCCATATTTCATGATACCACATTGTCGTATGAATTTATTTGACAATAGATCCTAACTGTGGCAACCAAAATATAATGCATGTTAAATGAGCTTTGACATATATGGAGTGCAACTTTAATATTGGATTTAATCATTGGACGACTGTAATTTTGGCTAATGAAGGATGTTTTAAAAGAGTTGTTAGTACTTTTGATAACTTCTGTTACAATCGCTGTGGCGGTCAATCTCGTATCCCCCAAAGGTATCCCTTTTATCGAAAACCGGGATGTACCCGTTGACGATTCGTCTTCTAAAACAAAAGATGAAATTCAGGACTATATAGTCGAGCTAAACGATGTGGAGGCAGCCAAAATGCTTTTCGACAGCGGAAAGGCATTATTCGTAGATGCTCGTCCCCCGGCCGCATATGAAGAAGGTCATATTAGAGATGCTGTATCGCTTCCTTACACGCGTTTTGATAAAGAAATAGAGAAATTCATAAACAAATACCCTCTGTCCACAGAGATTGTAGTCTATTGTTCCGGAAGAAATTGTAAAGATAGTCATAAACTGGCGCAATTACTATATGCGGCAGGGTTTCAAAATATCAAAATTTTTATTGGTGGTTACCCTGCATGGAAAGAAAAAAGTTATCCAAGTGAATGAATGGTTGAGACGGATTTATCATCATCACTGGTGCGAGCTGGCTGTGCGGTGGCTCCTTGGTGCAGCATTTATATTTGCATCCTATCATAAAATTATTGCACCGGAGAGTTTTTTAGAAGCCATCTACAGCTATGATCTGTTCCCCGATGCCTCCGTTAACCTCATTGCCATCATTCTCCCTTATTTTGAGCTTTTTTCGGGACTTGCTCTAATTTTTGGTCTGTATTACCGGGGCGCTTCGGTGTTGATTGGTGGGATGTTGTTTACCTTCATTATTGTGCTGTCCATAAATTTGTTTAGAGGACATCTATTTGACTGCGGTTGTTTTTATGTGAGTGAAAACGGTGTGCACAAATCAGTTGAACTGATGCTGCTTAGAGATGTCATTTTGTTGTGCTTCGCTTTGTATGTACTATTTTTTAGAGGAACACGGAAATGGTGTATCCAAAAAAATGAATAAAGCCCTTTTTGATATCTAATAACGTTAACATGGCTAAAAAAAGACGGCCAGGGACTCTAATCGATCAATTCATGCACCGCCCGGGCCGCGAGGCTCACGGCCAATACGGTTCGAATGCCGGTACGGCTGCGTATGCGTTCTTTCATTTTCTGGGTGTACCCCATACAATCCAATGCAATGAGATCTGGTTTTCCCCGGACCATCCTCTCGGCAGCCGAACCGATGACCTCCTCTGACTCTGATGAAGGAATCAGCGGTACTACCGTCAATTCCCAATTGGGACGCTTCCATTTATTCATGGTCTGATCCACTTGGCTAGGCAGAGGGGTAAACACCCCAAGACGTCCTTCTGGAAGCACAGCTTGAAGGTAGCCTTCCAGAACAGCCGACGGGAATATGACACATCCCCGGGTACGGAGACCATGAAAAGCCCCGGTGCAAAACATCAAAACAACATCCAGTCCCTGTTTTTCAAATGCTTCCAGATGTGCCTTGGCTCTTTTCGTGACCTCATTTTTGGAAATCACCACTTCTTTTCCCGTAGGAAGCTTTGTATATAGAGTATCATTTGATCCGTTTGGAGTAAGGGTCTTAATTTCGCTATCAGAGAGGCCGTCCAGGCAGCCAGCTTCAATAATCTGCATACCCTCCCCTAAAATACGGCGAAGTTCTTTCACGTTCTGCGGCCGGGGGGATTGGCCGATATAAAGAACGCCCATTCGGAATGATTTCATTGTTCCCTCCTTGAGTAAACCGAGCGTTGGTAAAAATACGATATATAAAAAACTTGTCCGCAATAGATATATCCTGATAGTACGGACATAGAGCAAAGTGCTTAATATTGCGTTTCGATTTAAAGAATCCGCATCTATCAACGTAAAATAAATTATGGATTGATCAATGGTTTGCCGACAGCGAACTCGGCTTCTTTAAGCGCCTCTTCGATGCGTACCCCTTCACCTAAAATCAGATTCTTCCGATCCACCACCAAAACACCTATCTCCTGGTCTTCTTTAATTTCTGCAGAAGAGACGGGAAGGCCGGATTCGAGGGATAAAAAAGTGATTAAATCCGGAAAGGTTGCATGTCTTTTGCCATCCCATTCAAGAGTCATAAATTCGTTCCAGAAACTGATTTCAGCTCTCTTATCACCTTCGATCTTTACCAACCCCACGTCGTATCCGCCTACGGTTTCCAGCTTGACACGGGTGATCCTTCCCCGACATGCAATTTTTCCTTTCAGCTCAGAGACGATCACATCCATGACAGCTTCGGCACCTTTTTCCATGGTGCTGATGATCTGTCTACCCAGACGGATTGCCTGGCCGGTGGCGCCGGGGGCGGCATGTTTTCGAAGATATCCAACATCGAGCGGATCCCTGGCAACCGCCACCATGCCACCTGCCTGTACCGATGCATAGCGAATCATATTGGCGGTGGTTTCAAGTCGCCCTTCGGCAATGACTTCAAGATATCGGCCGGTGGCCGGGTTGCCCCCCGCAGCCGTCTGGATGGACAGGTATCCTTCCAGACGATTAATACCCATGGCTCCCATCAATCCGGAAGGATGTGCCCTTCCATTACAGGGAGCATCCACCACGGGCAAATCCATGGCAGCCGCCTGAAGCCATCCGTTGATACCGGAAGAGGCGCCGTTTTCATTGGCAATAATCCCGGAAAGTTCATAGGGCCGGGTATCCAACAGCAGCTCAAGCGCCCTAATATGATCCTTGGGTCGAAGGAAACGTTCTTTTGCAGCCGGTGCGCCGACCACCGAGGCAGTGGCCAAGATCGCATCGTCGTCAAATTCGTCGATCGAGACCAACACGGGATTTCCCCATTGAACGGCCAGTTTGGCGCGATTTAAGCCATCGGTAATATTTCCCCCTCCGCCTCCTCCTAATACCGCACCTCCGTAAACAGCGGCTTCAGCAAGATCTTCGGTCAATTTGATCTTCGACATGTTCAATCCTCTCTAATAATCTCTTCCATCGGTCGATAAGGTATCTCGAAACCAAACCATTGGGGTGCAAGAACTTTCAAAGCCTGTGGAGTTCTCAGTGCTTGTGGAGCTGGAATCCCCAATACGCTGACAAGCATCCCTTTTTCGAGGACCGTATTGGTTTTTGGCTCACCGGTTTTCGTATCCATCACCACAATAAGATCCGGGCTGGTAACATAAGGTTTTCCATCGATCCAGGTGATATGGTTTTCGTTTTTAAACCAGATTCTCATCTCCCGACCGGAAAACGCTTCCTGGCCCGAAATAACATTCGTTCCGAACATATACCCGTCACGGTCCTCCCACTGTCGCTCGGACACTACTCCATTAAAAAGAATATGAGCCCCGGAAGCTTTAGCAGCAGCCGCAACCGGATCGTTTTCGGCTTCCCTGGCCTTGCGGATTGCACGTCCTACCGAAAGGGAGCGGCTTGCAGTGCCACGGACAATGAATTTTCGGGCCTCTTTTGCAGTCATAAGAAACCCGGCCATCCCCACTGTGCCAAAGGCGGCAACTGCCAGGTATTTTCCGATCCGCTCGGCCATAGGCGCGGTGGCGGCTTTCCGAATAATGAGCACATCTCCAAAAGGATCCACCGAGGTTGCTGGCCACGGTTTATGCCCTGAAATGCAAGGGATAATTTGAACGATTTCCGGAATGGCTCGTCCTGCATAATCACCATCGGCGATCGGAATACCGAGCCGCGCACCCGAAGATAGCGGATTGGGTGTGTTCCGTCCACCCGGCTCCAGCGGGATGATGGCCTCTATTTTCACTTTTGCATACCGTTCAAGCTCTTGAACGGCTGCCGCCAGATTCCTGGGATGAACCGGTTCATTTACGCCGAATCGATCCATTTCCTTGCGGGTTCGTCCTGGGTCCCGAGGTGCAATTGAGCCCATTCCCCAGGCACAGCAGGTCATAGCCCCTTCATCCAGTTCATCCATGTCAATCCATGTAAGCTCGATATCAGCGGCAAGATCTTCCTTTAACATCTGTAGGCCGGCTGTCGGATCGCCGCCACCTCCTACACCGAAAAAACAGCACCCTCGCACAAAATCTTTACATTCCTGCTCGGAAGTAAGCGTATGACGTGACATCATAACTCCTTGCCTATCCATTTTCTCTTTTTTCCATCATCAGATACCGTATGATCGAGCCTGCTGCCACCACCGGATCGACAACCGGTATGGACAGTTTCCGGGCAAGCTTGGATGCAGTACCCAGGGAGGCAAAACCCGTGCAGGCAAGCGCAATGGATTGTGCTCCCATTTCGACCAATTCTTTGGCCGGTGCAATAAAGTATTCTTCACCCCCCGGAACATATAGATCGTTTGCCGTAGTCACCCCTTGAGGGGCGGTGCCACCGCACAGGTGGCCTCCCAGCACCTCTTTTAAAACAGCCGGCGGATCCGGACTGATCCCCAACACCCCCACCGGAGTTCCTGCTGCAAGGGCAAGCAGGGCAACTGATCGTCCAGCTCCAACTACCGGAACAGAACACCACTTCCTGATCTGTTCCACTGCAGGATCGGCGGCACAGGAAACCAGAATTCCGTCCACGGCCTCTGAAACAAACGTTCGGGCTAAGGCCTCGATTTTGGGGACCGCCTTTTCTTGACTGACGGTATCGTGAATTCCTTCATACTGGCCGGGAATCATTCGAGTAATTGTCTGAATGTCCGGATAGAAGTGTTCGATGACACGGCCGTGGCTGTTCAACCAATCCGGCGGTGCATTCTCTTTTGTAAGAACCCTTATAATCCCCAGACGAAATGTGTCTCTCATCTAAAACCCTTTAATCTCAACTGGTTAAAATAACCCCATCGGAAAGAGACCAGCCTACACAAACCGTTTCTCCGCGCTGTCGAATCTGAACAGCACCCCTATTGGGCATCAATGAAAGAATTAGTCTCCCAGAGGGAAGAACCAATCGGTACAGAATGGAATTGCCAAGAAAGTTCACACTCTCCACCTCACCGGTCAGCTTGTTATCGGCCTTTGCTTCAGAAGTTACAAATTGTACCCTTTCTGGACGAACAGCCACAGTGACGATTTGCCCATCTTTTACTTTATCCGATTGAGCGGCAATCACGAAACCGTCATCGCTGATTATTTCAAGTCTCCCACCGTCCAGTACTCTTGCACGGCCTTCGAATATATTTGATTCTCCAATAAAATTTGAAACAAAACGGGTACCGGGACGGTTGTATATCTCCAGCGGGTGTCCGATCTGGATCACCTTCCCCCCTTCCATAACGGCAATCCGGTCGGACATGGTCAGAGCCTCTTCTTGGTCGTGGGTTACATAGACCAAGGTAACTCCTATTTTCTTCTGAAGATTTTTTAACTCAAACTGCATGGCCTGGCGAAGCTTTTTGTCCAGGGCTCCCAGCGGCTCATCGCACAGAAGCACTGCCGGCTCGATGACGATGGCTCTTGCCAGAGCGACTCTCTGCTGCTGGCCGCCGGATAGTTGATGGGGTCGCCGTTGCTCCATCCCTTCAAGCTCCACCAGTCGCAATGCCTCGGTTACGCGTTGTTCGATGATCTCCTTTGAGAGCTTGCGCATCTTAAGGCCGAAGGCCACATTCTCGGCAACTGTGCGATGAGGAAACAGGGCATAGTTCTGGAACACCATTCCTGTATCTCGTTTATGTGGAGGCACATGGGTTACTTCTCTGCTCTTAATGAAGACCCTGCCGGAAGTAGGTTCCTCAAAACCGGCAATCAGCCGAAGAGTGGTGGTTTTACCGCATCCGCTGGGACCCAGAAGGGAGAAAAACTCCCCCTCCCGGATCTCCAGGGATACATCATCTACAGCCCTGATCTTGTTTTCAAAAATCTTGGTCACCGACTCCAGGACAACCGAATACGATTCATTCGATTCAACCATTGGCAATTAACCTTCTACTTGCATATTGCACGAATCAGCCCCTTTGGAAAATCTTGTTGTACTTCATAGACAGGATATCTTCCTTTTCGTTGTACCACTTCCAATCTACCTGGACAAGTTGCTTGACCTGCTCGGCTGTGGTAAACAGGTGGTCCCTGAATCTCTGCTCGAGCTCGACGTATTTATTGGCCGGATTATACCACATGCCCTCAACGATAACCTTTTGGATTTCAGGTGAGAGAATATAGTTGATGTAAGCATACGCAAGTTCTTTTTTTGGGCTTCCTTTCATTACAGACCACACCTGCTCAAGCGCAAGCACACCTTCTTTGGGGGCTGAAAAGGCCAATGGCGCTTTCTTGTCCAGATGCCTCCAGATGGCCGAATCGTGAATTACACCGACTACTACTTCACCGGAAAAGAGCAGTTTTTCCATGGTTCCAGTAAAATCCACCAATTTTACCGGTTTGAGCTTCTCCATGGCTTTCAACGCTGCATCGGTATCTTTAAGGCCGTTTCCGAACACTTTTCCGGCCATCAGAAAGGCACAGGTGCCAAGGCTATTTGTTATCACGTAAGTTCCCCTGATGCCGGCAAACTTCGGATCCCAAAACTCTTTCCAGGATTCGAATTTCGAATCCGTCTTGTCCATACGGTACCCCAGGCCGATTGCTGATGTAAATCCCGCTACACCCGCGATCATCTCGCTGGTGGCAAAGGGATGAAGATTAGCCATATTCGGTATCTTTCTGGCGTCCAGATCGTCTAAAAACCCTGCAACGGCAACCTTCCACTGGGCATTGGAATTGGAGTGCATCACGTCGTAGATGGGTTTTGTTTTGGGGGATGCCAGCAGTTTAGGGGCGAAAGGAAAAGCAGTATCAGTTTTAATTACACAGTTGTGTTCTTTTTCAAACTTAGGATAAACCGATTTTTTCATGATCTGGGACCACTTTCCTCCCCATCCGCTGATATTCAATTCTGTAGGGCCTGATCGCACAATGGCGGGAAATCCGATGGTGCCGGCTGCAACAGTGGCAGCACCTGCTGTTTTCATAAAGGCTCTTCGAGTCAATCTCTTTTTAATTGGTTTGGACATGGTTTCCTCCTTTCTGGCGTGTATGATTGTGTGATGTACCAACGGCCATGATGAGCAGATACCAAGTATCGGCTTATAGCCTGACATACTCCTGCAAACCGATCGTAAACTCAAGTATAAGTACTACCGATACGGATATGGCGATGCTTACCGTAGATGCTGCGGCTACGGTCGGGTCGAAAGAATATTTTAAATAGTTGAATAGATGAATCGGAAGCGTAATTTCGCCGGGATTCACCAGAAAAAGAGATACTGGGAACTGATCAAAAGAAACGATAAACGCAAATATTGAGCCTGCTATGACACCGGGACGTATCAACGGCAGTGTCACGTACCAAAAAGTTGCCCATGGCCCGGCCCCCAGATTCTTGGCCGCTTCCTCAATGGAAATGTCAAAATTGTGAAGTACAGTGGTGGAGGTTCGAATAACATAGGGGATCGTTACCACGATATGCCCGATCAAAAGTCCCCAGAAAGTTCGACCAGCTTCGATAATGACATAAAACTGGAACAGCGCAAGGCCTGTGAGAATGGCCGGAAGCATCAGTGGAGACAGAAAGAGCGCATTGAGGAACTTAGCACCGACAATCTTTCCTCGAACGATGGCGATGGCAGCCATGGTGCCGATAACGGTTGAAACGGTCACTGTGATCAAGGCCAGTTTAATACTGCGATAGAAAGATCCCATGAAATCGGAGTCCGTGAAAAATTTGTGAAACCACCGTAATGAAAACCCTTCCGGAGGAAAAACGATAAACTCGGCTGCATTGAAAGCAAAAAGAATCACTATTAAGATCGGCAACAGCAAAAATCCGATCAACGAGATGTTTAAACCCCTAAAAAGAATGACGTCCCAGGATTTGGTTTTCATTTAGACTCCCACCCCCCTGGTAAACCGTGACATAGCGCGGTGATAAAGGATGACTATCACCAGAGAGACCAGCAAAAGTATGAGCCCCAGGGCCGCTCCAAAACCGAAATTAAATATTCCGCTTATTTGTTGATAAATCAAAATCGGAAGTGTGATAACCGAAAAGCCCCCCATGAGGATGGGCGTAACATAAGCGCTGATAGCCAGGGCAAACACCAAAAGAGAACCTCCCATAATGCCGGGCATACTGAGCGGTAAGGTAACTTCGAAAAAGGTTCTGACTTTCCCTGCGCCCAAGTTGCGAGCCGCTTCCTCAAGGCTTAAATCTATGCGCCCTATTACACCGATCAAAGTCAGCACAAGAAATGGCGTCAATATATGAACCAGGGACAAACAGATGCCGAATTCATTATACATGAGATGGATGGGCTGCGACAGCCAGCCCCATTTTTTGAGTGTCGCGTTGATTACGCCTTGATCGGAAAGAATTGTCATCCAGGCGTAAGTTCGAACCACGATACCCACCAGCATTGGAGAAAGAACTGCCATGAGCATCATGGTCCGTATGGTTTTGGACCTGGTTCTTGCCATCTGAAAGGCCAAAGGATAGCCGATCAGCAAACTGAACACAGCGGTATAGAATCCGATTCTTAAGGTAACCCATAAAACATCAAAATAGAAGATATCTTCGGTTAACTTCATGTAGTTCTTCAATGTGAAGCTTACATCCGGATCGTTTACCGGATTGCCGGAAAGCAGACTGAGGATGGCCATCACCCCCAGAGGCAGGATAAAGAAGCAGAAAAACAACAACAGCGCCGGGCTGATAAGAAAATACGCGCCCCAAGAGGATCGGTGTGATTGGAGGAATTTTTGGGATTGATCATAACGGGCAAGGCTTGGGAGCTGATTCTGCATCGACTTCAATCCGTTAATGAATACATGATCTATGTATCGTAAATCATAGATTATTTTATTGACCGACGATATAAATAGTGTCTATTTATAGTATACAATCTATATCAATGGATTGATGCTGTCAACATTTATAGGAAAGATAATTAAATATTTAATTGAAATAATTATTTAAAATTGTATATATTTTTAAATTTATTAACTAAAAAAGAATTATTGATTGTATACAAAATCATGAGAACTCTTTGCCTATTCAAAAAGGAGATGACTTTTGGCTGGAATGACACTTAAAGAAAATGTATCCATCCAGATGAGAAGGGCGATTGCCCAGGGAGAATATCGACCTGGAGAACGATTGACTGAGAAGGCACTTTGTGAAAGGTTTAATGTCAGCCGTACACCTGTACGAGAAGCTTTGCGGGAACTTCAGGCCGAAGGTTTGGTTACAATATCACCAGATCTTGGAGCATCGGTGGTTAAGCTTACCAGGGAGGATTTAAATAATTTGTACGATGTGCTCATTCCACTTGAAGGAACCGCTTGCAGTTTAGCATCGATTAAAATGAATGCCGAACAAATTCTCCAACTTGAGAATTGTCACTTTAAAATTATTCAGGCAGCAGCGGAAAAAAACTATGACCTTTTGTTTGAACTCAACTGCCAATTTCATAGTCTTATCGTCGAATCCACCGCTAATCCGTATCTGATTCAGATGCGTAACAATATTGGTCGATTAACCAATCGATTCGGAAGGTTTACGCTTACCGCCATGGTACCGGGACAGATTCAGGCAACGCTGGAAGAGCACCCGGAGGTGATTGAAGCAATCAAAAATGGAAACCCAGGCACAGCGGAATTTCAGGGCCGAAAGCATATGGAATCGGCTAAGAAATTTACTCTCGAATATTACGATAGAATCGGAGAGCTACTAGAATAACGAATGGTAAACTGCTGCTTTCTTGCAAGAGTCTCATTCCTCTGAGTTCTGGCAGAAATACAAGGCACGCAACCTTAGGAGGAAAGTTTCCGGCAAGCACCCTTTCGGTATATGCAGCGGGCTCATAGTTCATCCATAGTCCACGTTAAAGCTTATGTTCGGCAAGTTTATATCCGATCCTTCCATAACTTGCTGATGTTATAAAATAAAAAAATTTTAATTTTTTACTTGACAACTTGAGAGTCCAAAGTTCTCATGATTATAACCAGGCTTAAATTGGTTATGTCTCTTGCCATTCATACGTACATAATTATCGAAAACAATTTTGATATATTGTCCTGATTTGAA
>JAFDFZ010000117.1 GCA_019309565.1 Deltaproteobacteria bacterium
TTCTAACCATGGAAAAAGTGTGTTTTGTATGTTATTAAAGAGCCGGGAGAGAGTGTTCATCAATTACCTCCTTATTTATGGTGGATTTGGAAGTAATAAAACACTTTCTCCCTTATTTTTCAATAACTTATTTGCTAAAAAACTCAATGAGTCTCTCAATAATTAACTCAATTTATTAGTTTTGAAATTGGCTCAGATGTGTGTTCAAATTCTCTTTTTCTCACTTTGTTTCTATAGAGCCTTTTCATTTTTCCCTTGCCAAAGAGCCAATAAAACAGAAATCTTTAAATAAACCAATGGAATTTCGAGATAAGCCAACAAATATACAAGATATTTTTATTATTGCCAGCGCAATTTGTTATTTGTCATCTGTCACGAGTAAAGATGCGATAATTTAATTTTAGTACCCTATTTACCAATGACAGGTGTCAACTGACTAATGGCATTCACTATAGTTTTGAAACAGAATGTTAAATTTTTCCAATAAATTAAAAATTTCTTCATTTTTTTACTTGACAGCAACAAAAAGCATTGCTATAGGGAATAAAATAAAATATTATTACTATTATAGTAATAAGGATTCTTATTATGTTTGATGACTCAGATCAATATTTCTCCAAGACAATTGAAAAAGGGCTTACCATTCTCTGCCTTTTTGATCGAGATCATACAAGACGAAGCCTGGGTGAGATATCTCAGCTTTCGGGTATCAATAAAACTTCAACTTTCCGGTTTGTAAACACACTGGTCAAATTGGGATATTTAAAAAAAAATAATAATAATAAGTTGTTGAAACTAGGACCTAAAGCGCTTCTTTTAGGAAACAATTTCATACAGGGCTTCGATTTATTGCAGGCGGTAAAACCCCTTATTGATAAAACCTTTATAGAGCATAAAATCACTATCGATTCAGCGTTACTGGATGATCTAACTTTATTATCCCTTTATCGTAAAGAGGCACCAAACATCATCCATTTTCGTCTACCTTTAGTAATGCAAGAATTACACGCTCGTGCTATGGGCAAAGCAGTTTTGGCTCAATTCAACGAAGCTCAATTGGTTCGTTTCTTTGAAAATGTCCCTATGAAAAAGCTTACACCCAATACGCTGGATAAAAAAGAAGACCTATTGCGCGAATTGAAACTAACCAAAAACCGAGGTTACTCGTTTAATAATGAAGAATATATAACAGGTCTGATTTGTATGGGTGCACCACTAATGAATTATCAAACAAACGCTGTGGTTGGAGCAATTAGTTTCGATTTTCCGAGCGCCGAGTATTCACTGAGTTTAATTGAACGAAACTACACGGGTATACTAACAAAATTGGCGGGTGATATATCTGAAATGATCACGTCGGCTGAAAATTGATTGCTTTTTCATCCACACCACATGGTTATTTGTTCAACATCTTGGATTATTTATAAGTAAAAGTTTCCACGCAAGGACTGCACATTGAGCAAATTCCGATCGAAACGATAGCAAAGAGCTCTTCGCTCTTCCAGGATTGATCGTTTGAATAATCACTGTTTAAGGAATCTTCGCTAAACTTATATAGATGAAGGATTAAACCATGATATTTGATATTATCATCTCAGGCGGAAACATCGTCGACGGTTCAAATATACCGGCTTTCAAGAGTGATGTTGGCATAAAAGGTGATCGCATCACAGCAATCGGCGATCTTACCGGGGCTGAATCAGGAGAAAACATAGATGCCAACGGTTTGGTTGTCTCCCCCGGTTTTATCGATATTCACACACACTCCGATTTCACTTTACTGGTAAACGGTGCGGCTGAAAGTCAGGTGCACTAGGGCGTAACCCTTGAGGTAATCGGTCAATGCGGGCATAGCGCAGCACCGGTCGGCAAGTCAGACCTGGATATATCTTCAATCCCGGGATATCAACCGGAAATGAAGATTACATGGAAGACGTTTGGTGAATACCTGTCACGACTTGAACAACAGGATCTCGGTCTTAACGTTATGGCCCTCGTCGGTCATGGCGCATTGCGTCGGGCAGTTATGGATGAGGAGCTACGACCTGCAACTGATGAAGATATTAAAAAAATGGTGCTGCTTCTTGAAAACTCCCTTGAAGAAGGGGCAAGTGGATTTTCAACAGGGTTGGAATACTGGCCGGGGATCACGTCTACCCCTGAAGAGCTAATTCCCTTCTGCGAGGTCACAAGGCATCACAATGCCATATATGCCACCCATGTTCGAAACCGAGATATGTATTACGACTTGGGATTCAGTGAGGGGCTTGCTATGGCAAGGAATTCGGGCGTCAGACTTCAAATTTCACACATCCAACCCAAATTCGGTGCGCCCCCACATGCCATGGAACATACTTTGGAAATGATCAACTGGGCCCGTGAAGTAGGGGCGGATGTGGCCTTTGACATTATTCCACATGACTGGAATCATACCCGGTTAACGGCGTCCTTGCCGACCTGGGCATTTGAGGGGGGCCTGGAAAAATTGATGGCGCGCCTGAAAAATCCGGATGACCGTGAAAAGATGAAACAAAATCCCAAACCGGTTTGGCAGCTGGTTCCTGCCCGGAAATGGAATAAAATCAAATTACTGCGGAGCAAGAAGAATCATCATCTGATTGGATTGACATTCCAACAAATTGGCAAAGAACGGGGAAAAGATCCGTATGATGCCTATTTTGATCTTCTCCTTGAAGAAGGGGAAGATTTACACGGTTTAATGTGGACATCCCACGCTTTTTCAGAAGCCGACATACAGTTATGTCTGCAACAACCCGGCTGTATCGTTGCATCAGATACCATGGCATTAGCGCCTTATGGTGCTTTAAAAGATACGATAGGATCGTTAAGTGGCTATGGCTGGATCGCACGGCTTTTTCAACACTATGTGCGCGAGAAATCAATAATCTCATTGGAAGATGCTGTCCATAGAGTAACAGGTTTGCCAGCAGAGAGACTTGACTTAAAAGACAGGGGATATGTGCGGCCGGGTTACATGGCAGATATTACCATCTTTGATCCTGGAACCATCACGGATCGATCCACCATCACTGAACCTTGTGTTCATCCGACGGGTATTGTTCATGTTCTCGTGAACGGTAATTTTGCTATCAAAAATGCCGAGCGTATGGAGACGAATGCAGGCCATGTGATCCGATAGAATATGCTCTGTTGAAGGATTCACGCAATGATATACGGAAATAACTGAGAGGAGGTGATATCGCAAATTGATCAAAGTGTGAGTAGGGCCCCAGACTGTAGGAAGATTGATGAAAAAAATTCCCTTAAATATCCTCAGAGCCTTTCCCCAACTGAAAGGAGGTCATTATGTTACTCAGGAAAAGGATTTGTCTCATATCGGTCACTGTGATTGCATTATTTGTTGCTGGAGTGCCTGGTGAATCTGCCGAGACCCCTAAGCACGGCGGAACCATGGTGTTTATGTCCGGAAAAATACCCAGCCTTAATCCGCTTCACGGTCAGTGGAATGTAGGGTTTGTGTCATCCGCCATTTTTGCCAGTCTAACCAGATTGAATTCGAAGAATGAAGTCGCTCCATATTTGGCCAAGAGTTGGTCCATTTCGGAGGATGGGCTGACCTATACATTTAAATTAGCAGAAAATGCAACATTCCATGACGGAAAGCCCATAAGGTCCGAGGACGTGGCATTTTCTTTTGAGATCGCAAAGAAATATCATCGCTTCGGCAAGCAAATGTTCGGACCAATCGAAAGCATGGAAACGCCGAACGATCATACCTTGATCTGTCGGTTGTCCCGACCGCACGGCGCGCTTCTAATAGGCTCAACCACCCCTAGACATTTACCGATTTTGCCGAAACATGTTTATGGTGGCGGGGGAGACGATTTTTTTACCCATCCGGCTCACAAAAATCCCGTCGGCTCTGGCCCGTTTATATTGAAGGAGAAAAAGCTTGACGAATACCTGCTTCTTGAACGGAATCCAAATCATTTCCACGGGGAAACGCCTTATCTGGATCGGGTTATCATGCGGATTGTGACCGACAAGACCGCCATGAGAACCGGGCTTAAACGCAACCAGTTCCATCTGGCTGCCGTGGCCATGGCGATGCGTTACAGAGACATTCCGTCGTTTGAAAAAATACCGCATCTGAAGCTCACCAAGGTGATAAGCCCTTCTGGTGGTGGGACCTATCTGGAATTCAACAACCGGATAGAGCCGCTAAAGAATAAAAAAGTTCGCCAAGCCATCGGCCATGCCATAGACAGGGACCATATCGCCAATGTCTTACATGCGGGTTATACGAAAGCCTCAAAGGGCCCGTTTCCCTTCACCAACATCTTTTTCAACAAAAACCTCAAAGGACGTGAGTTCGATATTGAAAAAGCCAACAGGCTGCTGGACGAGGCCGGATATCCACGCAAGGAGGACGGTATTCGTTTCAAACTTAAAATACTTTACATTGCGCCGCCGCATGAGCCGGACCGCCAGGTCGTGATCGCAGAATATCTCGCTGTGGCACTGAAAAAAGTAGGTATCAAAGTCATACAGGAACCGATGCCCGGGGCCGCCGCATGGTCAAAACGAATGGCCGACTGGAACTACGAATCCTCGCTTATTATTGCCGGTGATAAGGTGGACCCGGCTGTCGGTATCGGTCGCCTTTATGTTTGCTACAACATCCGGCATCAGGCCTACACAAACACTTCTGGGTATTGTAACAAAGAAGTCGACGCACTTTTTGAACAGGGGGCCCGAGAATCTAATCATGAGAAGCGTCAGGCAATCTACAATGAAGTCCAGGAACTGCTTGTGGAGGAAATGCCAATGGTCTGGTTGATAGATAGTGTGAGCTTATTTATCCATCACAAAGACCTTTATTACCCTCCATATGGGTATAATGAATTTTTTGATGAAATATACTGGAAAAAAGCGCCAAAATAAATTGGGATGGGTTTATGTCGGATTAAATCCATATTTTAGTTCCTAAGCCCGATATCAGAGCCCATCCAGCCGACGGTTCCTGGATGGGCTTAACAACTGATGTCAATTGGGATATCATGTAGAAAAGATACCTTAAGGGGAGTTTTAATGTGCATTGCTGCCAGGGGTAAAGGATGTCTCTTCAGGTCGCGATGCGCAGAAAACCGACACATTCTGTAAGGTTCACATTCTTATGTCTACCGCTATTGTTCAGCGCATTATTTACGGCATCATCCTTATTTTTGCCGTCATCGTCCTCGATTTTCTGTTGATACAGGCCGCCCCCGGTGACGTGGTCGACACCATTGTAACAGAGGCTGGGGGGGGTGATCCGGCGATAGCAGCGCAAATTCGCGCCGCTTATGGGCTTGATAAACCCATCTATGTGCAACTGATCAAGTATTTGGGCAAGATGCTGACCGGGGATCTGGGATTTTCATATTACTATGATCAATCGGTCTTTTCTCTTTTGATCGACCATTTACCGTCTACATTGATGCTGACACTCTCGGCACTTGTTCTTGCCGTTTTCATCGGGACATTGCTCGGTGTTGCTGCCGCCGTCCATCCGCATGGCGTATTGAGCCACATAGTCACTGTATTTTCGTTGCTTGGCTATGCGACACCCGTCTTTTGGTTGGGCATGATGGTGCTTCTTCTCTTTTCTTATTACCTGCCGATATTTCCGGCTTTCGGCATTCGCTCCATACCCTTTCCTGAAACGACACTAGCAAGAGCCTTAGATGTTCTTCACCATTTAGTCCTGCCGACATTCACCCTGTCGATACTTTTCCTGGCCTCTTACAGCAGGCTGTCCCGGGCTTCAATGCTCGATGTCTTAGGTTCCGATTATATCCGCACGGCAAGATCAAAGGGCCTTACAGAGATGGTGGTTATATTCAAACACGCGCTGAAAAATGCGGCGTTACCGATTGTGACCATGGCGGGTTTACAACTCGGGTATATTTTTTCCGGCGCTGTTTTGGTAGAAACGGTGTTCACCTTGCCCGGCATCGGACCCCTATTATATGAATCCATCATGCGTCGCGATTATCCGGTGATGCTTGGGGTACTTTTCGGTGCTACCGTTACCGTGATTATTGCCAATATCCTTACCGATTTGGTTTACCGTTTATTGGATCCACGAATCAGAGGTATCTCATAATGCAGGAAACGCTTGAGCAACAGGATTTCCCTGCCCAGTTGGGTGAAGAACCGGAAAAACCTGATATCTGGTGGGTGGAGACTGCGCGCATGTTCTATGCAAATAAGGCGGCGGTCTTGGGGCTCGCTGGCCTTATGATCATTACTTTCGTGGGTTTGTTCGGTCCGGTTCTTTTTCGTGCGGATCCTTTTGAAATCGTAGCACCCCCCCTAACAAAACCGGGAGGGGTCACATGTCTAGGAACCGACTACCTAGGACGGGATGTTTTTATCGGCCTGATTTACGGTGCAAGACCTACGCTGGCTATAGCGGTAACCGCAACAGCTTTTACCGTTTTCATCGGTATGTCTATTGGTGCAGTGGCTGGATTCTATGGTGGGCAAATGGATAATTTGTTAATGCGGATTACTGAATTCTTCCAGGTGCTTCCTCCGCTGGTATTAGCCATGGTCATCGTCGGCGTGTTTACCCCCAACTTCCTCACAGTCATTTTTGCAATTGCGGTAGTGAGTTGGACAGGCTTAGCGCGCCTTACCCGCGCAGAATTTCTTAAATTAAAGGAGCGTGAATTCGTGATGGCTGCCCGGGCCGTCGGTGCGCGAAACAATCGACTCATTATTCGCGTAATACTGCCAAACGCCTTGCCGCCTCTGATCATCGCTGTAACCCTCAGGATAGGAATTACGATCATATACGAGGCAGCCCTGAGTTTTCTAGGATTAACCGATCCGGATATCATGACCTGGGGAAAGATGATAGGGCTTTCACGAGATTTCTTTTTCGAGGCGTGGTGGACAGTCACCTTCCCAGGGCTGGCGATTCTCATTACCGCCTTGTGTATTGCATTGATCGGCGATGGATTGAATGATGCATTCAATCCGAAGTTGCGCGGACGTTGAGGCATTAACGATGAATAACAATACACGAAATCCAGAGGATACCGTTTTGATCGTTGAGAACCTATGCGTCGATTTTTATGTCAAGGGAAAACTGGTCCATATCCTATCGGATATCAGCTTCACCCTGGATCGTGGAGAAACACTGGGGATCATCGGAGAAAGTGGATGTGGGAAAAGTATGACCGCACTGGCATTAATGCGCATGGTACCCTCTCCGCCGGGCATGATTCGTGCTGGCCGGGTGGTTTTGAATGGGGAAGATCTTGTTAAAGTCAGCGAGAAACGGATTCGTGATGTACGCGGTAGTAAAATCTCTATGATTTTTCAGGAACCAATGACCTCTCTGAATCCGGTTTACACGGTTGGCAACCAAATCGCTGAAACAATCCGTCGACATAATAATTCCTCTCGTTCCCAAGCATTTGAAGAAGCAATGGATTTACTTCGGATGGTGCAAATCCCTGCTCCGGAGCGTCGCCTTCGCGAGTATCCTCACCAACTTTCGGGAGGGATGCGGCAGCGGGTAATGATCGCCATCGCCCTTGCTTGCGAGCCTGATGTCTTGATAGCAGATGAACCGACAACCGCGTTGGATGTCACGGTCCAGGCACAAATTTTCGATCTTCTGAAAGAAATTCAAGATATCCGCGGTACTTGCATTATTCTCATCACCCATGATTTCGGGGCGGTGGCTGAAATGGCGGATCGCGTCATCGTTATGTACGCAGGCCACAAAATCGAGGAAGGGAAATTAGACGAGGTCAGCAGTGGGGCACGTCATCCGTATACACAGGGTTTACTGCGGTGTATGCCTGAAATCCAGACTGATCCCAAGGAAAATCGAGAGCCGTTACCGGAAATACCCGGTACAGTCCCTGATCTGCTCCGTGGGTTGGAAGGTTGCCCATTTGCGCCGCGATGCTCCTTTGCGATGCCTAAATGCCAACAATTACCTGATTACTTTGATCTGGGCTACAAACGGTCTGTAAAGTGCTGGCTTATCCAGGAAGATGTGAAGGTGAAGAAACAGGCATGACGGATAGGATTCTGCTTAGAGTAGAGGATTTAAGAGTCCATTTTAAGTTAAAACATTCACATTTATTTGGGCCGCGGCCCACATTATATGCAGTTGACGGCGCGAGTTTTGAAATATCTCGTGGTCGCACACTGGGACTTGTAGGTGAGAGCGGCTGTGGGAAAACCACCTCCGGTCTTGCAGTGCTCCGTCTTGTGGAACCAACAGGAGGAAAAGTATATTTCGACGGTATAGATTTATTGGCTTTAGAAGCAGAAGTGTTGCGTACCATGCGCAGGCGCATGCAAATCATCTTTCAGGACCCCTATTCATCGCTTAATTCTCGGCAGACCGCAGGGGGTATTGTACGGGACCCTCTTGATATTCAAAACATCGGAAGCCGAAGCGAACGTGAGGCACGTGTATCTGAATTATTTCATCTGGTAGGGTTGATGCCGAATCAAAAAGCACTGTTTCCGCATCAATTTTCAGGCGGCCAAAGACAACGGATCTGCATTGCTCGGGCCCTCGCGCTGAATCCCGATTTCATTGTATGCGATGAACCGGTTTCCGCGCTTGATGTGGCGATCCAAGCCCAGATTCTAAATCTGCTTTGTAAGTTACAGGACGAGCTCAATTTGACCTATTTGTTTATTTCCCATGATCTTGCCGTGGTTCAACACATAAGTGACGAAATCGCAGTAATGTACCTAGGAAATATTGTGGAGAAAACAGATCGCAGGCAGTTATTTAAGAATCCCCTTCACCCGTATACGCGCGCGTTGCTGTCTGCCGTTCCCTCTCGAGATTCTTCGAAAAAGAAATCAACGCGAATTCGTCTAAAAGGCGACATACCAAATCCTATAAACCGACCCAAAGGGTGTCATTTTCACACCCGTTGTATGCATGCCAAAGCGCATTGCAAAATAAAGGAACCAAAACTGGTTGAAAAGTTGCCGGGGCACTGGGTAGCCTGTCATTTTGAAACGTCGGATCTTAACCATATGGAGGATTATTTATGAACCTAGCAAAGTTTGCACGCAGACGTTACACAGCAGGATACACCCCTATTGAAAAATTATCACGGCTTTCTTCAAGACTTGAAGGACCGGATATCTTCATCAAAAGGGATGACCTGCTTGGGCTGGCCGGTGGTGGCAACAAGACCAGAAAACTGGAATTTGTGGTTGCAGAGGCTCTAAATCAAGGCGCAGACACATTGATTACCTGTGGTGCCGTCCAGTCCAACCACTGCCGATTGACTCTGGCGGCTGCCGTCAAAGAAGGGTTAAAATGCAGGCTGGTACTGGAAGAGCGAGTACCCGGCAGCTACAATCCGGAAGCGAGCGGTAATAACTTCCTTTTCAAATTGCTTGATGTTGAAAGCATCAGAGTTGTTCCCGGCGGGTCTGACATGATGGCCGAGATGCAATCTGAGAAAAAAATCGTAGATGCCACAGGTGGAAACGCATACATCATACCCGGTGGAGCATCAACATCCCTTGGTGCTCTCGGATATGTTACCTGTGCTGAAGAGATTCTTTCACAAGCTTTTAAAGTAGGAATAAATTTCCATCATGTCATATGTGCCAGTGGCAGTGGCGGAACCCACGCGGGATTGGTCACTGGTTTTTATGGAAACAGCAGCAGTATATCCGTAACCGGTATCAACGTCAGCCGAACCAAGCCTGTCCAGGAAGACCTCGTTTACAAACTGGTCGAGGAAACATCGGCTTTGGTCGGGGTGAAAGGGAAAATCCCTAAAGATACGGTTACATGCTTCGACGACTATGTCGGGGCGGGATACTCCATTCCTACGCCGGAGATGGCGGAAGCCGTCCAAATGGCGGCACAATTGGAAGGTATCCTTCTTGATCCGGTCTATACTGGCAAAACAATGGCCGGATTAATCGATTTAGTCAGAAAAGGTTATTTCAAAGCAGGTGAAAACGTCTTGTTTGTGCATACGGGCGGTTCTCCGGCTCTTTATGCTTATATACCGGATATCATTGGTTAGCCGGAATACTGAATTATAGTTTGCATATCATGGAATATTACAACTTTCTCGAATCGGAGGATGAACATGGTTTCGGAACGCAGTTTTGAGTTGTATTGTCCAACCAAGGTGAAGTTCGGAGTCGGGGTTTCTTCGGAGGCCGGAGAAGAGATAAAAAAACTGAACGGCCAGAAAGTCTTGGTAGTTGTCGATCCTGGTGTTGTTGCTGCAGGTGTTCTGGAAAACATACTTAAGTCACTTGAGAAAGAAAATCTACCATATATAATTTTTGATGAGGTTGAGGTCAATGCAACCCTCAGCAAAGTCCACAAGGCATCAGATCTTCAAAAAAAAGAGGGATGCGATATCCTTTTATGTGTCGGAGGCGGCAGTACGATAGACACGGGCAAAGGTGTTGGCTGCCTGGCAACAAACCCAGGACCGCTGCAAGCTTATGAGGGACCCGAAAAATACAACAATCCTCCTTTACCATCTGTAGCAATTCCAACTACTGCAGGGACCGGGAGCGAATTAAGTTTCGGTGCCGTTCTTTATGATGAAGAAAGGAATTACAAATTCTCTTTTCGAAGTTCCATGCAGATCCCCAAAGTGGCATTATTAGATCCCTTATTGCTAAAAAGCTTACCCCCAAGTGTGGCTGCCTCAAGCGGAATGGACGCGCTTTCCCATTGTGTGGAGGCATTTGTTTCAAAATGGTCAACCTATATAACCGATGCTTATTGCAAACAAAATTTTCATCTCGTGGGTCAATACTTGAGACGGTTTGTTGCAAATCCTTCGGATGTTGAAGCGGCCGGCGGAATGCTCCAGGCCAGTGCCATGGGTTCCATGGCGTTTAACACAGCCCGTCTCGGCCTTGTCCATGCCATGGCTTCTCCTTTGGGCGTTCATTTTCACCTGCCGCACGGGACCTCATGCGGGGTTCTCATGCCCCCTGTGATTCGTTACAATCTCATTGCCTGTCCGGAAAAATATATTGAAATCGCCATAGCGCTGGAAGGATCCGTGAAAGGGACTCGGAAGATGGAACAGGCGTATAGTGCAATTGATGCGATTGACCGACTGATGGCCGATATTGGTTTGCATGTTCATTTCGATTCGGCACAAATCGTGGAGGAAAAGCTTTCTCAAATGGCTGACGAAACACTGAGCTCAGGGATGCAGTTGACGAACCCGAGAAACGTCACGAAGGAGGATGTAATCGGAGTTTACCGGGATTTTTTCGGCATATAACGTTTATCAAGATATTTTAGCAACGCGAATTCAACCTGTCATAGGCGGGGCACAAGCCTACGTTAGTCCGGCTCAAGAGAAATCAGTAAGCTTCACAGCATATCAGTAAGCTTGTAAAGGGTATATAGGAAGGGGGGCACTTGGGATGAATCATAGAGAACGCGTATTAATTGCGTTGAATCATGAAGAGCCTGACAGGGTACCCGTTGATTGTGGAGGGAGACAAACCACTTTTATGAATCAGCTACCACGCCCATAGGACAATCGTTCCGAAATTTAGTTGGATTATTTGTTTGGTTACTGGTTTTGCCCATAAATTCTATGAATTACATCAATTATTAAAAATATCTATCAGGTCATCGATAAAGTTTTCTCATACGGACCTGACGTCTTTCCTGCCTCAGCCATTTTTTCGGGAAGTTGCTCAAGACTCCCGAGAACTATTTCAATATAGCATGGATTATTTAAGTTAGGTATTAGCATGTATTCTAATGGCAGTGCATGAAAATCACGTGTTAGTTTACTTCGGCCATGGGTTTGGCGACGAGTTCGTTTCCCCTCACTCCAATGCGATTCAAGCCCATTCGTTGTTCGCACAATCTGATACTTTTCAGTTCCATTTGTTCTTACTGGAAATAGATATGGTTTATATTTTTCTAAATGGACTTTCACGATATCATATAGCTTTAACTCCTTGGGATTTGAACAATCACGTTTACTTTCATCAAATTGTTTTTTAAGTTCGTCCAGAGATTCGCTCACATCATTTTGTTCATCAGATTGTAATTCATACAATTCATGCATAGGGCTTGACCCTTTTGCATCTAGACCCAAAATAAGCGTGTTTACATAAACTAGTCATGGTTAAAGTACTACTTTAACTTTTTGAAGTTCGCAGTTTTGAAAACAGAACATTCTAGCAAAGTCAAGACAAACTTCTCCTTTAAGTTCTTCGGTAGTAGATTAAATTGTATGTTAAAAATGTTATCTCCTTTCTTATAAGATTTGGTCGGGAGCATTCCCAAATTCTTACCGCTTAGTGGTTACTAATTTGAGGTTTGGTCCCTTTGATTTGTCCCTTAATCGCTGCTGATCTATTCGTTTGTACTTTGCTATGATTCTATC
>JAFDFZ010000275.1 GCA_019309565.1 Deltaproteobacteria bacterium
CACGCGTACGCCTGGTGTTCGGAGTGGACTAACGATGCTCTTGATCTTATTGACAAGGTGAAAAACCTGGGCATGGATTTCATCGAGCTACCGATGTTGTCTCTGGAAACCTTTGACACACAAGCGATAAAAACAAGACTGGGAGAAGTTGGTCTTGAAGCGGTCACCTCGACGGTGTTGTTGAAAGAAACCGACATTTCCAGCGAGGACCCCAGAACCCGGGACAACGGGGTAGATTATCTGAAGGCTTGTGTCCAGGCTACCCGTGATATCGGGGCGAGGAATTTTTCCGGGGTCATATATTCGGAATTTGTGAAACCTCCCGATGCTCCCCGACCCGATGGACAGACCTGGCGGCGTGTGGCCGATTGCTTGGCTGACGTAGCACGCTTCGCCAAAAGTCTGGGGGTGCGAATAGGCCTGGAACCCGTAAACAGATATGAAACGAACCTCATAAATACTTGTGAACAAGCCCTGCGGCTTATAGAAATGATTGGTGAAGACAACGTCGGGATTCACTTGGATACATACCATATGAATATCGAAGAAAAAAGTTTTTATAAGGCTACTAAATGTGCCGGAGATTTTTTGATGCATTATCATTTTTGCGAAAATGATCGCGGTATCCCCGGGACGGGATTGGTAAATTGGGACGATATTTTCCGGGCCTTGGCGGAGATGAATTACCAGGGCTATGCGGCGATGGAAAGCTTTGTCGGCTGCACAGACAATATGAGTTCCTGGGTGTGGCGGGAACTGGCTCCCAGCGGCGACATATTATTGAAGGAAGGGACTAAATTTATTCGTGGCATGCAAAGGAAATATGGATTGCGGAAAACGAAGTCTGATGGTATTAAGATTATAGTTTCCAATGACACCGCCAGCAAACGCCAATTCGGAGCCCGGTTGGCCTCCGACTTCGAGAAATAAGGGTTTGTATCGCTGCGGATTTTGCCGGGACAGCGCGGCAGCACGAGACGTTTTGCCGATTCCGAATGAAAGGGACAAGATAACCCTACTACCGTCGCTTACGTACTGGTGGAACATTTACCGTTCGTAACGGGGGTCTTTTGAGGCACAGCTCCGACGCAAGCGATGACCGTGCGTCGCGCAGGCAGGCCGGTTACCCAAACGGTTTACCGGCAAAGGTACTGTCGTTAAATCCGTGATCTCCGGCGGCAAAGCAGGGATTTTCAGGAAATGACACGATGGCTTCTCATCTTGGGGGGAATATGGGTACTGGGCGGCAATATAAGCGCCGCGCGAACGAGAGCGATAGTCCTGGAGTTTTGGAACGGTTTTACCGGCCCGGACGGCAAGTACATTCAGCGCATCGTTGATGCGTTCAACGAAGAGTATCAGGGCCAAATCCGCGTCAACATGGTGGTGATGAGGTGGGACGATTTTTACAGTAAACTCGCCTTGGCCCTGCGCACCAAGCGCGGACCGAACATAGGGGTGGTACACTATGACAACGTTTATAGTGTAATCAACCAGGGAATAGTTGAAGAGCTTGATGAATATTTGAACAACTTTGTGATAGAAGATTTCGTAAATTCCCTATGGCGGGTGAGTCTCCACGAAGGACATCAATATGGTATTCCGCTGGATTTTCACCCCTTAGTCTTTTATTGGAACAAGGACCTTTTCACCGCGGCGGGTTTGGACCCGGAAAAACCTCCCGGAAACCGAGAGGAATTTCTGGCGGCGTGCGCGGCGATCAAACAAGCGGGACTTAAAAAGAATGGCCAGGAAGTCTGGCCCTGTATGATTCCCTGTACCTGGCCGCATTTCCTGTTATGGCAACACATTTTTTTCTGCAACGGCGGGCGGATGTTCAACCGAAATTGCACTCAGGCGACTTATGATTCAGCTGCCGGCGCAGATGCGTTGCAGTTCTTGTGGGATCTGATCTACCAATACAAGTATTCCCCACCCCACGTGATGGGTATTCCGGGCAACGAAGGTAAGGAGAGTTTTTGCCGGGGCACCGCGGCGATGCTTCTGGAAGGTATATGGATGATAAACGCCTTCGAGGAAACCAAAGGTTTGAACTTCGGTGCGAAGGCAGCCCTCAATCTGGGAACCGGTGAACATCGGATCTGGAGTGGTGGTCATAGCTATGAATGGGCGCAGGCGGGTATGATCCCGGCGCGTTATTCCGTTTTGTCCTCGAAGAAATTCAAGGAGATTCCCTATTTGCCCACCATTGCTGCTGACGTCGATCGCTTTACATTCCCGGTAGCCCATTACCGTTATACCGAAGGAATTCAACCGTTGCTGGAATACTTAAATTTGTGCTTACTCAACAAGATTTTACCCTCCCGGGCGATAGCGAAGGCAGCCTGGGAAAGTACAGTCCAACTGCAACAGGATCCGGATTGAGAACCAGTCAAATGAGCAAGAAAAACAATCCGATCGCCTATTTGTATATAATTCCTCATGCAATTTTCTACGGTGGTTTTATCATGGTTCCCCTGTTTCTGGGTTTTTATATGAGCCTGAACCGCTGGTCCCTGTTCAAGGGCCGGGAAGGTTATGTGGGGTTGAAATACTACCGGCGGCTTTTCGTCGGTGATTTTATACGAGGTGATCATTTTTGGCAAGCGTTGCTGGTAACGGTAAAGTTCGTGGTATATTTCGCCCCGGCATTGGTCTTGATCAGTCTCGGGCTGGCGTTACTGATTCATAGTTATAAGAGTAAATGGCTGAGAGCATGCAGCCAGTTTTCCTTCTTGGTGCCTACGGCCATAGCTATTTCGGTAGGGGCGGTGATCTGGCGTTGGATTCTGGGATATGAGTCGGGTATCTTGAACTATGCCTTGACGTGGATGAGCATAGAGAAAAAACCATGGCTGACGGATCTACCTTGGGCGTGGCTAGCCATTATCCTACCGACGCTTTGGATGGCCTGCGGTTGGAATATGATCCTGTTTATGGTCGGTCTGCAGAGAATTCCTCCAACCCTTTACGAAGCGGCGCGCGTGGATGGAGCAAATGCTTGGAACCGATTCGTTTATATCACCTTACCGGGGTTGCGCCCAGTGACGATTTTCATCGTGATTACCACGTTGATCGGCGCATTCAACCTGTTTGCCCAGCCGCAACTCCTGACGGGCGGCGGGCCGGGACGAGCGACCACACCGGTGATG
>JAFDFZ010000033.1 GCA_019309565.1 Deltaproteobacteria bacterium
TACTGCGGTCGTCAGACAATAGAGAACTTTTTCAAAGAAGCTAAACACCCTTTTAATGCAGGCAAAATGCCATCTGAGAGGTTCCGCGGCAATGAAGCCTATTTGCAATTTGTTGTAATAGCCTATAATCTGTTTACTTGGTTTAAAAAAACTTCTCCCCCCGCAATGGAGAATCCATAAAATGGAGACCGTTCGAGAGCTAATCATCGAACATGGTGCAAGTATCAAATTTGTTGAGAAAATATGCACTATTCGAATAAATGATAATTATCCGTTTAAGTCAGAAATAGAGCGGATCCTAAACGATTTAAGAACCCTAATATTATCTAACGAATTTATAAATAACTATATGAATTTAAAATAAATATATAAAGTACACTTAATGAAACATTTCCGTTAAGAAGTATTTTTCTTGCATATTGCCTCAGCAATTGCAAAATTCACAATTTCATACCAATCGATGTATTTCCCCAATTTATCTTCTACAGATTTAACTTCTTCTCTGTTAAGTTGTCTATTGTATTCACACATAGCAACATATTGAACATCTTGTATATTTATAGAATAAAGTATATCCGTTCTTCTCATTTTTTACCCTCCATTAGAATCTGAAGAAGCACGTTCACTTGATTATCCCGAGCATTCGTTCCATTTCCCTATATGTGCGTTTCTTTTACAATAGTTCACCTACTAATTGTATGTCGATAAACTTCAAATGATTAGCTATTTCATGAAAAGTTCCCGAAAGAAGCTCTTCTAATTTTGTTTTTTGTGATTTGTTTGCGATTAGGAAGATATGACTGTTCCAAAGATCGTGGGCATGTTTCAATTTTGCTATGGCGTGATAAATATCCCCTCTTACCTGCACCTCAAAAGCATAGGTTGGAACAGACCTTTGAACTCTCCGCCATACCACATCAAGAAAACCACTCTCTATAGGATATTCCTTATCAACTACGAAGTTCTGAATACGCCCAATTTCTGCTAAATAGTCTTTCAAATCATCATGTGTAATATCTGTTTGTATATTGGAATCTCTGATTTCTGATAAATTTAACTTTTGCGTTGATGTTAAAGGCTCCAAACCAAGCGCTTTCCTTGCCGCCTCCACTTCCTCAATTGGTAAACACTGAAAGACCATTCTCGTTATGTTCTGCAAGTCTTTAGAAGTATATTTCTTTGATTCCCAAAGGCTCGGTGGAAGGCAATATTCTATATCAAACTCAAAGCGAAGCGGCCATATAACAGAATTGTTTTTAATCTCTTCAGGCCAGAGTGGGTGATTTTGCCTGAACTTTGTTGCCACATAACCAAAACCTACGATACCGTGTACTGGTTTAGATACATAGAAAAGCAACCCATCTCCCTCTCGTATCATATTCCACAAAGCCTGAAGTTGCTGAAAAGGCTTTAATCCCCAAATATTATTATTTTGAAAAGCAACATGCCAGTTCTTTTTTGACCCCACGATCAACCAGTATTGAATCACGATTAATTCATCCTTCCTTAAAACTACATCGATAAAATAACTAATTAAATTGAACAGTTACTGCCACGGCGCGTTGTGCAGTCGATGAAACCGCTCCTTTAAAGCCGGGTACAGTGCTTTGTATTCTTCAAACAAATAAGAGTATAGAGAAAATAGCCGTGGGTTAGGGCTGTGGGTCTGGTAAGGGGAAGCGGATCCCTGCCTGACTGCTTCTTTATAATCCGCATACACTCCGGCTGCCATCCCCCCGAGCATTGCTGCACCCAGCACGGCGGTTTCTTTGATGTTCATGACGTGAACTTTTTTGTTGGTAACATCCGCTTTGATCTGATTCCAGATATCGCTTTTTGCTCCTCCGCCAACCGTATGGAATGCATCGATTGAAAATCCTAAATCCTTCTCAACGATATCCATGTTCTGCCGAATTCCGTAAGCAGTGCCTTCCAGGATGGATCGTATAAAATCCCCCCGGGTGGTGCTCAATGATACTCCCATAAAGGTTCCACGGGCATAAGGGTCCCATATGGGGCTTCGTTCACCTGCCAGGTACGGCAAAAAGAGAACACCTCCGGCTCCGGGAGGGGATTTTTTCGCCTCAAGATCCATCAACTCATATGCACGAACATTTATTTTTTCGCTCATATCCTTTTCATACCGACAAAACTGCTCCCGGAACCATTGATACGCTGCTCCCGGAGCAAGCATCGCCCCCATAAGAAGCCATCTTTCGGGAATCACATGACAGCGATTCATAAGCCTGATATCGAAGCGGGGCTGATCACTGCATACAGCTAAAACAACAGAAGTGCCTGAAGTTTCAAAGGCCTGCCCGGTTTCGGTAATCCCCGAACCAAAGGCTGAACATGCGGAATCCGCACCACCGATGGCAACGGGGATCCCCGAAGGCAATCCCGTTGTTTTTGAGGCAGAAGCGCAAACCTTTCCGATGATAGCCGGCGAAGGCAAGGGCTGCGGAAGTTTATCGTTGCTGAGACCCAGCTCATCTACAAGATCCAAACACCAGTTCCGGGTTCCTCCGGTATCGAAAATCCCTGTAAAGGATGCATTGGTCCAGTCCATACCAAAATTTCCCGTCAGCCGGGCGGCCAGAAATGTGTTGGCATGACCGAATCGGTAAGCTTTTCGATATACCTCCGGTACGTTTTCTTTGATCCACAGCATGCTGGTCACAGAAAAGGTTCCCGGTGCGATGCGGTTGCCGACTTTGCGAAAAATCGTTTCCAGACCAAATCTCGCAATCATCTTCTCGCTCTGGGCAACGCTTCGACGATCTAAATAGAGTATCGCCGGGCAAAGAGGATTTCCTTCCCTATCCAGAGTGACAAGCGACGGGCACATATTGCTGATACCAATACCGGCAATCTTCTTTGAGTCTATCTTTGCCTGGCCCAAAGCCATACCGAGACCCCTGACAACCGCCTGCCACCAGATCTCCGGATCTGTTTCCACCCAGGAGGGATGAGGCTGCTTAATTTCGTAACCGATCTGGCCGAGGCCCTTTATGCTGCCTTTGTAATCAATGATGGCAACCTTTGCGCTCTGGGCACCGAGATCAATACCTAGCAGATAATTTGGTTTCATTTCAATATTTCCAGGGCCTCACTGACGCTTCTGTTTTCATGAATGATGGCCTTTAACGCCCTGATAACGCCCGCAGGATCTCTATGGCCCCATACATTTCGCCCGAAAGCAACTCCAAGTGCGCCTGCGTCCATGACATTTCTGGTCATCTGAAAAAGCTGCTCGTCGGTTTCCGTCTTCGGCCCGCCTGCGGCCACCACCTTTCCGGGAGCCACCTCAACGACCCTGGCAAATGTATCGGGGTCTCCCGTATACCAGGTCTTGATAACATCAACCCCGAGCTCTTCTCCTGCGCGCACACAGTATGTCAGCTTTTCAACCGAATACCTTTCTTCATCCTTGATCAATTCCCCTGCCGGATACATGTGGGCCATAAGAACAAGTCCGTACCTGGCTGCATCTCTTGAGAGCAACCCTAAGTTTCTCAGCATCTCCGCCTGTTTTTCACTGCCCAAAATAACCCCCATGGATATTGCGTCCGCCCCAAACCGGACCGCTTCATCCGCATAAGTAACCCATGTGTCGTAGGTGGGATGAAATGGAGAAAAACTGGATGCTTTCAATATCAGTGGTATCTTTCCGGCATGGGGGGGAAAAAACCGATCTGCAATGCCCTTGTGCATCAGCAAAGCATCGGGGCCTCCCTGGACGATCGCCTCTAAGGTGTTTTCCATGTTAACCAACCCTGGAAACATTCCTCTTGTAATAGGGTGATCCACGGTTACGATAAAAAGTTTTTTTGATTTTAAATTCAAGATTCTTGTCAGCCTTACTTTTTTTCCTAAAGATGTCATAAAAAGCTCTCCTGCTTATGGTGTAACAATCACTTTAAATCCCTTGCCTGCCATAACGGTTTCAAGTGCAGAATCGATCTGTTCCAGAGGGAATCGATGGCTGATTAGTCTTTCCAGATCGATTCGACCTGAAACAACAAGTTTAAGGGCTTCCCCGAAGTGCCAGCGTGCGGCAGAAGCGGTGCCCGTGACATTGAGTTCATTGTAATGAATCAGATTCGCCTCGATTGTCGACTCCCCTTTGCCCCCGAACCCTGCGAACAGATTGACGCTGCCCTGCTTTCGGGTGATCTTGAAAACTGCATTAACCAGATCCGGAACCCCGATGGCCATAACCGTGGCATCGGCCCCAAGCCCCCGGGTTTCATGCATTACCACTTCTTTGAGATCTTCTGCTTCAGGATCGATGCAAATGTGTGCTCCCATTTCCATGGCAAGGGACCGTCGCTCCTCAATGGGCTCGCTTATGATGATTTTAGTCGCCCCGGCCAATCCTGCAAGCTGCAGGTGCATCAGCCCGATGGGACCGGCACCGATAATGACCACCGTATCGCCCGGTTTTATTTGAGAACGGCGGTTTCCGTTGTAACAGCAAGCCAGAGGTTCGATCAGGGAAGACACTTCAAAGGACATGTCTGCCGGTGTCTTAAACACATTGCCCTGGCGGATCGCAGCTTCGGGAATTTTCATAAACTCCTGAAACCCTCCATCGTATTCGTACCCAATGGCGGTTCTGTTAAGACAGATGTTGTCCATACCGCGCTGGCAGGCAAAACAGACTCCACAGGGAATAACAGGACAGATACTGACAGTATCTCCTTCCTTATATCCCTGAACCAGGCTTCCACAAGACGCCACTACACCGGAAATCTCATGGCCGATCACAGAAGGATACCGGATTCCTGTGGTCTTGGTGCCTCTGAAGATACGGGTATCCGTGCCACAGATCGCACAGGCTTTTACTTTTACCAGCATCTCATCTGATGCAATCGCAGGGACATCGACTTCTTCCACTCTCAGATCATTTGGTTTGTGTAAAATTGCCGCTTTCATAATTTATGGGACCGCCCGCATCGTATACGAGCAGTTCAGGTGCCTCCTTTCATTTTTTTTGATGCATCCCGTATTCCAGAAAACGGTATTATAGCTTCATAACTGCCTGAAATCGCTATGTTTGTTTTATGAATTTTTATGGGCTACAATTTTCACGAAAATTTAAATACATCGCTGATTCAGTGTGTTACAATTTTCGTTCATGGAATACGGGATGCATATAACGATATACAGAAAATTGTCAACATTTCCCTCACCTAAATTGATCGGTTCCGGACTCGGGGTTGTGGAGGGGTGGGCTTACAGGCCTGAGGGCAGGCCATATGTTCCGGAAACGGAGGCTAAGGACTTTTGGGGCGAAGCTCCTGTATTAAAAAATAGTTTCACAGCAGGTCTGTTGCGGTGTGACGCTGCATGCCCGAAACACGGCGACCAGACCTTCGGGAAATGCTTCGATGGACTTAAAAACAATCGGATTTCAACTGCTTTTTTAACCCAAAAGGTCCAGCACACAATATAGATATATTTTAGCAGCGGCTGCATCATAAGCATTCCTGTAACCGGTGGCGGTATCAAGATGGCCTGCAAGCATAAGTGTCAGGTCTTAAGCGGCTCTTTTCCTGAAACCGAAAACAATCGAAGAGGTATCTCCATGGGAAAGATGACCCCCGTGGCTTAGGTTCATGGACAGCACAGGTGCTCCTGTTTCAAGCACCGAGAAATATACGGCCAGATTCGCCGATACACCGCTGTGAGATTGCACGTTGGCATGTTCTGCGCCAAAGAGTCTCCTCGCTCTATCTACGGCTATTTTTTCAAGTTGGTCAACATGCCGGCAGCCCGCATGGAATCTATTTGCCGGATATCCTTCAGCGGCCTTGATACAGAAAAGGGGTCCCTGGGCGTCCATAATGGATCTTGGCGAATAATTTTCCGCCGCAATGAGATCCAGCGTATTCTCAAGCCGCTTTTCTTCATCCGCCACAACTCGCGCCACTTCAGGATCATCCATATATAAATATTTCATCGACAAGGCTTACAGAAACCGTTTACTTCTTGGTTTTAGCGTTAAAATAACGAATGAAATACCTAAAAGGATGGCTGCGCTTATCAGCCAGCCAGGTCTGTAGGATCCGGTTTTGTCGAAGATTAGACCGCCAAGTATCGGCCCTATACTCCCACCGAGCCCGGTGGCAAAAAAAATGAGCAGCCCGTAAGCAGCCCCCAGGATATGTCTTCCAAATCGATCCGAAAGAAGATATGGCATCACCGGAGCCAGAGAACCGTAACCGAACCCGTAAATCAAAGCAAACCCGTACAGTACACCCACGGTTCTTGCATGATATAGAACAAACAGCCCTATAGACATCAAGAAAAAGCCCAAAGCAGCCGAGTACTTGGCATCGCGGATCCGATCGCTAAGCCATCCGAAAAAAAACTTACCACAGCTTCCGGTTATGCCTATAACGCCGACGGCGGCTGCAGCCTTAAGCGCATCTATGCCGTTATGAATGGCATATGCGATCTGCAGGTTGAAAGTCATCATTACGGTCATTACTGCACATACATTGCAAAAAACCATTATCCAGAATTGCAGGGTTTTTATTACAGGTTTAAGGGAAATTTTTTCCCTCGCTCTAATAACACCACCAGGGGCTTGTGTTGGACCCTTGTTAGATTTTTCGCCGTCTGGCAGCAAACCCATCTGCTCCGGGCTGGTTTTTCCCATGAATACCTGAGAGATGATGATACCCACAGCCAACATTATCATCCCAATAGATAGAAAACCGTTTCTCCAGCCGAAATTTTTAACGATATATCCTGCAAAAGGCGCCATAAGCATGGTACCGACACCGATTCCCATGGTTGATATGCCAATGGCAAGCCCCCTGTATCGATGAAACCATTTTCCAACCGCAGCCGTGCTGACCACGGCGCCGCAGCCGGCCGAACCGCAACCAACCAGCACCCCGTAAGAAAGATAAAGCCCCGCTGGTGTTTTAACATTGCTGGCAAGCACAAGCCCAAGCGTAGTGATAAAAACGCCGGCTGTCATCACCCATTTGGGTGCCATCCGATCAAGAAGCCAACCCGTCCAGACGCTGGTACATGCGTACACTATAAGGTTAATGGAGGCTGCCAGCTGGATGATGGTCATGGGCCAGTTGTATTCGGCAAACATGGGCTTGACAAACACCCCGAAAGAATACCGAACTCCATAGGTGATGACCATAATAGCAAAGGCGCCAAAAACAACATACCAACCCCAAAAAATTTTTCTTGCCTTCACCAATATTTTTCCCATTAAGCGGCCATCACCTCCTGTACTGGAACGAAACCGGGTTTGACAATAAAGATTTTATCTATCCGACAGCCGTTCTTTACCCCAAAAGCACCTCCGGCAGCCAGGTTGATAACTGGGGGAAGATGATAAGAATGATCAATACGACAATGTCACACAGACAAAACGGCCAGATTCCTCTGAAGATATCTTCCAGTGAAATATTCGACTCTCTTGGGATTACCCCTTTCATTGCATAGACGTTAAGTCCCACAGGGGGTGTAATAGCCCCGATCTCTGTCAACTTGAGCGCAATTACACCGAACCAGATCGGATCGTATCCGAGGGATATAAGCATGGGCATGACAATAGGCAGCGTTAAAGCGTAAATCCCCACTGGAACCATAATCATTCCGAGAAAAAACATGATAAGCAGGATACCGATCAGGATAAAGATTCTCGGCACATCGAAATTCTGCAACATCATGGTAAGTTCGGTGGGAAGTCGGGTGACTGCTAAAACGCGGCTATAAAACAATGCACCGACATTGATTAAAAACAGCATGGCGGTGGTATTGGCCGAGTCTTTCATGGCAGTGACCACGGTGCTCATACGTCGAAAAGTTCCCAGGGCCCAGCCAAAAACAAGGGTGATCAACGCACCGGCGGCGGCCGCTTCGGTGGGAGTAAACAGGCCCGAATAGATGCCTCCGAGCACCACCACTGCAATGACGATTACCGGCCACATCTGTGCGGCCTCTGTCCACTTCTGTCCGAAGGTTTGGGATTTTTTTTCAGAAACGCCGGAGGGGGCCAATTCAGGGTTTTTTTTGACTCTATACATAATCGACAGCGAATAGACCGTTGCGGTAATAAATCCGGGGATGATACCGGCTGCGAACAATTTGCCGACCGATTGCTGGGTAAACAGTGCATAGATGATCATCATCATGCTGGGAGGGATCATGGAAGCAAAGGTTCCTGCCGAAGCAATACATCCCACCGAAAAGGTTTTATCGTAGCGAAGCCGATTCATTTCAGGCAATGCCATCTTACCGAAAATCGCTGTGGTTGCAATGGATGATCCGGATATGGCACCGAATACCGCACAGCTATAACATGTAGCCACCCCCAGAGAGCCCGGTATTCCCTGGCTCAAGGCGTTGACTCCGTTGTACGCCCTTCGAGCAAACCCACCCAAAGCGGCAAAAGACCCCATCAGGATAAACAGAGGTATGCAAGCCCATGTGGGTGTTGCTATGGAAAAATAAGATACCTGTCCTATCAGCGAAAGAGCGCTTTTCGTGCTCAGCAGCATGGAACTTACAACAAGCCCACTCAGAACGAAAGCAAGCCCGATTTGCAAACCCGTTGCCATTAAAATCAAAAGCAAGGCTATACAGAGCACACCCCCGGTAATAAAATCCATAATTACCTTTTCCCCTGAATCACTGTGTAATCGGTGTTGCGGCTGCTGATTGCTATCTTTTGAATGGAAATATTGTTATTTCGCTCCCTCAGGGTGATCGGTCTGCGGTTTTCTGAAGCTCCTGGCCGCATCCACAGTGTTTATCAGTGTTTGAATAAAGAAAAATACCAGTCCGATGACCATTATAAACTTAATCGGCCAGATCCGAAGCTCCACAGTACCTTCGAGGGCTTCGTTGGTTCGATAGGATGAAAATGCATTTTGAGCTACGGCATAAAGGATAATTCCTACGGTTGCAGAGGCCAGTAAATGGAAAAACAGGACCATGAACTTTCTTGCAGGGGTCGGAAGAGCATTGATGACGATCTCAAGCCTGACATGTTCCCTGTTTTCTTCACACCTGGCCATGCCCAGATAGATGACCACCATCATCACAAATACGGATAATTCCGCCATCCCTTGAACAGGCCGTCCCATTGTTCGGCTGATAATATCAATCACCAGCAGAACCATCATAGCCACCATAAGCCATCCGCAAAACCCGGAAAGCAGTTGATTTATTTTATGAATAATGGTTTTCACGACATGGTATGTTTAAAACGAATGGAAAAGAAAAACAGCCCCATCCTTCAGCACAGAGCATATTGAAGAATGGGGCATGACTGTTTTCAAAAGGACTTTCTTATTCTCTTTCCATTGCCTGTTTATGAAGACCTCTCATTTTTTCTAAAATCTGGGGGGCTGTCTTTAGTCCGGCGGTCACCGCCTCTTTCACCCACTGCTCTTGCATATCCCCCAGTTTCTCAGCGTTCTCCCATTGCAGCACATCCTGTTTGGACATCACCGTGACCTTGAATCCGGCAGCCTTCTGCTCTGCCATAATTTTGTCAAAGGCATTCTCATAGACCCTGGCGAACTTCTGTTCGGCTATCTCACAGGCCTTAAGAATTCCCTGTTGAACATCTTTGGGCAGCGCGTTCCAGTAGTCCAGATTCACATTGTGAATAAACGGCATGGCATACCACAGCTCCTTGGAGACCAGCAGATTGGGTGCCACCTCGTCGAACTTCATCATATGAAGTCCGTCGTAATTGGTAAAACACCCGTCGATGGTACCTGTCTGAAGAGCCATGTAAACATCACCCCACGGAACGGAAACCGGTATCGCCCCCGCATTTTTAAGAAATCTCAAAGCCCACTTGTCACCTGCCCGCCATTTATCTCCCTTGATGTCGTTCAAACTGGACAGAGGGTTTTTGCCGGTAAATGCTCCAGGCAGACCGGCTGTAAAAAGCAGAGTCTTTTGATTCGCCCTTTTCAACTCTTCGGTGAACTCCGGAATCTCTTCATAGACTTTGTGGTAAAACCATACCATGTTCTCAAACTTGCTGGGCCCCCTTGGAAAAAGCTTAAATATTGTAAAAGCCACAAGCTGTCCTGGATAATGACCAGGATACACAAAACCCGCGTCGGTGATTCCATCGGCGATGCCCTTGAATATTTCCTTTGAATTCAACAGGGCTGCTCCCCAAAAATCCTGCACCTTCACCTTTCCCCCGGTTTGTTTTTCTATTTCAGGAAGCCATACATTTTTGAGAAACTCGGTTCTCATTCCTCCCGGTGGATCGTGATCGGAATACTTAAAGGTAATGGTCTTGGCCTGAACGAAAGAAACAAGACAGAGTACCACAAGGCCCGATAGTGCAGCTTTCAATATTTTAATTGCTTTTCTGTTTGACATCACACACCTCCTTGTTTTTTGAAATAATTTTTGGTTTTTTCGTACAATTCGCTGTCAGTTGTAAGCTAACAGCCTTCGGCAAAAGCCGAAGGCATTTCTCCCCTTCCCCGAAGCGGGACAATAAACAATGGTATTAAGGATTTATCCTTACAAACCCGTTAAAGACAATATTTGGATTTGCAGTTTGATGTCAAGGGAAATTTTATCGCATTGACATGCCATCGTCATGTTGCTAAGAATACAAGAAATTCTAAAGTGATTATTTTCCTTTTTCATCAAAACATGATTATCATATCATTCCTTGTCTGCATGCAGACACACACAGGCAGCATTATTCCATGAGCAAGTCTCTTAAGTGCAGGGAAAGGAGTTTCATATGAGTTCAAAACTGGACCTTCTTGTTAAAGGGGATGTTGTGCTTCAGTTCGAAGTGGCGAAAAATTCCTCTGTGGGTATTAAAAACGGATTGATTGTCGGGCTTTACGGAAGTCGTGACCTTCCGGAAGCAGAAGAGATCGTTGATGCACAGGGATGTTTGATTTTCCCCGGAGTCGTGGACGCTCATGTTCATTCGTATAGCTACCCTGAGGAGGGATTTGAACACTCCACAAGGGCAGCGGCAGCAGGGGGTGTGACAACCATAGTGGAAATGCCGTACGACGATGCCGGCAAGTTAACATCCCCTGAACGATTTGAAAAAAAAGTAGATTTGATTCGGCAACACGCAACAGTGGATGTGGCACTGCTGGGGACTGTGGAAAAGGATGGAAACACAGATAATATCGCCTCTCTGGTTGAGATGGGAATATGCGGTTTCAAGCTGTCGGTAAATGAAGCCGATCCCGTTCGGTTCCCTAAAATAGAAGATGGGGTTCTGATGAATGTGCTTCCCGTTATTGCAAGGCACGGCGTACCGGTAGGATTCCATGCAGAAAACGATGATATCATTAAACGGAGGATTGCACAATTCATCAAACAGAAAAAAACCGACCCGAAGGCCCATTGTGAATCCCGCCCGCCTGTAAGTGAGACCCTACCGGTTTTACAGCTGTGTGAACTTGCCTTCTGGACAGGGGTTCACCTTCATTTCTATCACATTTCCGTTCCCCGAAGCGTGCACCTCATTGAACATTACCGGGACGCAGGAGTCGATATCACATTGGAAACCTGCCCTCATTATCTTGTTTTAAACGAAGAGGATATGGATCGACTGAAAGCATTTGCAAAGATCAATCCTCCTGTCCGTAAAAGGGAAGATCAGGAAGAACTCTGGGAGCTTTTAAATTGCGGTTTAATCGATATTGTCTCTTCGGATCATGCTCCCTGGCCGCTTTCAAGAAAACAGGCTGCCAATATTTTCGAAAACTCTTCCGGTGCTCCCGGTGTTGAAACTATGCTGGCACTGCTTTACAGTGAGGGAGTGGACAAAAGAAACATATCCCCTGTGCTTCTTGCCCAGGTGCTGTCTGAAGCACCCGCTAGACGATTTCTGCTCTATCCGAGAAAAGGCCACATCGCATTAGGAGCAGACGCCGATCTTGCGATTATCGACCCCTCGGCATCCTGGCGGCTTCATGCAGCGGACTTACAATCTTCTGTCGGCTGGACACCTTACGAGGGCATGGCCATCAAAGGAAGAGTGGTTCGCACCATTTTGCGGGGTAAAACGATTTACGACGGTAAAACGCTTACAGTACAACCAGGATACGGGCGGTTCGTCCCGGCAAGACGTGAGGAAGATTGATGGAAGATGATAACAAAATAAAAATCAGTGCCGATCGCCTCTGGTCTGATCTTAACGAGGTTGGCAAAATCGGTTACAGCGAGGGCCGCGGGGTGACCCGTACGGCCCTGTCCGATGCGGATCTGGAGGCCAAAGAATGGTTGAGCCAAAAAATGAAATCAGCGGGACTGGATGTCCGGATCGATGCTGCAACCAATATAATAGGATTACTGGAAACCGCAAAGACACGACCGGCAAAAATTCTGGCTATCGGATCTCATCTGGACACAGTGCCCAGCGGGGGAATGTTCGATGGTGCACTTGGTGTTGTGGCTGCTTTAGAGTGTGCACGGGTTATTAAAGAGCACGGAATCAAACTGCCCTGGGATATCGAAGTTATCAATTTCAGTGATGAAGAAGCGGCCCACAATGCCGGCACCGTCGGCAGCAGGGCGATGATCGGACAGCTCACAGCCAAAGAGATTTATGTGTCAAAGGCAAAAGGGATACCCCCCTTCTCTGAAGACATGAAACGTATGGGAAAAGATCCTGAGCGTATCGGGGAGGCTGCTCGAGACCCAAAAATCTTTGAAGCCGTTTTGGAGCTTCATATCGAGCAGGGAAACCGCCTGTATACCGAAGGGATTCAAATAGGCGCTGTAACGGGTATCGTGGGCATTTACCGATACGGCGTCACCGTAAAAGGAGAAGCCAATCATGCAGGAACCACCCCCATGCATCTCAGAGATGATGCGCTTGTAAAAGCAGCGCCTGTATTTACCCTTCTTCCCCAGTGGGTTCGTGCCAGAAGCAAGGAAATGGTGGGCACCATCGGGCAGGTGACGGTTGAGCCCGGAGCAACCAATGTCATCCCGGGTAACTGTTCGTTCATCGTGGAACTTCGTTCCATGAAGCGAAAAGACATGGTTGCCATTCGTGATGTTCTTCATGAATGGGTGGGCTCTCAACAGGGATGCACCATGAAAACCATTTATGAAAAAGACAGCGTTAAGCTGTCGGAACAAGTGATCGATGCCATTGCAACAGCGGCAGAGGCTGAGGGTATGTCCTATATCCGCATGCCCAGCGGTGCCGGGCATGATACTCAGAGCTTTGCACCATTTGTTCCATGCGGGATGATTTTTGTGCCGTGCAAAGAAGGCAAAAGTCATTGCCCGCAGGAATGGATCGAACCGCATCAAGCGGCCGACGGATGTCAGGTGCTGCTAAGAACCGTCCTGGAGTTGGCAAAACGGGCGGAGAGATGAGACAATCGTGGTTTGGGTTTGATCCGCGGCCAAGATGAGCCTCTTCCTTAACAGGGGGTAACAACTTATCGGTTGCTGTATTTTTTGATAGATATACGGATGCTCCAGCTTCAAACCCTTTGACCACATCTTCCTTGGAATCAAAGGTGCTCACCATCGCTGCGGGCAACCCCTCGGTCTTGGGGTTTTCCTTTAATCGCTTGAACAGATCAATATGGAAGACAGTAAACCCCGTTAGAGAGCGATGTTCTCTAACGACTATAGATGGTGGCATTAAACCACCATCTATAAGGAATTATCTATACAACCGACAGGAGTCGGTGGCTTTCTCTAACGGGGTAAAAAGGATTCTTCTGACCGCACCGTGTTTTCCGAGCTAGGGGGTTTAGTGGTGTTTACTGACGGAATCGGCGTCATCAAGGGGCTGAGTTTAAAATCCCCTTTGCTGCGAACTCCATGATCTGCCAAATTATCCGATTCCGGTTACCATCAGCGGCCCCATAGGCAACCTTGAGGTAAAACCTAATCTTACAGTAAGGACTCCTTAAGATTCTTGAAAAGCATTATATAAAGGAACATAAGCCCGCTCCCACCCCGAAACAAGCCCCCTTACAGCGGCCTGAGCAACAGGAAGATCCGGCCAAACAGGTGGAAACCCTGCTGAAGGAAACGCTTAAGAAGGGGCTTGAGGGCTGGTTTCAAAAACCTCGCTGAATTAATTTTTATGTAAGTCTCGGCTTAACCTGTTGTGTAAGCCTTTAGAATACCGAAGTATACGGGCGTTTCCTTATTTTAAAGGGTTTTGCGGGTCTATGATAGCCGGATTGGCCGACCTTTTCCGGAAGTGTCCAGCCATCCAGATTCTCTTCTAGCAGTTTATGCATTTCCGCAGCCACCTCCGGGAGCTGCTCGGCGACATTGCTGGTCATTTTAAGATCCACTTTAAGGTCAAAAAGATATCTCTGCTTTATATCCTGCAGATTAACCAGATAGTAATACTCCGGTGTTCTTATATAAGCATGGTCATTGTAACCGCCACAGGCGTAGTCTCGGATCTTATCTGTTGTTCCGTCTAGAAGGCCGCTGAAATCAAGTCCATTCATCGAATCAGGCCTCTCAATGCCAGCCAATGAAAGCAGTGTAGGTGCAATATCGTATTCGTGGACAATACCTTCGATGCGCATACCGGCCGGCTTTTTCTTTGGAAGGCTCATCATCATCACCGTATCCAGAAGATTCCAGCGCAGTGCAGGTGGAGTTTTTCGGATAAGGCCGTGTTCTCCAAGTGGATGGCCGTGATCTGAAACCACTACAACCGCCGTGTCTTGATCCAGTCCCATATTGTAAAATTTTTCCATAAAGTGCCCGAACCATCGATCCACCATGCTGACCTCCCCGGCATAAAGCGCTTTGATGTGCTTCAATTCCCGCTCGGAAATTCCTTCCAGCCTGCCCTGTTGGGGGAGGATCAACTCCCGGCCCTCATAGCCGGGATCATACATTTCCCTGTATTCTCTTGGAGGATCCCAGGGCTCATGAGGATCGAAGCTGTCGATATAGAGGTAAAAATTCTCGTAATATCGTGCATTGCGTTCCAGCCATTTTTCAGCGGTACGGAATACTTGGGCTGCGAAATAATCTTCCTCGCTGCGGAATCCGTCCTGATTTCGCATGTGCTGTTCAAGATATTTCTGCTGGGCGGTTCCCTCAAGCGCCGGGTAGAGGTATTCAGCGAAATCCCTGCGACGGGTTCCTCCCATATGAAGCCGATCTCCCTCGTTGCCCCGGATGAAGATAAAAGAATCAAAGCCGATGTGAAAATTCATATCCGGAGGAAAGAAGTGGAAAACATCGGTTATCATGCCGGTTACATAATCCTTGTGCTGAAGAATTTCCTGAAAGGTTGGATATTCGAACGACAGCCCGTGCCAGCCCAACAGCGTGTGGACGTTGTTTGGATGCAAAGGAACGTTATCCCGGAAGGGATGCACCCTTCTTCCCTGCATCAAGCCGCGACGAAACGGCAGCGTGGGAATACCGTTGGGATACATGTTGTCAAAGATAATATTCTCATAACCGAATTTATCCAGGTTCGGAGTCTTGATCCAATCGTTGCCGTAACAACCCAAATGATCCCGACGCAGGCTATCTAGGCAGATAATGATAAAATTCATGTTTTTCCCTCCTTTAATATAACATAGGTTAAGCGGTTCATCGTTCCGCGTTCAGGGTCAAAACCCCCAAATGCCACATATTAAAAGGGTACCTGTGTGTTGTGTCATAATCTTATTTAACCCATTTGTTTATGATGAATTTTCTAGATTCCGCTCCATACCATGAGCAGTTTCAATTGGTTGTAACCCTATAACCCCGAACCCTGAACCTGGAACCGATCAGTTTAAATATAAGATAGTGAGATTAGTTTTTTCAAAGGATTAGGGCTGCAAAACTTCGGTTCGGTATTTATAGAAACCGTTGCTGTTCGTAACCTGGCAACCAGGCAGGAGTCGGTTTGCCTAAGACTTTTAACTGCTTTCCGTCGGTAAACCCCTCTGGGCGGCCCGCAAGCTCGCTGATCAGAACAGAACGCCAGTATTCAATTTCATCTCTGCAATCGGCTTGTCCCGCAAGGTTTGTCATCTCTCTTGGATCTGCTTGCAGATCGAAATATTGCTCGGTCCCCGAACCCGGGAACCAGATGTATTTCTTTTTACCATCTGTCAGGTATTGCATGCCACTGTTAAGGCTGGGGATATCGCAGCATTCTCCATGCAAATATCGACGCCATTTAATGTTTTGTTTTCGCAGCAAAGGAAACAGACTCATTCCATCCACCGTTTCAGGGATGGAAATGCCGCAAGCCTCCAGTACGGTCGGCATAATGTCCATCAATTCAACGACCTCATCAATCACTCTTCCCTGCTCAATGTCAGCTTCCTGTGGGAATCGTATCAAAAAGGGAATGCGGGCAGAGGGTTCGTAAGCGGTACGCTTTCGGATCCACTGATGATCTCCCAGCATATCGCCGTGGTCTGAAATGAAAATCACGATGGTATTTACAGGAAGTTCTTTAAGTATCCGTCCAATCTGATCATCGATATGATTGATGGTGCCATAATATCCTGCCCTGTATTGTTTCATCACAACAGGCTCCAGAGCCGTACGCCAGCTATCGATGGGCAAGCCCCGCTGGGGCTTGTCGAAAACCTTGGCCCATTGGCCGACATAAGGTTCCGGTAGATCCATGTTCATATACCGGTCCCAGTAAACTTGGGGCGGGGTACAGGGTTGATGCGGTTGGTGAAAACTTACTTTAAGAAAAAACGGAACTGTAGGGTCACGGCGTTCAAGAAAATCCATTGCACTCTGGGCGCACCAGTTAGAGAAGTGCAATCGTTCCTCAAGGTGCCATGGCCGTGCATTCCAGCCGTTCCAGTGGGCCCCGTAAACAACCCCTGGTCGTGTCTCGGTAATCCCTTCCCGCCGCAAAAACCGAATGTAATCGTCATCTACCCGCTCCCGTTCATGGGGACTGTCGGCCCAATCCGCACTGTTAAACCCGTATAATTTTCGCTTTGGCCAAAGATGAAGTTTTCCCACAAGATGGGTCTGGTAACCTGCTTTGGATAGTTCGCCCGGCATTGTCGGACCATCCAGCCATGTATGGTAATTCATGAGAACCCCGTGATTGGCGGGTTTCCTGCCGGTCATCAACGTCCTGCGCGCTGGTATGCAAACCGGACAAGCACTATAGGCACGGCTGAACCGCACCCCCGTTGCAGCGAGGTAATCAAGATGTGGGGTCTGCAACACAGGGTGGCCTTCGATGCCCAGGCAATCACCCCGTTGCTGATCGGCCATGAGAAGCAAGATATTGGGTCGGTTATCCTTCATGGTGATCTTTCCTGTTGATATCTCTATTGCTCGGTAACTGTTCTCAGCAAAACAAGGCTTTTGATCTTTACCGATTTGTTGTTATGGATTTATCAAATAAGTCAGCCTTTCTACAACCTTCGGATGAACCTGTGCAATGTTTCTATCCTCCATTGGGTCACACTGCATATCAAAAAGCAATGGCTGCTTTCCTTCTCTTAACACAAGCTTGTATCGACCATCGAAAACCGCTCTCCATTCTTTTAGCCCAGTTATGATGTAATCACGGTAAGTGGTTCGTCTGCCCTCAAGAAGACCCCTTAAACTAAACGACCCTCGTTTGGAAGACGAGGGTCGTTTAGTTTTTGATAGTAGGTGGGTTGTTCAAGAGGGTAGTTCTGGTTGTTGTCGACTACAGCACATTGCTCGTAGCTTTTCCCGGAAGCAAGACAGGCCCGTGAGGGTGCACACAGGGGAGATGGGCAAAATGCCCGGGTGAATCGCACCCCAGACTCCACCAGGTGATCTATGTTCGGTGTTCGAAGCGGCAGATCCGGGTTTAATCCAAGCCAGTCGTCACGGTGTTGATCCGGAAAGAAAAAAAGGATGTTCGGGCTTTCTCCTGACACGGGGTCTCCTGTAATTTCACTTGCAGCAAACCAAAACAATCAACAAGCGGTTTTTCTTCATTGATAATAAGCCACACGGTGACTTGTCAAGTTGAAATAGTTCTTGACAACTATGGTGCCTTGCTTTAGGGATTTAAAATCTATAAGCAACTCATATGTTCATTATGTTTCGTTTCTATAAGTTTGCGGAACACATAAAAGTCCTTTTGACGGACGTGGCAGCAGAGTAATCTATAAACCCATCGTTGAAAACCTCTTTTAAGAATGATCGATTCGAATTTTGTGTTTGAGTAGAAAAAACACGCAAAATGGCAAGTTTTAGAAGATGCTGGCCGTTTTTTTGTCGAAGTGCCGACCATGGCTCGATCCACAACGGGCATTCTGGGTGAGTCCTCAGGATATCTTAATTCACCGAGAACTCTTTGATTTACCAATGTCAGAACCACCGATAGAAAGGAGGTAATGAAAATGAAAGAAAAGTCAAAGGCCGGACTATTCACACGACGGAAATTCATTAAATCTTCGGCTCTCGCATTGGGAGGCGGCGGCGCATTGGGAATGCTGGCACCCGATTTCCTGATTGCAGCCAAAAAGAGCATCGGTACATTTTGGTTCAACCAGCCGTTCCAGGCCGACAACTTTAAAAAGGTCATTGCCCGGTTTCGCAACTCACAAGACAAATATGACATGAACATCGTACTGGTCCCACAGCCGGAGATGCCCACCAAGCTTGCCACGGCCATCGCCGGAGGTGAGCCGCCGGATGCCGTACGCCTCGGGGGGCCTGTGCTCAACTCGCTTTTCATAGACAGGGGACAGGCTGTTGCCCTTGACGATTTTGAACCCAAAATCGGCACCTATGACTGGATCCCCGCCGTACAGCAGGCGGTCACCCGAAACGGGAAAATGTATGCCATGCCGGTCAACAGCGGGTGCCTGGCCCTGGTCTACAACAAGGAGCTTTATGAGGCCTCGGGACTGGATCCTGAAAGGCCGCCGACCACTCTCATGGAGCTGCTTGAGGCCGCAACCAAAATCGCCAAACCCAGCCAGCAAATCTGGGGACACTATGTCATGACAGCCCCCACCCATAATACCGGCGGCTTTTTCTTCGAGGCCATCCTCTGGGCCTTTGGCTCACAGGTTGTCTCAGACGACGGCAAGGAAGTGGTCTTCAATTCGCCGGATGGTGTTGCTGCGCTTAAATGGTATCATGACCTCATTCGCGTTCGCAAAGTCATGCCGGTAAAACAGGTAACAGAGACGATCATGCTCAACGACTTTCTTACCGGCAAGGTAGGATCCATGTTTTCCTTCCCGGCCACGCTTGCACGGGTAGCCGCTGCCAAGTTTAAAGCCGGAACGGCCAGGATGCCGAAAGGCCCCAAGGGCAGCAAGGTGCCTGTTGGCTTCGGCACGATCATGGTTTTGAAAAAGGCGAAAAACATAGAGGCCGGCTGGGCGTTTACCAAATTCATAGGTCTGGACCCGGAAAACGCCGCCTTCTGGAACATCAGCTTCGGCCAGTTGCCTGCCCGGTATTCATACCGCGAGACCCCAAGCTGGAAAGAATATCAAGAAAAGAACCCTCTTGTGAACGCATATCTGGAAGGTCAAAAAACCGCAGCGCTGTCCTATTACGGCCCCGGGACTCAGGAGATCTCAACCCGGCTCGCCAAAGCCATCGAAGCGGTGGCGTTCGGGAAGCAAACACCCAAAGAAGCACTTGATAAAGCCGCAGTCGATTGCCAGCGCATTTTGAACCGCGAGCGGAAGCGTTTGGGCTTATAAACCCTAATAATTATCCGTATAAGATGCCCGCCCCGGCTCCGAAGCATCCGGTACCGGGGCGGCAGCAGCGGCCGGGTAAATTTTACCTACTATATGCATCTCCAAAATGGGTTTACCACGTTGTTGCAAGCCGACCCAAAAGGCACGGCCATTAGATACTTAAATCATGCGGACAGGCCGTTTTACTATATGATTAATTCGACCATAGGAGGTACCCAACAGTCAGGAGGATCAGGGGGTGTTTAAAATTGTCAACCGCAGCATAAATTACCTCCGGGAGGGGATCGTATCCTACGTTCGAGAGGAGCGGGCCCGTTACGGGGCACTGTTTGTACTGCCGTCTTTTGTTTTCTTTTGCATCTTCATCGTCTGGCCGGTGTTCTATTCTTTTTATCTGGGCTTTTATGACTGGAACCCCCTTGATCCGGAGCCGGTTTATATCGGTCTTGCCAATTACAGAGAGCTTTTCGAAAGCCAAGAATTTTTGAGAGTCATTCTCAATACCATAATCTTCATTGTTGGGGATCTCTTTTTAGTTCTGATCGGCTCCATCACCCTGGCGCTGGCTTTGAACCAGGGACTTCGGGGAACGACGGTATTTCGCAGCATTTATTACTCGCCGGTGGTGACCTCTCTGGTTGCCACCGCCGTCATCTGGCTGTGGATTCTAGATCCTCAATACGGCATCGTCAACCAGATACTCCGCTCTCTTAATCTGCCGACCCCCGGCTGGGGAGCCGACCTTTTCTGGGCCATGCCCACGGTGATCCTGACGTTTTCATGGCGGGAGGTTGGATACTTCACCGTCATCTATCTGGCCGGACTTCAGGGAATCCCCGATGAGCTCAAGGAGGCCGCCCGCATCGACGGCTGTGGGCCCTGGAGAGTCTTTCGGCATGTGACGTTTCCGCTGCTGATGCCCACCACTTTCTTTGTGCTGGTTTTAGGCACCATCAGGGCTACACAAAACGCCTTTGCCGTGATTTATGTGATGACCGGCGGAGGGCCGGTGGGCACAACCAACGTAATCGTGCTCTACCTTTATGAACAGGCATTTTCGTTTTTCCGTCTGGGTTATGCCAGCGCTGTTGCTTATGTTCTTTTTGTTTTCGTCTTTGGTGTCACCCTGCTGCAGTTCTACTTTATGAAACAGAGAATGGAGATCTACCGATGAGCGATCATGTTGAAATGCTTCGCCGAACCGGAGCCGAAGCCCAGGGTTCCGCAAAACAACAGGACCTTATCAGAAGAGGAACTCTCTATTCATTCCTGATTGTCGGTGCACTGATCGTGCTTATGCCATATCTTTGGATGATAATAACCTCCCTTAAAACCGAACAGGACATGTTCAGGGTTGGACTGCTGAACAGTCTCATACCCGGCACTATTCGATGGGAGAATTACGCAGAGGCCTGGAACGATTATCCTCTGGGCCGCTGGTTGCTCAATTCGTTTATCGTGGCCGCCATCGAGACCGTCAGCGCAGTGACCACTGCGGTTCTGGCGGGCTATGCTTTTGCCAGGCTTCGTTTCTGGGGCCGCGAGGTGCTTTTCGTGCTTTACCTTGGCGCCATGATGGTACCCATTCAAGTTACCCTGATCCCGTCGTTTATCATCGTAAGAGCCCTTGGACTGCTGAACTCCTACCAGGGCATCGCCATTCTTCACGTGGTACAGTTCTTCGGTGTCTTTTTGATGCGGCAGTTTTTCCTGAATATTCCCGCTGAGCTTGAAGATGCCGCACGTATCGATGGCTGCAACTGGTTTCAGGTGCTTTGGCGGATTGTGCTGCCCGTAAGCATGCCCGCCGTGGGGGCGCTGTCTGTGCTCACATTTACAGCGGGCTGGAATAATTTCCTGTGGCCCCTTGTGGTAATCAACAAACCGGAAATCATGACCATCATGGTGGGGCTTGCCAGCATGAGAAGCGAAGTAACCCCCTGGGGGCAACTGATGGCGGCAACCGCTATCTCGGCGCTACCCCTGACCATAATATACATCGCATGTCAGCGGTTCTTCACCAAGGGGATTGTGATGACGGGGATCAAGGGATAGTAATTAATGAATCGATCCTTGGCGGAAATATGCATTATGCTGTAACGCGCCTTATGGGCTTGTTGATCTTTTCCTCTCAAGGACGCACTAAAAACAGCTTGGTTTAAGTAAAGATATCGAGAATCTTTTAAGGCTCCACGACGGCCTTTTTCAGTATTTCCTTTTCCAGGCGGGTATCCGCCTCTGCATGGGTAAGAAAATCGGGCGGCGGGAATTTCGCCTCCAGCTTCCAGTCGTCCCCGGTACGCTGCATGTGCTCTTCTATCGCCCTGTCCAGCTTTTCTATTATCGGGCGATATTTCTCTTCGTGGATGAGGTTTTTCATTTCATCGGGATCGTTTTCGAGGTCGAACAGATACTTGGCTCTGTCAGGCTTTCGAACATAAAGCCATTTAAGGGTGCGAATGCCCCGTTCTGGAACGGGAACATAATCTCCGGGCCCCCCGTCCGTTTGTTTCATGATTTCATACATAACAGCATCCCGTGTATTTTCGGCCGCCCCCTCTAAAAGGGAGAGATAGCTGATTCCATGGACGCCTTCCGGAATCTCAATGCCACAGATTTCGAGCAGGGTCGGCATACTGTCCACAGCAACGTCGATGAGAGAAGAAACCGTCCTTCCGCCTTGAAACCTTTTGGGATATCGTACGATAAACGGCACCTGCATCGATCCCCTGTATGGCGATCGTTTTATGCCGCAGTAATGCCCGTGCTGGCCGAACATGTCGCCGTGATCGCTCATGAAAATAACAAGAGTATTGCGGGATATTCCCTTACGATCAAGAAAATTCAAAATGCGCCCTACGTTGTGGTCGATATTTGTGACCATGGCATAGTACCGAGAGATAAACTCACGGATTTCCTGCTCGGTTTCCGGCTCAAAGGGATCCTTTGTCTCACCGGCTGTTTTGCTTTTTGGCAGTGCTTTTTTATCCCCAGCACAATCCATTTCCAGTTTCAGTTGCTGTACCTCTTTTTGCTTTTCCGGGTCAGGCACACCGGGAGGAAGGACTGTTTCTTCTGGGGAATACAGGTTTTTCAGATAATCCGGCATGTCCATGGGAAAGTGCGGAGGACCGTAGCAGATGTAAGCAAAAAAGGGCCGGTTGTCCTGCTGCTCGATGCAGGATTGCATATATTCAATAAGGTGATCGGTCTGGAAGTCCGGTTCATATCGCGGGCAGTGAATGGGTTGATCGGTGTCCCGATAGTAGACCGCTCGCATGTAGTAATGCCCTCTATTGAAACCCACAAAATGGTCGAATCCGAGGCGCCGTTTGCCCGGGGGAACAAATCCGGGTTTTGGGCCACCATCCAGGTGCCATTTACCGATATAACCGGTTCGATATCCCTTCTCCTTCAGCACCGGCGCCATGAAGGTCTGGTTGGTATCAATGGGAAAATGATTGGCATACATGCCGTTTGCATGGGCATATTTTCCGGTTAGAAAAGATGCCCGGAAAGGACAACACAGCGGATAAGATACGAACGCATTTGTGAACCTAACGCCTTCCTGGGCCATACGGTCTAAATAAGGGGTTTTGATTACAGGGTTGCCTGCACATCCCATGGTGTCGGCTCGCATTTGATCGGCATAGATGACCAGTATATTCGGCAGATCGTCGTTTGACGTCATATATGTGTCCTTTTGCCGCGCTAATTTGCTGTTCAGCAGTTGTACATAAAAAATAAATAGTAAATAAAATTCAGGAAATCAAATATTGAAGCTAATGTCAAACGTATAATACCAAATTAACGTCTGAAGCATAACCTTACACCCTTCTGTATTCAGAGTATTGCTTTTTTTGAGTATATCGTTATCCCCCGAAGCGTGTCGAGGTGTAGCGAAGATCCCACTTATCGGGGCTGCGGGAGGAGCGAGCGAGTCTAAAATTTGATCGTTTCCTTACAGAAGGAAGATTCCCTGCAGCTTGTGGGAACGAATTGCGCTTTCTCCATAGACTACGACCTGACTCGGCGCAGATTCCGTTCCGCAGGCCTGCAGAGTCTTCAATCCTTGAACCCTCATGCCCTAATTAGCCTCACCACAGCAAGCTGCCCCTCAGGGTAATTCCACTGCCCAGGTTTCAAGCGGCGGGATTTCTTTGATCATTCCCTCGTTTTTAAGAAACCTTGCAAACCGCAAATACCGTGTTCGATCAAGTGCACCCGGGCGCAATGCAAATCGAGGTATAGTGTCTTTCCAGGCGCGCCTGTTCAACTCGTTTATAAGATCTTTTCTGCCGCGGATAAATAACTTCCAGCTTTCCTGAGGATGGTTGATAAGGTATTGAACCCCTGCTTCCATGGCCTCCACGAATTTTTTAAAGCGCGGATCACCGATGCGCTCGCGATGGGCAATCAGGATCAATTCATCATAGGACGGGATGCCGTGTTCTTCCACGTAAAATGCGCGTCCCGGATGACCCTCAAGATCCATCTGATTCAATTCAAAATTTCGATAGGCCCCGATCACTGCGTGGGTTTTTCCGGACAGCAAGGATGGAGATAGTGAAAAATTGACATTGACCAGCCGTATGTCTTTTAAGTCAACACCATGACGCTCAAGCATCACCTTAAGCAGCAGCGTTTCAAATCCGCTCACCGAATATCCCACTGTTTTGCCCTTAAGGTGCGCTATTTCGCGGATATCACCCCCTGCCAGCACCACGAGGCAGTTTAACGGAGTGGCCACCAGGGTTGCAATGCGCACCAGGGGCAGCCCCTGATCGATGTGAAGGTGATGCTGAGGCTGATAGGATACCGCAAGATCCGCCTTCTTAGCCGCAACCAGCTTTGGGGGATCATTTGGATTGGATGGCACCTTAAACTCAACGGTCAATCCGCGATCGGCGAAATACCCTTTTTCAAGGGCAACGTAAAGCGGGCCGTGGTCCGGATTCACGAACCAGTCAAGCAAAACAATCACCTTTTCCCCTGCTGCAGCAGGCTGTATTACACTGCCGCAAAGGATTAACATGAGGCTGAGCAATGTGATGATAAATGGTTTCATGGTTCCTCCCCTGTTTCTTCCACTTTTTGCCAGTAAACGATTTTGGTCATGGTTTTATCCACGATAAAATAAAGTCCCACCGCAAGGACCGCAAGGACGGCCAGTGCAGAGAACATCACATCTATCCGCATGCGCGCATTGGCGTGCAACATGAAAAACCCAAGTCCGCTGCTGGAACCAACCCATTCGCCCACAACCGCGCCGATGGGAGCAACGGCCGTTGCCACACGCAAACCGGAAGCAAAAGAAGGCATCGCTGCAGGGATCCTAATATGCAGGAGAATGGATAGCGGCGTGGCATCCATAACGCGGGCAAGTTCCAGCCACTCCGGCTCGGTGCTTCGCATTCCATCATAGAAAGCCGCTGTAACCGGAAAGAAAATAATCAGAACAGCCATGCCGATCTTTGAGCTCATCCCATAACCCAGCCATAGAACAAGTATGGGAGCGAGAGCGAAAACAGGAACCGCCTGGCTGATCACCAGCACCGGCAGAAGCCAGCGCATAACAGCCCTGGAGGCCATCATCGATACAGCGCATGAAGCGCCGATAACCGTTCCTAGAAGCAGTCCAAGTATAACTTCAAATAATGTTGTCAGCGCATGCGAAAGCAGTGTGTCCCAGTTCAAAAAAGCCGCTTCGGCAACACGCAGCGGGCCGGGCAGAATATAATGGGGCACACCGGTGAGAAAAACGATCCCCTGCCACATAAAAACAAGTCCTGTTGCAATAATAATCAACCGTTTCAGATTCATGCGTTAAGACCTGCCTCCAGCCGTTCGAGTAATTTCGCCTGTAGAGAGATAACTTCAGGATCGCCGGGCCTGCGGGGCGGTAATCCGGGGGGAATCAGAGCTTCGCTCATCTGCGCAGGCCTTCCTGTCATTACATGAATCCGATGTCCCAGCCGAAGGGCCTCCAGGGGATCGTGGGTGACCATCAACACGGTTGCCCCTTTAACGAGGCGAGCGGCCAGGTCCTGGAGCTTAAGCCGGGTCAGCGCATCCAGGGCGGAAAATGGCTCATCCATTAAGATAACGGGCCGGTCTTCCATCAACGTGCGCAACAGGGCCACCCGCTGGCGCATTCCTCCCGACAGAGTGGATGGAAGCGCATCGATATAGGCCTTTAGACCCACATCCTCAATAAGACAGACAGCCTTCTGCCGTACATCATCTGTGAGGTTGCCTCTTAATCGCGCCCCCAGACAAACATTATCAAGTACGCTCAGCCAGGGCAGAAGCAGGTCTTTTTGTGCCATCCAGGCGGTAATTCCGTTTCCGCTGCTGCCCTCGCCAAACCATATGTTGCCCGAAAAGCCTTCCCTGAGGCTTCCGGAAATCAGTTGAAGCAAGGTTGATTTTCCTACACCGCTTGGTCCTATCAGGCAGGTCCACTGCCCAGCCTCCACCTTGAAATCAAGGGATTTAAAGATTTCTTCCCCCAGATAAGAAAAGCAAACCTTTTCAAGAAAGATCGCAGGTGCAACCGAACGGCTATCGGAGTGTTCTTTATCTTTTGTCTTATCGTTCATGAAAACATGATCTATCCTTAGCAGTTTTTCCGTAAACCCATGTTAAGCAAAATGTCTTGACAGATCAAGGGTAAACGTCTAACTGTAGTTTGCAATTGCTTAATTTAGAAATCAAAAAGGATGCTATGGAACCACAACACCTCACAGACGGTCGCTATCGATGGATATTGATCATCGCCGCATTTGTCATCATGATGATTATCAGCATTTACCAGTACTCCTGGTTTCTGTTTGCCTTCGCTCTTAAAAAGCAGTTTAGCTGGACGCTGTCTGCCATAGGATTGACCTTTACGGTGTTCACCTATTCGGCCACGTTCATTCAACCGTTTTCAGGTTATATCGCAGACTGTTACGGTCCTCGAAAGGTGGCGTTCACCGCTTCAATCCTGGTTGGAATCGGCCTTCTGCTTTGTTCAACCGCAACCACCCCCCTGGTTCTGTATATCTTCTACGGGCTCGGAGGTATCGGTGTCGGAATTCTTTACGGAATTTCCGCTGCCTGTGCGATCAAGTGGTTTCCGGATCGGCGGGGGCTTGCAACCGGGCTTGTGGTGTTCGGTTTTGGTGCCGGTACCGCCATATTCAACATTTTTATCCAGCGATTGCTTGAAACAAAGGGTCTGCAGACAACCTGGGTATATCTGGGCATTTTGATGCTGTTGTTTCTGATTCCGCTTTGCCTTCTTTATAAATATCCGGATCAAAATCCAGCATCTTCCAAAAACACCAACCCCGGGGCAGAAGCAGTTTCTGCGGACTACAAACCCCTTGAGATGCTAAAAACCTACCAGTGGTATCTGATCTATTTTTCATTCACTTTTACGGTTTCCATTGTATTAATGTTCGGGGCCCAGATGAAAATGGTGGCAAGAGAATTTAACCTTCCCTCTGGTTACTTCAAAGTCCTTTTGGTTCTTTTCCCGCTGGGAAACGGACTGAGCCGGGTTGTGGCCGGGTTCATATCGGATAAGATCGGAAGGGAAAAGACCATGGTTGTTTTCTATACGCTTTTAGGCCTTTCCATCCTGTGTTTTGTCACCTTCGCTCATATTCACCTGCTGTTCGTCGTCATCGTCTTTATCGCCGCATTGCTGGGGGGGGCACCCTTTGCATTATATCCCGCCACCATCGGCGACTACTATGGAGCCAGGTATTCCACGACAAACTATGGAATCACCTATACGGCAAAGGCGTTTGCGGGGCTGATATCCGGTTGGCTAAGTGGCTATTTGGTGATGCAGTTCGGTTCTTATCGGCTGCCTCTTATCTTCGTTGCAATCTGCAGCTTGATTGCTTCCATCGTATCATTGCCGGTTTTTATGAAGGCTCCAAAGCGATAGAAGCTAAATGATAGGAGGAAATTTCACCTGCTGCGTGGATAGCCGATCCGAAATTGTAGTGTTCAGGCGTTCTTCAAGGAACCCTGGCCTGTGGCATCCAGCACGCTCAACCACAGTTTACCGTTTGAACTGATCTGTTTTCTTTTTCCGGCAGATGCAATCATGGGAATATGAACAAAATGGTTGTTCCAGCGGCCCAGCAGCAGCTTGGTCTTTCCAGCCATGCCCGCATGAACGGCATCTCTTCCTAAAAAGCTGCAAAAAACCCGATCATTGGCGTTGGCCGGTAAACTTCGTATCATATAACTGGGATCAATGTATTTGAGAGATATCGGGATCTTTTTTTTGTTGAAATAGGCAGAGATCTCATTTTTCAAGAAAAGGCCGATATCCTGTAATTTAATGTTTCCAGACTCATCCACCTCTTTTTTCGCATCTGCAAAAAACTTCTGACCGGCTCCCTCGGCCACCACTATCACCGCATGTTTTCTTTCCTGCAGCCGTCTTTCCAGCGATGCCAGCAAACCCCTTGGGCCATCGAGATCAAAGTCAACTTCCGGAACCAGAACAAAATTGACGTCCTGCTGGGCCAGTGCCGCCGTAGCGGCGATGAACCCGGAATAACGACCCATAAGCTTGATCAACCCGATGCCGTTGGGATACCCTTCGGATTCATGATGCGCGCCTCGAATGGCCTGCGTGGCCACCTCCACTGCTGTATCAAAACCAAAAGATCGGGATACCAGATGGATGTCATTGTCAATGGTTTTCGGAATCCCGACAACACTGATCTTAAGACCTCTTTCCAGGATCGCATCCGCAATCTTCGTAGCAGCCATCAGGGTTCCGTCGCCTCCTATCATAAACAAAATCCCAATGTTCATCCGCTCCAGGCTGTCAACGATCTCCTCGATATCCTGGGGTCCCCTTGAAGAGCCAAGAATCGATCCTCCCATTTCATGAATATTGACAACAGAAGCCGGGGTAAGCTCCATCACGTCATGGCCGTATTTTGGGATAAACCCTTGAAGACCGTACCGAATCCCCAGAATATTTCGCACGCCGTAGCAGTGGTATAACTGAAATACCACGGATCGAATAATATCGTTTAAACCCGGACACAATCCGCCGCAGGTAACCAGTGCACACTTTAACTTGCTCGGATCGAAATAAATCTTATCCCGGGGCCCGGCAAGCTCAAAGGAGGGCATTGTAACACCCTTCTCGGCCATAGTGTTGATACATTTCAAATCAACATCGATGACCACACGGTCATCATCCGAAACATACCGCTGGAATTGCTCACCTCCTTCTCTGTTTTTGAGTGGAGAGGGAATCTTCCTCTCCCCAAGCGAAGGAATCATGGTGTCAATTTTTTCAATATCCATCATGTCCTCAAATTGAGTCCTACAAAGGTCGACCATAATGGCCAATCTCTATGTGCCGTTAAATTTAAACTCTCCTTTGCCAAGAATATCATGCAGATGCAACAGCCCCAGAACCTTACCCGAGCTGTCTGTGATTGGAAGCACCGTTATCTGGTATTTTTCCATCAGGTTCAGGGCATCATATGCAGGGGTTTGCGGCCCAACCCGTCGTGGATTACGAGTCATGGTTTCCGAAACCGTCAAGGAATCGATGGTTTTCCCCTGAGCCAGCAACCTGCGAAGATCACCGTCGGTGATGATCCCGACTAGCCTATCATTGTCTTGCGATAAAATGAACGTTACACCGAAACTGAGACGATCGATCTCTTTGATCGCCTCTGCCAGCGTGGCATCTTCATAGACAGAAGGAACCTGGTTTCCGGTCAGCATAATATCTCGGACCTCACGAGATAGTCTCTGGCCCAGCGTTCCTCCAGGATGAAACTTTTTGAAGTCACTGTAATCAAATTTTTTCTTTTGGATCAACACCGCTGCCAGGGCGTCGCCCATGGCAAGAAGCGCTGTAGTGCTTGCCGTAGGAGCCAGGTTCAACGGACAAGCCTCCCGCTCGACACCCACATCGATTACGATATCGCTTTCCCTGGCCAGTGTGGAATCCTTATTTCCAGTAAGTGCAATTATCTTGCACCCGATGTTTCTGATGCTCGGCAAAAGCACGTTTAATTCTTCGGTTTCGCCGCTGTTGGACAGCGCCAAAAAGATGTCATCCGGACATACTATGCCAAGATCACCATGCATGGCTTCCACAGGGTGCAAAAACAATGCCCGTGTCCCAGTGCTGTTCAAGGTGGCGACAATCTTTCGACCAACGATTCCAGATTTTCCGATACCCCCAACGATCACCCGGCCTGTAGAATGACAGATCAGCTCTACCATATCAACAAAACCGCTGTCGACTCTCTGTGCAAGCTTCAAGATGCTCTCAGCCTCAAGCTTAAGCACATCTACGGCCGTTTCGATAATCGACTCGAATTCGTCTTGCGGGAGGGCTTTCACTCTGTCATTCATTACGAGATACTCTTTATCTTTACAAAGTTAACTGCGCGCCGGCATTAAGTCGGCAGCTTCAGAGGCCGTGGAAGAAATCAAACTGAAGTCTTCGCCTAAAAACCTTGTAGAATAACAACCCATGTCTGAAACCTGTAAGCTGGATTCAATCATATGTTAAGGGTATTTTACCATTTGTTTACGGCACAAATCTAAAACCACTGAGAATTTGCTCGTTAACTTGGCAATTTTTCAATTAAAAATCAAGAGATCTTTGAACCAACACAACAAACCTTTAAAAAACTTCATTCGACGCCACCATATAAGGCATTTCATGGAAACAGGGGGGGGTGTGAAACTTGAGTTATGATAAATCCATTCTCGAAGCCGCAGCCAGCCTTGGTTTTAGACTCACGGATATGGGAGTTTTGAGCGCGTAAAAATTCGGTTATCCGGTGAAATTAAACGGATTTATTGTTCACCGAGAATTGCTGCAACTCTGTTTTTTTCTGTTGACAAATCGATTTCGCGTGTTTAAATTGCGCAACCTTATGGCCAACAGATGCAAGGCCTTCTGTGGCCTTTTTTTATTATATACTGAAAGGGGGTGATTGCGATGATTTGTGAAACCATCCGAAAAGGTACGGATTGTCCTTTTATGACGGCTAAAGGATGTTCCTATAACGGTGGGATCTGCCACGAGATCATAGACAACTGCAAGGGCTGCAACCGTACAAAGCAGTTCTCCTCTGGCTGGTATTGCACCGCATGGCCGGATCCATCATTAAAATGGAAAACCGGCAACTGCAACATGGCATCTCATCTATCAAAAGAAACTTCCTCAGCCAGATCAAAGATAAATCCTCTCAAAGCATCCAAACGAGGAAGAAGGTAATGGTTTCTGCAAGCCAAAAATAGATCCCGCTCATCAATGATGGGCGGGATTTCCTTATCTTTACGGTTCATGTTTCATCCCTGGTATCAATTTGCTTTTTTAAAAGATGTTAACTCAAGTTTCGCACCTCCCTATTTCCATGTAATGCCTTATATGATGGCGTCGAATGAAATTTTTAAAGGCAAAATACACTTTACCATCCTTCGATGACGGCACAATAGAAGTCAACAAAGCGGTTAAACCATAGCAATCAAGATCTTATGCTACTTAGCGCCACTTTCCTTGTGCCTTAAGCTCGATGTTTCCGATTGGATGCAGCTTAAGAGCTTCGGTGTAATTATTTTGCCTTTAAAAATTTTATTCGACTTAAGATTCATTGACAATTTTGCGATAAAAGGGGGGTACAAAACTTGAATGTCAATATTCAACCTTCATCAAAAACAGTCCATGCGGCGGTGCGGTGGCACCAGCCTGTCTGCGGTTCCTTGACATGAGAATAGATTTGAAATCATCGGGTGTAAGTTTTCCAGCGCCCACATGGACAAGCGTACCCACAATGTTTCTGGCCATAAACCGAAGAAAGCCGTTTGCCGTTATTTGAATCACCAGATAATCTAAATCCTCTCTGAAAATTTTCGCCTCAATCACCGTTCTCGTGGTACTTGCTCTGGGGCTGCCTGCCCCTTCAAATGCCTTGAAATCGTGGGTGCCTATAATATAACCAAGGGCCTGTCGCATGGCCTGTTCATCAAGCGGCGTTCGAATATGCCAGGCGTACTGCCGGCCGATAGCCGAAGGCAGGTGCCGGTTTAAAATTCGATATACATAGGTTTTGCTTTCCGCGCTGTACCGGGCATGGAAGTGCTCGGGAACAATTTCACATGCTTTAATGACGATATCTTTCGGTAAAAGGCTGTTGAGTCCCTTTAAGAACACTTCGGCGCTCAGGGCGGTCTCACAATGGAAGTTGGCCACCTGGCCGTAAGCATGAACGCCGGCATCGGTTCTTCCAGAGCCTTTCAGAAAAATTTTCTGCCCGGTCATTCTTTCCAGAGCCTTTTCGATTTCCTCCTGTATGGTGGGTTCCTTTGATTGCCGCTGCCACCCGTGATAGCAGGTTCCATCATATTCGATGGTTAGTTTAAAGTTTTTTCTCATTTTTTAAATCACCTTAGAGGATGATCACAAGCACCGTTATAAGGATGAGCATGATCTGGACGAAAATGATTTTTCTTTTTGAAAAATAGGGCTGCCAAAACCTGATGTTTTTTTTCTCAATGCGTTTGATATCTTTGTTAATTTTCTTCAAAACAGCTTCTGCCCCAAGCCTTTCTGTATGCCGCATCGATCTGACTTTCGAGAAAACACCTTTTTTTTGCACCTGATGGAAATGAGTAGTATCTCCGGTATCCAGCAATGATTTAATATTCCGAATATCATCCTTTAGCCGGTACAGCTCCTTATCATTTAAATTCATCAGCTCATTTAATATCAAAATGCTTTTATGATTTCTCTCCACTTCTGGTTTTTCTTTCTGTTCCGGGTATTGAGAATTACCTGCTGTCATATAAAAAACCAGGTAGATGAAAAGTGCGATAAAGAGCAGTATGAGAAAAAGTTTCATCAGGGAAATACAGTTAATCGAATATGTGAATCTATTCGGAATTTTCTCGGAAAAAGACTCCTTAATATTTAGCGGATATCGTTCTGATTATCAACCAGCGGTAATTCATATCCACTTGACAGCCCCTGCCTATTTTAGTAGCAATAACCTGAATTTTAAAGGGTGATATATGCTTTTTAAGAGAATATCTGATAATCTTTTCTGCCAATAGCCAAAAACAAGGAGCGGAAAAATGAACGTTATAGTTATTATGCTGGACAGCCTAAGAGCAGATCATCTGGGGTGTTATGGAAATAAATGGATTAAGACTCCGTGCATAGATCAGCTTGCAGCTGAAAGCGCTGTTTTTGAACATGCGTATTCAGAGGGGATACCGACACTTCCCTTTCGTTGTGCGGCCTTCACCGGCCGATATACGCTTACCCGCAAAGGATGGGGGCCTCTTGATCCAACAGATAATACGATAAGTGAGGTCTTATGGAACCGGGGATTTACTTCAGCCCTGATATCAGATACCCAACACATGCACCGCCCTCCGCACAGTAACTTCGCCAGGGGTTTTGATTTTGTCCAATGGATCAGGGGAAATGAAGGAGATGCTTATATCGTAGATCCGGACATCAAGGTTAATTATGATCTATTCGAAAATGTCAAAAGTACCAGGGGCAGAAAGGCAAGGCCGACAGAAGTGGTTAAGCACAGGTACATGAGATATCTGAGAAACATATCAGAATGGATCGAAGACTGGTGGGAGAACGATGAAAATCGTTTCGTTGCTCAGGTGCTCAAGGCAGGAATGGATTGGCTGGAGCGCCAGAAAAGAAAAGACAATCTTTTTCTCTGGCTCGATTGCTTTGATCCACACGAACCATGGGATCCACCTAAGGAATTTCAGGATCTTTATCCTGTACCGGAATATTCAGGCCCTCCCATTGCCTGGTTCGGCGGATATGATGATATCCTCTCCGATGCTGAGGTTGCCCACATTCGAGCGCTTTATGCAGGAGATATTTCCCTTTGCGATAAATGGGTTGGGATTTTTTTAGACAGGGTAAAGGATCTGGGAATGTGGGATAACACAATGGTCATTCTTGTTTCGGATCATGGCGAGTACATTGGTGAGCGAGGACTGATTTTGAAAGAAGAACCTTGGCCTTACGAAGAGCTGGCACAAATTGCGCTGATCATCCGCCACCCGGAAGGCTTGGGCAGAGGCAAGCACATTTACTCCTTTGTGGATACCACGGATATCATGCCCACGATCTTAGAGTTTTTCAAGGTTATCGGGCCGAATGCAAAACGCCCGGCATTCGAGGCCACGAAATTTATTCCGGGCGCCAGCCCTGATGAAATAGAAGGCCACAGCCTGTTGCCATTGATGTCGGGAGAAACGGAGAAAGTTCGCGATTACGCTGTTTCCGGCAATTTTAACCTTTCCTGGCGCATCAGAGATGAAAACTGGAGTTATTACTTATTCGCACCGCAAGAGGAAACTAACCGTTCCGGGCCCGAGCTCTACAGGATCGATTCAAATTACAAGGTGCCCGCCCCCACCGAGTTTGACCGGAAAACACACTGGATGGAAAGAGAAAATGTGATAGACCGGTATCCCGAGGTGGCCGAAAAGATGGAGCTTCGTCTAAGACGATTCTTGCAGGCGTTTGGTGCGGAAAAAGAAAGTGATTACGCAGGGCGCTCCGCCATCGGATACTACTGGACACCCAAGAAGTAAAATAGGGCAGATTACAATCCGGGGCAAACAACTTCTTCGCTTTAAGCTTTACTTCAATTCCGCCATATGCCTCTCCCTTATATTCCGGCGGATAATCAAAAAAATAGAAATCGCTGTAAACGACCAAAACACCCAGCATATGGGGGAGCGAAACAGAATAGAAGGGTCGCCTTTCGAAAGGAGCAGCGATCGCCTCAGGTTGTCCTCAAACATGGGACCCAGGATGAAGGCGATGAGAAAAGGGGCTGCAGGCAGCTCAAAAAGAAACATAAAGTATCCGAACAGGCCCATTACTATCATCACCAGCACATCAAACATCTTGTTATCAACGGCGTAGGTACCATATACACAAAGCACAAGCACCGCCGGAAACAGGATAGATTTCGGTATATTTGCAATTTTAGCAAACAGGCGTATTCCAAGTTTTCCGAGAATCAGCATGGCGATGGAGCTGAGCATAATCCCCACGAAGATACCATACACAATACCGAAATTTTGTTGAAACAACATCGGCCCAGGTTTTAAATCATGCACCATGAAAGCGCCGAGCAGAACAGCGGTGATGACATCTCCCGGTACACCAAGCGTCAGCAATGGAATCATGGTGGCACCGCAAACACCGTTATTTCCAGCCTCGGAAGCAGCCACACCCTCGATTTCCCCGCTGCCGAAAGTTTCAGGATGTCTGGAACCACGCTTTGCTTCGTTATAGCTTAAAAAAGCTGACGGCGCTCCGCCAATGCCGGGAATGGCGCCGATAACCACCCCGATGAGGCTTCCACGGATAATCGACTTAAAACACCGTTTGAATTCCTGCCATGCCACCTTTCGGTCCCCGAGAGTCGATGCTTGAAACTGCGGGGAATATTTTTTGCCGTACTCGTTTAAAATCTCCGGAACGGCGAAAAGCCCGATAAGAACCGGAATAAAGTTAAGCCCTCCCAAAAGATCGACACTGCCGAAGGAAAACCGCGATGATCCATAAACCAAATCCATTCCTATTGTAGCTGCCATAAGGCCCAGTCCCCCGGCAATCAGGCCTTTGGTGATCGATTTACCGGATACCCCTGCTATGATTGTCAGGGAAAATGCAATAAGGGTGAAAAATTCCGGTGGACCGAACCGAAGAGCAAAGGCTGCTATAGGGGCCGCAAAAAGAATCAGAGACATGTTTGAAATAAAATCCGCAAAAACCGATGCATAAAGGGCCATGTTCAGGGCTTTTCCGGCCTTGCCTTTCTGGGCCATGGGGTATCCGTCAAGCACGGTGCAGGAAGCTGCTGGAGTTCCAGGGGTTTTAATAAGTATGGCGGTGATAGATCCTCCATAAATAGCACCTTTATAAAGCCCAACCAAAAAAAGGATGCCTGTTATGGGATCCATATAAAAAGTAAACGGAAGCGCAAGGGCCACCCCCATGGTTCCTGTCATGCCGGGAATCGCGCCGGTGATAATACCGACTGCCACACCTGCAAAGATCGCCACGAAGTTTTGAAGGTGTGCGAACATTTTCATTCCGATAAGAAATTTTTCAACCATGGTCTAATCTCACCGGTGCAGTCGGTTCCTTTATTCGAATAAACTCCCTTTAGGCAAAGGGATCTGGGCAATTTTTGTGAAAAAAAGATAAATAAACAACGAAAGGGCCACCGCCAAAGGCAACGTGATTTTAAACCTTTTTTCACCATAAAGTACGGAGAAAAAAAGCAAAAACAGCATAGACGCGTAAAGAATTCCAATCCATGTCACCGTCTTGTAATAAAGGAAAAGAAGCACAATTGCTGAAACCACCTTGAGTGTTTTAAGCAACGGAGGCAAGTCATCTTGCTGGGATTCCGGCTGCTCGAACTGTTCCATCATCGATTTCTCGTACTTTCTTCTACGTAACAAAACAATATGTTGCAGAGCCAGTATCAGGCTCATGAGCGCCAGGAATATGCTGATGGTTTCCGGGAAAAAAGCAGGAGACATGACTCTGATCTTGATGCTTGCGGGAACAAATATACCTTTTGGTATAATGTAAGATAACGACAAAACAGAAAACAAAAATAAAGCCAATGCTAAAAAAATATTCCTAAAATCCTTGTGCATATGCTTAGCTGTCCACTCCTCACAATTAAGTTCACGAAAAAATCTTGGAGCAAAATCCTGCTGAGCCCTGTAATTTCCGAGGTGCAGTAAAAGTTTGTTTAAAGACCCTTTAATACGGATCGAGCATGCTCCCGGCCCGGTAAGGAAAAGACCTGTGCCATCGTTAGCCTGTTTAAATTTGAACCCATTTCATGTTCCCCGGAAATTACCGGGAGCATGCCCGCTGCTTTATTTTACGAGAATATCCAGTTTCACTGCAAGCTCATGGAACGTGTTGTACTGTTTTCTTACAAAGGCTTTGGTTTCATCCGGTGGTATGATATAGGGTATGGAACCGAGCTTCTTTGTAAGTGTCTTCCAGGACTTGTCCTTTTTTATCTTCTGCAGCGCTGCCACCCATTTATCCACCGCTTCTTTGTCCATATTAGGAGGTCCAAAGAGTCCGCTCCAGCCGATAATCGTCTCCAAAGCCGGGTAGCCCAGCTCCCTGACCGTCGGCACATTCGGTATGGCCGAATACCTTTCTTTGGTAGTCACTGCAAGCGCTCTCAGTGTGCCGGCCTGAATGTGGCTTAACACGGGGGCTAAATTGATCCCCATGAAATCGACATGCTTCCCCAGAAGGGCTGCTGCCGCCTGACCGCCCCCTTTGTAAGGCAACATGGTTGCAGCATCTTTTCCCAGACCGATCTGGTCGAACAAAACCTGGGGGCCGAAATGCAGAATGGTACCGGGCCCTGATGTGCTGTAAGAGAGGGTTTTGGATTTATCTTTCAGGGCGGCAACCAGCTCCTGAAAGGATTTAATGGAAGAATCCGAATGAACAACGAAGACAAAGGGATTTAATTCCAGCAGACCCAGCATGGTAAATCCATCCCACTCATAGGGCAGGTTGGGATTGAGTGCCGGCAGCACGGCATTGCATCCAACCCGTGCAAGCAGAAGCGTATATCCATCTGGTTTGGCTTTGTTGACATAACTGGAGCCCATGGCTCCACTGGCGCCTGTTTTATTGACAACAAGAACAGGTTGCCCGATGTATGCATGAGCAACGGTTGCCAGGGTTCGTGATGCAAGATCCGAGGCTCCGCCCGGACCATAGGGCGCCACAAGGGTGATGGGTTTTTGGGGATAACCGGCTGCCCATGCGGAAAACGGAATAAGGGTAATCGCCAAAACCAAGGTTAAAAACAAAAATGATTTTCCAGATCCGGTTTTTCTTTTCATACCTACCTCCTTCTGATGAAACAGTTTATCACACACAAAACATTTACAAATCATCCTATAGCCGTGTGCTGGGTCAGTTTTTTACACGATATGTAAATCGTTTGTCAACTTCGTAACAGAGTGAGTTCTAATTTTCAAAATTCTAAAACAGGCTGTTTAGTTTGAACCGAAACAGCAAGCGCATTACCCTTAAGCTTGTCGAAGCGATTGGGCTTCGCCATAGGCTGCGACCCAACAAGGAGAAGATCCCGCTTATCGGCGCTGCAGGGTATTAAACTTTGTGTTGACATGATAATTTTGAAAAAATATAATTGTATTAATTATACAATATATAAAATACAAAAAGAGAAATATGTCAAGTTATGAATAAGCATATAGTAAATACCAACCTAAGAGAACAGCTCTACGACATCATCAAAAACATGATTGTAGTACGGGAAGTTAAACCGGGTGAAAAAATAAACGAAGAAAGGCTCGCCAGGGAAACAGGAGTGAGCAGAACACCGATTCGAGAAGCGCTGTGTCGGCTTGAAAATGAAAAAATTATCACCATCATCCCCCGAAAGGGTGCCTTTGTAAGGAAACAATCCGAAGAGACTATCCGTGAGGTTCTTGAAATTCGGGAAGTCTTAGAGGGGTTGGTTACGCGGCTTGCCACCATGAATCTTGATGAAAAAATGCTTATGAAATTAAGAAAAAGCCTTGAAAAAATAAGTGGGGTACCGGATGAAGACAGACATTTGATGAGGTATACACAGGCCGATATACAGTTCCATTCAATATTACTTGATGCCTGCTGCAACCGCATGCTTCAAACCATGATGAACACCATAAACACTCATCTTCAAATCATCCGGCTGCGAACCGTCGTGTTGCCTGGCAGAGCAAGAAAAACCGTTCAGGAACACCATGAAATCCTTAAAGTAATGGAAAAAGGCGATCCAGTTGAGGCTGAATCGATGATGCGTAAACACATCGAAAGCGTTCGGGGCGATGCGCTTAAAAACATAAACCTTATGTTGTGATTTCATCCGAAAAGATACCACAAAAAAGACAGGTTAAGAGAATTCGTTCTAGGAACAGGGAAAGATGACCACCACAGAAGCTATCAGAACCGACATTCTTATCATCGGCATGGGGGCGGCAGCCCAGATGGCAGCACTCAATGCCCATGACGCCAACCCGGATTTGAATATCCTGATGGTAACCAAGGCACTGCAGGGAAAGGGCGGTTGCAGCCGCATGGTTCAGGGAGGCTTCAACGTGGTGCTGAATCCTGAGGATTCTCATGAAAAACACCTTGCCGACACATTGAAGGGAGGCCAGTTTATAAACAATCAGGACCTTGCGAAGCTCCTTGTAGAGCAGGCCACACCTACCATAAAAGAGATGGAGACAAAATACGGCTGTTTTTTCGACCGAAATCCCGATGGCACCATCCACCAGAAACCCTTTGCCGGCCAGTCATTCGATCGAACGGTTCATAAGGGGGATCTTACGGGAATCGAAATCATCAGCCGCATCACAGAACAGATCATGAAAAGAAACATTCCGGTCCTGGAAGAGCACAGGGCTCTTGAGCTTCTCACCGACTTAAGCGGCAGGCAGGTGACCGGTGCTCTCATTTTAGACATAAAACGCGGACGATTCCTGGTGATCGAAGCAAGCGCAACCCTGGTTGCAACAGGAGGAGGCCCGACACACTATCGATTCTTCGCGCCCGGACCGGAGAAGTCCTTAGACGGCCTCGGCATGCTCTACCGAGCAGGAGTTGAAATGGTGGATATGGAAATGGTGCAATTTCATCCGACAGGGCTGCTTGTTCCCGGCAGTGTTGTGGCCGGCTCTCTGCTGGAAGAAGGTCTGCGCGGCGCAGGCGCCCATCTGGTTAACGCAGAGGGTGAACGGTACATGAAGCGTTATGACCCGGAAAACATGGAACGTGCAACCAGGGATGTGGTAAGCCGTGCTTCATATCAGGAAATGATGGCCGGCAGGGGATTTGACCACGGGGGGGTCCACATCGTTGCATCCCATCTGGGGGCTGAATTTGTGGAGACAAATTTTCCGGGAATGTGCGAGCGGTCCAAGCTTTTCGGCTATGATCTGGCTCGAAAACCGGTACCTGTCTCCCCTACTGCCCACTATATGATGGGGGGTGCTGTGATTGATTCCCGGTGCAGAACGAAACATGAACGACTTTTCGTGGCAGGAGAAGATTCAGGCGGTGTTCACGGAGCCAACAGGCTGGGCGGCAATGGCATTGCAGACTCCTGCGTGTTCGGCCGACAGGCGGGTAAAGCAATGGCGGAGTATGTTTCAAAAATGAAAGGACGGCCGCCTGATACCAGAAAGGGGCAAATTGAATCCTTCGTTGCACGTTATACGGCTGTCTTTGACCGACACAAGGGGGAGTCTCCCTATGCGCTCAGGGATCGATTGCGGGAACTTAACTGGGATAAAGTTGGGGTTGCCCGAAATGAGCGGCATCTTTTAGAAGCCAGAGCCCAGATCGAATCCATCGCCGAAGAAACCCAAAAAATCCGCATAGAGGGGATCAGGCCTTATAACATGCCCTGGAACCATTACATCGATCTTTTGAACATGGTGGAGGTGTCCAGAATCGTGGCGGCAGCCGCCCAAAGGAGAAAAGAAAGCCGCGGGGCGCATTTTCGTACCGATTGTCCTGAACAAAACGATCATAAATGGCTGACAAATCTTTTTTTGAGAAAAGCAGACAGCGGCGAGCCGCTGATTGAGGAAAGACCCGTTAAGTTGGCATATATGAAACCGCCGGGCGTTCGTATTTGACTGCAACCGGTCAATTTATACCGCATCCGAAGGACACGGCGATGGCATACAGGAGGAAAAGATGGGCCAGGACACGACAATTCAAAACAGAAAACCTCTTCGGCACGGGGAACAGGACCCCTATCGGTGGAGAAATACACCTGTTGGAATGTGGGCCTGGATTTGGCAGAGACTATCTGCACTGGCCATCATTTTCTTTCTCGCATTGCACCTGACACTTACCTACAAGCCGATTATCCAATTTCTTCTGCTGCTGACGGTCACGTTTCACGCAGTGCTGGGGCTTCGTGTCATTTTCCTGGACTTCAATATTGTAAACGTGAAGTATCAAAAAGCCTTGATTGCAGGACTTGCCGGCACCGGTCTTTTGATCCTTGTCATCATCTGGACCGCAATATACTAGGCGCTTTAGATCACTTAACCTCTTGGCTATGATTTCAAAGGAAGAACAAATCTTGAATAAAGACCCTGGAAACAAGAAAATTGTCAAGGTTTTTCGATATGATCCGACTGGTACAGCCGAAGGTCATTTCGACCGCTTCGAGGTAAATATACACGATCAAAATCTTACAACCATTCTTGATTTGCTTTTAAAGATTCAAAAAGAACAGGATCCTTCCTTATCGTTTCGATATGCCTGCCGGGTAAGCATGTGCGGCTCCTGTGCAATGGTGATCAACGGCCGCGAGCGGCTTGCGTGCAAGACAGTCGTAGGGAGTCTTAAAGATAAAGAGATTACCATCAGACCGCTTAACCATTTTCCCGTAATAAAAGATCTTGTTGTCGACATGGAGCCGTTTTTTAAGAAATACAAAGACGCCATCCCCTTTTTCGAACCTGCTAAACAGGACCTTGAGCCTGCGCGTATTCCACCTCACTCAAAGGAGCGACAGGATATCGGGCTTTCAACAGAATGCATCGCCTGTGGATGCTGTGTGTCCAGTTGCACTATGGTTCACAGCCACGAATCTTATTGCGGTCCGGCAGCGCTGAACAGGGCATTTACCCTGTTGGCCGACAGCCGCGATGCTCTTAAAGAAAAGAGAATGGCTTGTGTTCTGGATGGCTGTTATCTGTGCCGAACCGAATTTAATTGTACAGAGCTCTGCCCAAAGCAAATCAGCCCTACCCGAGCCATTAAATACATACAAAGAAAAGCCCTTTCGGATATTCTCGGGCATTCCAGGAAAAAGAGTTCGCCAATCGAAACTGAAGCGAAAGAACAAAAAGCACTCGAAATGGTTCAGGAACCTTTGCGAAGACGGTTTTTAAAACACGTGCTCTACACCCTGGGAACGGGAACAGCTTTCGCACTTGCCGGCGTGCTTGCAGTTGCCGGTATCAGTCCGGCCACAAGAAAATCGAAAACACAATGGATTCGAGTTGGAAACGTAAACGAATTTAAGCAGGCTAAGGTTTCCACTGTGAATGTTCGCTACCGTGTCAAAGAGGGTTTTTACGAAACAATGAAAACCACCTCGGTATTGGTGGTCCACCGGCCGAATGAAAATCGAATGACTGTCTACAACAGCCGCTGCACTCATCTAGGCTGTACGGTACGATGGGATGAAGGCAAACAACTTTTTCTCTGTGCATGTCATGGGGGGGCTTTCAACTTAGACGGCAGCGTAAAGGCAGGCCCTCCATCACGACCGCTTGACCGATATGCATTTAAAGTCAAAAATGATTCCCTGTTTGTGGAGGTGGTTTAGCCATGTGGAGGATCCGTTCCTTTTTAAGCCACCGCCTGGGATGGGATCAATATCTTAAACCCTTCATGGAAAAACCGCTTCCGGCAAATTTAAGCTGGACCGTCACCTTCGGAAGCCTGCTTGTGCTTCTTTTTATCGTTCAAGCAGCCACTGGGATCGTACTGGCCATGTATTACAACCCGTCGCCGGACCACGCCTATCAGGCAATAGCATTTATTACGGGAGAGGTATCCTGGGGTCGAATTCTTCGCGGCATTCATCACTATGGCGCAAGCACAATGGTGGTTTTGGTGTTTACCCATATGCTGGTCAGCTTCTTTAACGGGGCGTATAAACCGCCCAGGGAATTGACCTGGGTGACGGGGGTGTGTCTGTTTTTGCTGACTCTGGGATTCGGCTTTACCGGATATCTCCTGCCATGGGATCAAAAAGCCTACTGGGCTACGGTCGTGGGCACAAATATTCCGCGGCAGTTTCCCATCATAGGAAAATGGATCACCCGGATTCTGCTGGCAGGTGACACGGTATCGGGTCTGACCCTTACCCGGTTTTACGCTATCCACACCCTGCTGCTGCCGGCACTTGCGTCCATGTGTATTGGTATTCATATTTATCTTGTCCGCATCCACGGCATAAGCGAACCGGTTTCCTCAAGCCCGATGCCGGCAAAGCCCTGCATGGAATCCGAATATCGCTTCTTTCCCGAACATCTTGCCAGAGCCTCCATTGTTTTTACCATCGTCTTTTCGGTGGTTTTGTTGCTGGCAGTATTCGTTGACATACCCATAGAAGATGTTGCAGGGACTCTTGATCCAGACTATCAACCCAGGCCTGAGTGGTACTTCATGTGGTTGTTTCAGTTGCTGACCTTCTTTTCAGGAAAACTGGAAATAGTAGGTAGTCTTCTCATTCCCATCGGCGGAATTTTTCTTCTTATCTCCCTGCCCTTTATAAGTCGTTCTACCTATAGAAACCCGGCGGATCGTCCAGTTGAGATCGCAGCCGGCGTGGCGGTCCTTGCAGGAATCCTTTACCTGGGTATTACGGGAGTTGCAAACTCAAGGCCCTATGGTGAAACTGTAAGTATTGCGGATCGGTCACTTACCGAATCGGAAACTGCCGGACTGACCATATTTGTGGAAAAAGAATGTGCCTATTGTCATCAGATTCTGGGAAGAGGCGGACGCAGGCAGGGGCCTGATCTTTCAAACATGGTTGCAAAAGATCGAACAGGAGATGAACTGGTTCGGTTCATAAAAGATCCACAGGCAGTAAGTGCCTGGTCTATCATGCCCAAATATGATCTCGATGAAAAGGAACTGGAGGCTCTGGCGGATTTCATCCTTTCGCTGGATTTTTCCCGATATGATGTCAAAACCGTATCCCGGGAAGATGTGCTCAATGGAACCATAAAATAAGAATCGAAGTTAGCAGTATATCAGGTTTGCTATAAAGAACGACATAAGTCATTACGCATACATACCCAGCGTTCAGCATGTATAACGCTATAGTAGATTCTTAAAATCAACGCCTCAAAGGATTCATGCGAAATTTATTATGATGCTGTGTATAAAATGATCAAGCGCCAACGTGGAAAAATAAATTTATCTGTTGACAGGATCTGTGGCCTATGTCAAAAAGATATAATCATATAGTTATATATATCATTTGGTTTAGGTTTTATTCTTCTATGGAGGATGCTTTTTGAACAACCAGCAAGTTGTCATCGTTCAGGGCAATGAAGCCTGTGTTATGGGCGCGATACGGGCGGGATGCCGGTTTTTTGCCGGCTACCCGATCACCCCGGCCACCGAAATCGCCGAGGCCATGTCCCGTGAGCTGTTCAGACACAGGGGGGTTTTCATCCAGATGGAGGATGAAATTGCTTCCATTTCTGCGGTTATCGGAGCGGCATGGGGTGGAGTCAAGGCATGTACGGCAACCTCCGGGCCGGGCTTTTCATTGATGCAGGAGGGCATCGGTTATGCTGTGGAAACCGAAACCCCGTGTGTCATCATCGATGTGATGAGAGGGGGCCCATCGACGGGTCAACCCACGAAATCATCACAGCAGGATGTGATGCAGGCCAGATACGGATCTCACGGAGATTACGAAATCATAGCACTGTGCCCTTCATCTGTTCAGGAAGTTTATGAAATGACGGTAAAGGCCTTTAACCTGGCCGAAGAATACCGTGTTCCGGTCATCCTTCTGATGGATGAGATCGTGGGTCACACCCGTGAAAAACTGAGAATCCCCCGAAGGATCGAAGTGATGGAAAGAAAAAAGCCCCTGGCATCTCAAGAACAGTATATTCCATATCAACCCCTGCCGTCAGGGCTGTTGGATGGAATGCCTGCTTTCGGCAGGGGATATAATGTTTTGGTAGATGGCCAGCTTCATGATGAATGGGGAAACAGAGCCGGTCACGACCCGCAGGTAAGTGGAAAGCTCATGAAACGACTGTGTACGAAAATTACGGATCATATTGATAAATTGACGGATGTTGACAGCCTGTTTATCGAGGATGCAAAAACCGTAGTCGTTGCATATGGATCGGTGGCAAGATCGGCGATGTCTGCCGTAAAGATGGCGAGAAACAACGGCATGAAAACCGGATTGTTAAAGCTTAACATGCTCTGGCCCTTTCAGGATGGAACCGTAACCTCTGTGTGTCGAAAGTCCAAAACACTTATTGTTCCTGAAATGAATATCGGTAAGATAGCCCGTGAATTGGAGCGGCTGCGAACCGATGACCAACAGATCATATCGGTGTCGAAACTGGGTGGTGAAATGCATACACCTGAAGAGATTTTAAGCGTAATAGAAAAGGTTTCGGAGAACATGTAAGGATGCATCCCATTGCGGAAAAATATTTAAGGAAAAGTGCGCTGCCTTTCATTTTTTGTCCCGGTTGCGGACACGGCACCGTGTTGAACGTTTTTTTAAGAGCCGTTGAAGAATTGGACATAATGGACAATCTGTCTTTGGTGGGAGGAATCGGCTGTTCGAGCTGGGCGCCGGTGTTTGTCAACACAGATGTGCTTCATACCTTGCATGGAAGGGCTCTTGCGATGGCAACGGGTTTGAAACTTGCAAATCCCGGGGGGACAGTCGTGGTATTCACAGGCGACGGCGACTGTGTGGGAATCGGCGGAAACCACTTCCTTCATGCCGCCAGACGAAACATCGACCTTACGGTGATTATGCTCAATAACGGTATTTACGGGATGACCGGCGGTCAGGTGGCCCCCACAACCCCATCGGATGCAAAAACCCAAACCTCTCCGTTTGGAAACCCGGAGCCGCCCATCGATTCCTGCTCTGTGGCCGTGGCAGCCGGCGCCACTTATGTGGCACGCTGGACCAGTGCCCATCCCGTGGGGCTTAAGCGCGCTATCAAAGAAGCGGTTCGGCACAAAGGGTTTTCATTTATCGATGTCATCTCCCAGTGCCCCACACAGTCGGGAAGATATATGTACGGCACCGCGAACCCTGCAGACCTGTTGCGAATGATCAAGAACAGCACGGTTACAAAGGCCAAAGCTGAAAAAATGCCGGCAGATGCGCTGAAAAATAAGGTCATTGTTGGAAAACTCCATGAAGTCGAAGATCAACCTGAGCTTGTCGAAAGAATCTATTCGATGATCTCTTGATATCACAAAGAAGGGAAAATACGCCTTGAGCCGGATAACCATCGATGAACGCTTCTGTAAAGGCTGTCATCTTTGTGTTGACCAGTGTCCTCAAAATGTCTACCAGGTCTCTTCCAAAAGAAACCAGAAGGGATACCTTGTTCCAACGCCGACCGGAGCAGAGCGGTGCAAGGCGTGTCTTCTATGTGAAATGATCTGCCCGGATATGGTCATCACCGTGGAGAAGCTCAAAGATGAGAAATGAAATCATGTTTGCCGGCTTCGGGGGCCAGGGTATTGTTAAAGCCGCGCTTTTGCTGGCCCAGGCAGCAGGAATTCACGAGGGAAAGGAAGTCGCCCAGACTCAAAGTTATGGGCCTGAGGCACGGGGAGGTGCATGCCGCTCAGAGGTGGTCATCAGCGATGAGGCTATCGACTATATCAGGCCCCTGCATCTTGATGCCTTTGTAGTTATGTCTCAACCGGCACTGGATAAATATATCCATGCCATCGACCCGGAAAATACTATCGTTATAGCCGACACCACGCTTATCGCCACAATACCGCCGCGGTTATGCAAGCTCTATGCAATAAAGGCAACACAGATGGCGGAACAGGAGCTGGGAAGAGCCCTGTTTGCCAATATTATTATGCTGGGAGCACTGTCGGCCCTTACCGAGACGGTTTCCATTGAAGCATTGGAACGATCCCTTAAAGGCAACGTTCCGGAAAAAACGCTAGAAACAAACCGTGCTGCTCTCAAAAAGGGATTCGAGGCCGGCATGCGGCTATTGAATGACGTTAACCAATGAAGCTGTATGAATTTGAAGGCAAACGACTGTTCCGAAAAATGGGGATTCCCGTCCCCGAAGGAGACGTGGCAGCAAGCGCCGAGGAGGCCAGCAGGGTTGCAGCCAGCATCGGATATCCGGTGGCATTAAAAAGCCAGATCCTCGGCGGTAGACGGGGTAAAACAGGGGGCATCCAGTTTGCCGAAACCGAAGCGGAGTTGAAGACAAAAGTTCTCAAATTACTGGGAGCTTCGCTGGCCGGGGAGACGGTTCATAAACTGCTCATCGAAAAAAAAGTTGTTGGCACAAAAGAATTTTATGCCGGGATTACGCTTGACCCGAGGGGGTCTTCTCCCGTTCTCATGGTTTCAGACCAGGGAGGCATGGAAATAGAGGAGCTGGCTGACATGGCTCCTGAACGGGTACACAGGATGCTGCTGGACCCCATTAAGACCATCAGGCTCTACCATCTTCTGGATGTGGTGTCTAAAACGGGGCTATCCGGTACAGAGCTTGTCCGGGTATCAGAGACACTGCTCAGACTGATATCCTGCTATTATCGGTACCAAGCTGTTACAGCCGAAATAAACCCGCTGATCATCGGCTCAAATGGAGGCATATTCGCAGCGGATTCAAAACTTGAAATCGACGATTCTGCTCTCTTTCGATTAACTGAAATCCAGGAGCTGGAAAGACCGGTTGTGGTAGACGATCCTCTTGAAGCTGAAGCCAGAAGAGAAGGCTTATCATACGTGGCTATGGAAAACGGAAATATTGGAATTATCAGTGGTGGTGCCGGGCTGGCAATGGCCTCCATGGACATGGTGTTCCTGCACGGTGGCAGGCCTGCTAATTTTCTGGATCTTGGAGGCGGTACAACCCCTGAAAAAGCGGCGGCTGCCTTAAGAATCGTGCTTAAAACCCCTGGCGTGAAAGGGGTTCTGTTCAACGTGTTCGGTGGAATCAACAACTGCGAGCAGATGGCGAAAGGTATCGCAAAAGTTATCGATGAACTCCATCCGGCCCAGAGCATAGTGGTTAAGATGAGGGGATATTCTCAGGAAGAAGGCTGGCAGATTTTGGAATCAAGAAATGTGCCTGTTGTAAAATTCGGAACCACAGAGGAAGCTGTCAAAACACTGCTGGCTGCCATGGAAAGAACAACATGAGATAAAAAGGATTTTGAGGCAAAAAGTGGCGATTCTGGTAGATAGCGATACACAGGTTCTCATTCAGGGGGCCACCGGCAGGCAGGGGGCTTATCATACTCTGAGAATGCAGCAGTACAACGTGAAGGTGGTTGCCGGTGTTACACCTGGTAAAGGGGGGCAGAAGGTCCACGGCGTACCTGTGTTTGATACCATTGCTCAAGCCAAGCGCCGTTTACGCATAGATGCCAGCATGATTCTTGTTCCCCCTGCCGGAACTCTGTCAGCCGCTCTGGAAGCCATCGAAAACCGAATCCCTCTTGTGGTTATCATCACAGAATTTGTCCCGATCCACGATACCCTTGTTATTCGTAGAATGTCCCAAAAGGCAAAAGTTCGAGTGATCGGTCCCAATACCATAGGGGTTATAAGCCCGGGGCAAAGTCAAATCGGAATCATGCCGGGATTCATTTACAGCAAGGGCAATATAGGAATCATTTCAAGAAGCGGTACTCTGACTCACGAAATCGCATCCAACCTCACTTACAAAGGCTTAGGTCAATCCACGTGTGTGGGGATCGGTGGAGACCCGGTCAGGGGTTCGGACTTTATCGACATCTTAGAGCTTTTTCGAAATGATGATCAGACCGAACGCATTGTTTTAATAGGTGAAATTGGTGGTGCAGGCGAAGAGGCGGCCGCTGAATACCTCAGGGAAACACAGTACCCGAAAAAAATTATCGCCTACATTGCAGGGGCCACAGCCCCTCACGAAAAAAAGATGGGACATGCCGGTGCGATCATCTCAGGGGGGTTGGGTACGGTGGAATCGAAATTAAGCAGTTTGAAAGCCGCAGGAGCCCTGATTGCACATAGCCTTGATGAGATACTGGAACTGGCAAAAACTTGATTCAACCGATGCTCTTTACAACGGAGCTTGTGGTATGAAAAAAATCGAAAAGGCTCCTATTCCGGTCTATTATCGATTGCAACGTACAATCCAGGAGGATATCGAAACGGGTCGCTGGAAACCTGGAGAATGCATACCTTCTGAAAAAGCACTGGCAGAACAACACCACGTCAGCATTGGAACGGTTAAAAAGGCGCTGCTGAATCTGGCCCACGAAGGATATCTTTATCGCCTTCAGGGCAAAGGCACCTTTGTAGCAGGCACCACCCTTCAGCGCGAAAGCCTTAGGTACTATAGATTATTAAAACAATTCGGAGGCACAGAAGCGAGTCTTACGGTCAGGCTTCTTAATATAAATACCATCAGGTGTTTCAAACCTGTAACACGGTATCTGGGTATGACCGGCAACCAAAAATTATTTGAAATCAAACGGCTTTTTCTCTCTGATGAGACTCCGGTGGTTTATCACATCTCATATCTGCCGGTTAAAATGTTTCAGGCTCTTGATGAGTTGCCCAAAAGTCTGTTTGAAAAAATCACCATGTACAAAGCGCTTGAAAAACATTACGGGCTTCCCACAATTTATAATCATGAGCTGTTCACCACCATACGGGCAGATGTTGAGATCTCAAAAAGATTAAAAATTCCAAAAGCTTCGCCAATATTGTTTATCGAGATGCTGTCCTTTACATACAAAGATCGACCATATGAATACAGAAAAAGTTATATCGCAACAACCGAACGAAAAATATTCAGAGAAATATAACTTAAGTTTCGCACCCCATTTTATCGTAAAATTACCAATGGATCTTAAGTCGAATAAAATTTTTAAAGGCAAAATAATTATACCGAAGCTCTTAGGTGGCAGCCAGTCGGAAACATCAAGCTTAAGGCACAAGGGAAGCGGCGCTAAGTAGCAGGAGATCTTGATAGATCTGGTTTAACCGCTTTGTTGACTCCTATTGTGCAGTCATCGAAGGACTTTAAAGTGTATTTTGCCTTTAAAAATTTCATTCGACGCCATCACTTGAAGCATTAAATTGAAATAGAGGGGTGCAAAACTTGAGTTATAATATACTGGCTTAAAACAAGGAGAATAATATGACTGCCGACTATCCAGTAATAAACTGCGATATCCTTATCATCGGTGGTGGAAGCGCCGGAGCGATGGCAGCCATTCGGGCAAAAGAAATGGACTCTTCACAGCGGGTGGTCGTATTTGAAAAGGGAGACATCAAATACTCCGGTTGTATCGCCCGCGGTATGGATGCCCTTAATATCGTTGCAATCCCCGGGCTGACCACCCCGGAACTTTACGTGGAGTCCAATAGAATCGCATGCAATGGCATAATGGACGAGCCTGTAAATTACCGAATGGCAGAAAGGAGTTTTCAACTGCTTAAAAAGCTTGAATCCTGGGATGTCTGCTTTCCGACTGACGAGAAGGGAAACTATGAAGTGTTGCAGGTACACCCGAAGGGCCGTTTCTGTGTGACCATGAAGGAACCTGAATTGAAGGCCATTCTGGCCAACAGGGTAAAAGAGCTCGGCGTTGAGGTGCTGGATCGAACCATGGCAATGGAACTGCTGAAGAACGGAAACAGGGTCTGTGGTGCTATCGGGATGAACGTTCGCACCGGTGAAATACTGGTTTGCACCGCTAAGTCGGTAATCCTGTCTGCCGGGGGCACTGCCCGTTTCGGGCTGCCGAACAACGGCTATTTGTACGGTGTATATGATTTTCCCGGAAATACCGGAGATGGGTACTGTCTGGCTTACAATGCGGGAGCTGAGCTTAGCGGATTCGAATACACGTTGATCTACTATATTATTAAAGATATCAATGCGCCTCTTCTGTATATCACCCTGACCCGGGGCGCCAGCCTGCTGAATGCCTTTGATGAACATCGAGAGAAAGATCATCCCTCTATCAGCTCCATGCTTCAGGAACATAACGAGGGGCGCGGCCCCATGCGAATACTGATGCGCCATTTGCCTGAACAGAAAATAAAAGAAATTGAAGATATTCTGTTTACCACCGAGCGGCCTGTTCAGGAGCGGTTTTTCAAGGGCAGAGGGGTGGATTTCCGCTCCGGGGAGATCGAGCTTTGGCCCACAGAATGCTTTCTTTGCGGAGGTCATGGCCTTACCGGGATTCGCATCAACGAGCGGGCGGAAACCAATATTCCCGGGCTTTATGCTGCAGGCGACACGGCTCTTGTGGCAAGAGGACATCTGTCCGGTGCTTTCGTTTACGGTGAGATCGCAGCGGAAAGCGCAACCGAATTCTCTTCAAAAACCGAGCCGGTGGAACTTGATTCCGGCCAGGTGGAGGAGTTCATCAAGGCGCGGGATGCCAGGTTTGAACGCGGGTCCAACCCGATTTCCATTGAAGAATTTGAATACAAGGTTCGCAGGATTATAAACGACTATATCAGGCCTCCCAAGGCGGAGTACAAACTTAACAGGGCGCTTTGGTGGATGGACCGATTCCGAAAGGAACTGGTGCAGCTTGTCTATGTGAAAGATGTTCACGACCTGTTCAAGGTCTATGAGGTTGAAAACATCATCCAGTGCGCCACCATGAGCGCACTGGCTTCCAGAGAAAGAAAAGAAAGCCGCTGGGGGCCATGGCACCATCGCACAGATTATCCACAAAGAGACGATGAGCAGTGGCTGAAACACATCGTCCTGACCAGCGGGGAAGCACCGGAGGACATCCGGATCTCTTATCGGGATATCGTGCGGTTATAGTGAATGCGGTATGAGCTTGAACTTAGAAGCAGCAATTGTTGGTGAACAATAAAACTCGTTTAATTTCGCCGGATAACCGGATTTTTACACACTGAAAACTCGCATAAAAGTGAGCCTAAAACCGAGCCTGGCTGCGGCTTCGAGAATGAATTTTTCGTAAAGAACGTTACGAAAATACACCGCTCGCGGATATTGTAAAAAAGTCAATTGACTATCTCAGGGAGAAAAAAACAATGCGAATCAACCTTTTGGAAAGCCTGACGGACAACATTGTCATCGATAAGGATAAATGCACTTTTTGCGGCATATGCGTAGAGCGATGTGTTCTGGATAATCTTAGAATGAAACTGGCCCCCTGCAGGCAGGCCTGCCCGCTTAAGGTCAACTGCCACGGGTATGTTCAGGCCATCGCCAGAGGCCAGGAGGCCCAGGGGATGGAATTGTTAAGACAGAGCCTGCCTTTTCCGGGAATCATGGGTCGAATCTGCTCCCAGCCCTGTGAAGAACGGTGTTATAGGAAGCAGAAAGAAGGCCAGGCAGTGGCCATCCGTTCTCTGAAGCGATACCTGGCGGATATGGATACCGAAGCAGATTCATGGCTGCCGGAAATGGCTTCCGGCTCAGGGAAAAAAGTAGCTGTGGTCGGTGCTGGCCCCTCAGGCATGATGGCTTCATACGAGTTGCGGGTTAAGGGACATGAGGTCAGTCTTTTTGAGCGGGAAAGCGCCCCCGGGGGGATGCTTCGCTGGGCGATTCCGGAATTCCGTCTGCCTGTAAAAGTTTTAAACAAAGAGCTTGAACTGTTAAAGAGAATGGGAATTCAGATCGAATGCGGAGTATCCATCGGAAAAGATAAAGATCTGGAGGAGTTGAAAAGGGAATTTCACGCAATCATTATTGCCACGGGATGTGTTCGGCACCTCACTTTAAATGTCCAGGGAGAGGACCTGCAGGGGGTCTATCACGGACTGCCGTTTTTAAAAGAGATCCGCAAGGGCAAATCACCAGAGGTTGGCAAAAAAGCGGTTGTAATCGGCGGCGGGAATGTGGCCGTTGATGCTGCACAATCAGCCTTACGACTGGGTGCTCAAGAGGTGACGATGGTTGCGCTGGAATCCGATGAAACGCTTCCGGCCTTTTCATGGGCTGTTGAAAGTGCAGTTTCTGAAGGGATTAAACTCGAATGCAGCTGGGGAAACCCAAAATTTTTATCAAGCCATGGGAGGTTGACCGGGATAGAATTTCAGCGATGTGTTCAGGTGTTCGATGAATCCGGATGTTTCATGCCCCGTTTTGATGACTGTCAACTAAACCATCTGGAAGCCGACACAGCGATTGTGGCCATCGGCCAGCGAGCGGATACCGAATTGCTTGAAATTCTGAAACTTGCTCAACCGGGCAAGGTATCATATGAGCCACTGACACTTCAAACATCTGAGGAAATGATTTTTATTGCAGGGGATCTTGCCACAGGCCCCGGCTCGGTGGTCGAGGCGATGGCCATGGGCAGGCAGGCGGCAGAATCGGTTGATCGATTCCTTAAAAAAGAAAACCTGCGTTATGGCCGGGAATATCCCGGTGCTGTGGAAACGGAGTTTGAAATCGATACCGAAAAAGCGCTTGAACAGGACAGGGTTAGGATTGCCCAGCATCGATACGCCGGCATGGGAGATTTTCGGGAAATTGAAAAGGGACTCGATCAGAAAAGCGCCAGGCTTGAAGCAAGCCGATGCTATTCCTGCGGGCAGCCTTTCGGCAAGTATAGAACATGCTGGTTTTGCCTTCCCTGTGAGGTGGACTGTCCGCATGATGCGCTCTGGGTGGATATTCCGTATCTACTGCGGTAAGCTTTGTCCTAAACCGATCGGTCCAATTGAAGAATTTATAGACATCTTAATAAGTGGTATTTGTGGGTTTTAGCCCTGAACGCATAAAGATGAACCGCTCAACCTATGTTTGTGCAAGTATAGTCAATAATTAGAGGAGCAACTATATGGAGCGATTATCTGAAGTAAAGGCTCTTACTTTTGATTTGTTTGGAACGGTTCTGGATCTTGGGACAAGCCTCACCCCTGCCATCGGTAAGTTCCTGAAATCCAAGGGCTCTGATGCGGCCACAGCGGATATCTTGAGACTGCGCGCAGGGGACTTGTATGGACCCTGAAGCTGTATGGCGTCGATGCAACCGGGGAAGAGGTACGGGAATTTATGAAAAACTGGCAACAGCTATCTCCTTTTCCGGAAGTGGTGCCAGCCCTGCAGCGTCTTAGTGCAAAGTTCAAACTCGTTGCCCTTTCAAACGGGGAGCCACAATTTCTTAATCACCTGGCCAGAAATCGAATTCGATGGAATTTCGACAGGATCATCTCTGTTGAAGTTGTCGGTGCATTTAAACCCCATCCGGGTATTTACCGCCGGGCCGCTGCAATACTTGAGCTTGAGGTGGGTGAGTGTATGATGGTGTCTGCCAACTCTTTTGATATCGTAGGGGCTAGAAGTTGCGGTTTTAGAGGCGCATTTGTCAACCGCTACAATCATCCATATGAAGATTCACCCTATTTGCCCGATATTACCGTAAAGGATTTTTCAGGCCTTGCAGAGGCCCTTTTGTGAGTTCACCCCGTTGTTGTAAAACAACTCGAAGGGTTCAGTCGTCAGATACTGATAAATCATGCATACAGGACATTTTGCTGTTTGATTTTTGCAACTACGGGGTTCAGAGGTTTACAACGTACATAACCATCTGGTATCTGTCGTTTAAAGACGGGATAAAAGACAACAAGATGAGCATTCTACGTTATGGCCAAATTGAAAAGGAGGCGAGACCATGGAACAGGTACCGTTTTCGTTTATGAACATACCCTTTCGGTCCGACAAACCACGGGACAGCGGGATTACCATGATGATCGACTGGGGGATGGGGATCCAGCGGCAACGCGATCTTCTTGATATTGCTGCAGCCTACATCGACATTGCAAAAATAGCTGTGGGACTGTCGGGTATCATTCCGGAACGGGTATTGAAGGAGAAGATCCGGGTTTACGCTGACTATCGGGTAGAAGCGTTTATTGGAGGGCAGTTTCTGGAGTACGGCATCTACCACCAGGGCCTTGAGATCGCCAAGCCCTATTTCGAGGAGGCCAAAAGGCTGGGATACAAATACGTTGAAATATCCGATAACAATATTGAGATCCCTTCAGAGGATAAGTTTGAGCTGATACGAATGGGCAGAGAAGAATTTGGGTTGAGGATTCTGGGAGAGGTGGGTACCAAAACTCAAATAA
>JAFDFZ010000276.1 GCA_019309565.1 Deltaproteobacteria bacterium
AACATTACATTTTTGAAATGTTTGAAATGATACGATCTGATTTAAACCTCAGGATGCTTGTCGGAGGGGAAAGAAAGGATAAATGTGGAGCCTTTACCGGGCTGGCTTACCACATCCACGCTGCCGTTATGCGCCTTAACGATGGCCTTGACCACACTGAGGCCAAGACCAAGCCCCTTTGAAGAACGGCTGGGATCTGCCCGGTATAAACGATCCCATATCCTTGGAAGATCCCTTGGTGAAATTCCTATTCCCGTATCGTTGAGTTTTATGAAGCAAGCGGCGTTGTTCTCATACACTTCAATGGTAATCCGTCCTCCACTGGGTGTATATTTGATTGCATTGTCCAAAAGATTGGAAATCGCCTGGCTTATTCGGTTCTGATCGATGGTGGCATATAACCTGCCCGGACAATATGTCTTGATTTCAATCCCTTTCTCTTCTGCCACATACTGATACATATCCATGATTTTGTAAATCATATCAGGGATGTTGACCCGATTCTGTTCCAGCCTCAAAACACCTGTTTCCGCTTCGGATATATCCATTAAGGTCCCCAGCATATTTAATACCCGGTCTGATTCTTCGATACAGTCTGCAAGCGCCTCACGATAAAGGGCAACGTCGCCGTTTATCCGAAGCGCAGTCTCTAACATATTCCGCAACCGGGTCATGGGTGTTCGCAAATCATGAGCCACATTGTCCAAAGCCCCCTTCATGCCAGAAATCAGCGTATGTATCCTGTCCAGCATCTCATTAAACAGCCTGGCCAATTCATCCAGTTCATCTTCAGTACCGCTTCTTGGAACCCGTGCCTCCATATCTCCGGTTTCAATGGATTGCACCGTCTGAATAATGTCTCGAATCGGTCTTAAGGTCCTATTCGAAAGGTATGCGCCGCCTGCAAATCCGATTAAAATCAAAGGAATCATAATGATGGAGAAAACTTCACCGAAGCGTTCAAGTGTTTTCTTTCGAATTTCAGAACTTCTGCCCACCTGAAGCCAGCGTCCATCCTTTAGGTGTGAGGATGCAATCATGAGATCGAAATCTTCTGCAACCGCAGGTAAAGATATCCAGCCCCTGTTTTCCTTCAAAGAATATTTTTCAAGCAAATTCAGATCAAACTCTTCCCATAGTTTCGTGTTAAATACATGAAGGGTTCTATTCGCCCAATCCGCGATGCGGACAAAGAAAGGATTTTTCTTCTGATATTTAATGTTTTCCGTCACTTCATTTTGAAACACATCCATTCCAAAATGGTTATACGTTGAGGAAAGCTCGTTTAGTTCTGATAAGATGGCCTCCCGGTCAGTCGACTTGAGTGCAGCGGACAGGAAATAATAGGTTGCAGTGAGAATCAGAATCGAACTTAAGATGAAAAAGCTCGAATACCATAGGGCCAGTCTGAAACTGCTCGATTTAAGCGTTTTTGGAAGGCTCTTTGAGAACATATCCGATTCCGCGAATCGTATGAATTAGTTTTTGGTGAAAATCCTTGTCGATTTTATTCCTAAGCCTGCAAACCAGAACATCCACAACATTGGTTTGGGGGTCAAAATTAAAATTCCATATGTGCTCTAGAATCATCGTTTTAGAAACTGTGCGTTCGGCATTTCTCATGAGTAACTCAAGCAGTGCAAACTCCCGCTGCGGCAGATCGATTTTTTTGTCGGACCGATGGACTTCATGCTTAAATATATCTAAACTCAGATCTCTGTATGTTAGTTTTGAAGGGTCGACTGTGCCGGTTGATCTTCGAATCAACGCCTGAACACGAACCAGCAGCTCCGAGAAAGCAAAGGGTTTGATCAGATAATCATCTCCACCACTTTGGATGCCTTTAATCCTATCATCCAGGGATCGTTTGGCGCTTAGAATCATTACAGGCGTGTTAATCCCCCTATTTCGTAACTCGTCAATAAGACTCAGACCATCTCGTTTTGGCAGCATGAGATCCACTATGGCCGCATCGTATGACACATTCAGCGCCATCTCGAGTCCGGTTTCGCCATCTGCTGCGTGATCGACGGCAAAACCGGATTGTTCAAACCCTTTTGCAATAAAGGA
>JAFDFZ010000118.1 GCA_019309565.1 Deltaproteobacteria bacterium
TCGGTGATGTAAGCGGTTGTATATCCTCTTTCCTGTAATATTTCCGAAAGAGTAACCTGTTCCTCCGGAATGGGGGTCCAACCGGGCACTGTCGGCCACTGCTTGTAGGGAACCCAATTTCGAAACGGAAAGGTCCGCTTTCCCGTATGCAGTGCCCTTCGTACTGGAATCGTTGGCAACGATTCCGAAAACGCCCGGGTAAACCGAACGCTTTCCCTGCCCAGGGCGTCCAAATTGGGAGTCCGAATCCAGGTATTTCCGTTTATCCCGACATGATCCGCCCTTAAATTGTCAATTACAATGGTAATGAGGTTCATTTTTGATCCTCCTTTATCACCTTAAAAGCAGGTATGATCTCGGCATGCAAGGAGCTACGCTTTTCCCGAGACTTTACTCTGAAAAAGAGGCCCCTTTGGGGCAGTTGAAATAAAAACCCAGTTGTAAGTGATCTAAAGTGCCTAAAGTTAAGGTATCGCTTCGCTCTTCCATTTTAAAAATAGATCAAATTTCTTAACTTTACCCCGTAGTTGCATAAATAACAGCATAGCAAAATGGCTTGTACGTATGATTTATCAGTAACAGACAACTGTGCCTTTTGGATTGTTTTAAAACAACGGGGTTTAGTTCACTATTTTTCTCTATGAACACAGCATGTTATTCGATAACGACAACAAATTGTCGATATGATGTCGTTAAGCGCCTAATAACGCCAGTTGACATTATAGTCTGTGATCTCCCCGCCTGCGTCCGCCAAGAGCAGCTCAAGCATCCGTTTGGCAGTGTCTTTGTCTTCTTCTGCAATATTATGATGATGGCCCGGGTCATTTTCCAAGTCGTACAGTTGGGCCTCGCTTCCGTCGGGCCGAGCAATATACACGTAACGATCGTTCCTTACCCATCCCCAATTTTTGTACATACAGGTAACATGGTCATACAGCTTCCCGGTTTTTCCTTCCACATGTGATACACATCGGTTATGAATGCAGTTGTATATCCCTTTTCCTGTAATATTTCTGCCAGGGTAACATCTTCTTCGGGAATCGGTATCCAACCGGGAACCGGCCACTGTTTAAAAGATTTCCAGTTTCTGAACGGAAAACAGCGCTTTCCGGTATGAATCGCCCGGCGAACCGGTATGGTGGGCAGCGATTCCGGATATGTCTTGGTGAAACGAACGCTGTTATTTGCCAGCTTGTCCATGTTGGGGGTTTTAATCCAATGATTGCCGTTTACGCCCACATGATCGGCTCTTAAGGAGTCGACAATGATTAGAATGAGATTCATAGTTATCTCCTTTTATCGTGGATGTGAAAATGTGCTTAACCCTTTGGGGTTTTATTGAAAGATCGAAATTTTCCGCGCAACTAAGCTGTGTATTACCTTCACTCTATTAGCTATGCGTCACATATTAGTCAAATTAAATTTGAAACATTTTCTTTTGAAGACAAACAACTTGTATTTCTAACACAAAAGCGCTATGCCATTATGCGGGTAGTGTATAATATTTTGAGGAAAAGGGAATGTTGTATGTCTTATGCTGATTTTCATCTGCACACGTATTTCTCCGACGGATTGATAAGTCCCAATGATCTTGCAGCAAAGCTTTTCCGTGACCAGGGGTTGGATTATTTTGCCTTAACCGATCACGACAGCATGTCGGGTATCGAGCCTTTTTTCCGTGCCATCAACAGATTTAAAGAGGCAGGGCATTTACTGAAAAAGCGCTTCATTCCTGGAATAGAACTGAGTTTGCTTAACGAAGCCACCGGGTTGTCGATCCATCTTATCGGGCTGTTTCCGTATGTTACGGAAAAAAATTACAAAGAACAGCTTCGGCGGATCGATCTTGTGTTAGGTGATTTTTGCAGATATCGCAGTGAAAACCGAGCTGTGAAAGATCTTGACGCCAGGGTAAAACGAGCATACGAAATCAACCTCGAGGGAATTGCGGATCGCTTCGATTCCCCGGAAACCATCATTAAGTTTTTGAGAAATAAAGCAAAAGAAAAAAGCGTCATCCGGTTCCATCAGAACGAAAAAGATGGTGATGTCATTCAACATCCCATTCCGGCTACCTACCAGATACTCATCGACCACTGGGAAGAGCTGCTGCCATCTTCTTCCAAAGACAAAGCAACCCTTTACGTCTTAAGGCCGGATCGACCGAAAACAGAGCAACTGGCCGGGATATATATTTCAGAAGGAATGAGTCCTTCGGAAGCCTTGCAACTTGCGGAACAACATCAGGGAACGCTGGTTCGCTTCTCCAATCCTGTATTAAAAGAGCTGACAGTACCTGAAGGGCTGTCCTTGCTTAAAAAAGCCAGAGCCGTCACCATTTTGGCGCACCCGGCAGTGGATCACAACAAGGTTTCTTATGATGACTTCGATCATCACATCTTAGATCCACTGATAAAAAAGGGTCTTGACGGAATCGAGGTGTACTATCCATACGATCCATCGCATCGAAAACAATCCATAGAACGGTATTACCGGATCGCCCAGGAGCATCATTTACTGGTTTCCGGTGGAACCGATTTTCATGGAGACGGACGCATTGCGTTGGGAGAGGTGAAATTAAATATTGATCACGCGTTGCGGATCATAAACCATAATGTGGGTTGAGCAGGTTTCGCCTGGCAGTTTTCGGGAAACGTAGAGAATATACCAATTCACCGAATAATCGCATTTTGAAGCTCTGGATATTGCGGGTCTTTATAAACGTTGTGGGCAACACAGATCGATTGTGACCCTTGACCCCTGAATCCGGAACCTGGAACGGATATGTTTAATTTTTTTTCCAAGGAGCTGCTCAAATGGAAAATTCAGAATCCAATACCATCACATTTGAGGCGCTGAAATCCTTCTGCAAACAGGCCTATGAGGCGGTGGGCGTGCCGGAACAGGAGGCAGAGATCGTCTCCGACCTGCTTGTGCGCTCCGATCTTCGCGGCATTGAAACCCATGGTGTCATGCGGTTGCCTACCTACATTCAAAGGCTTGAGAAAAATTACGTACGCAAAAAGTGCGAGTTCAATATCATACGTCAAAAAGGGGCAACTGCAACAATTTCTACAAACGGCTCCATGGGACATGTGGTATCGCAAAAGGCCATGAACCTGGCCGTATCTCTTGCAGAAATCTATGGAGTGAGCTGGGTGTCGGTAAAAGACAGCAGCCATTTCGGCGCTGCGGGATTGTTTTCCATGATGGCCACTGAAAAGGACATGATCGGCTATGTGTGTTCCAATTCCGCCCCGCTGATGGCTCCATATGGCGGCCGGGAAAAAATACTCGGTAACAATCCACTTTCCTATGCATTTCCCTCAGATAAATACCCGCCGGTTATTGTTGATTTCTCATGCTCTGTGGTGTCTGCCGGACGGCTTCACTTAAAACGCAAGAAAGGGGAGAAAATACCACTCGGCTGGGCAGTGGACAGCAACGGTCTGCCGACTGACGATCCATACCAGGGAACCGAAGGCGGGGGGTCGCTGGCTCCCGTGGGAGCTCATAAAGGATACGGACTTGCGGTGGCCAATGAAATGTTAAGTGCGCTGCTCTCAGGCGGCATGTGGTCAAAAAACATTATCAACTTACATAGACCGGACCCATCGGGCATTCAGGGAACGTGTCATTCCTTTATGGTGATCGATCCCGAATGCTTTATCGGCCGTGAATCATTTAAAAAGAGTGCCGACGATTATATCGCTACCATAAAAGGAAGCAAGACGGCCAGGGGTGTGGCAGAGATCTTTATGCCTGGAGAAATAGAAGCACGAACAGAAGCCCGGCGGCTTGAAGAGGGCATCCCCATTTCAAAGCCCACTGTGGATGAACTGGTGGCACTGGCGAAACGCTTGAACCTGTCTATTCCAGAGTTTTCACACTAAGAATGAGACAGAGCATGCGTATTACCCTAATCGCATCTGCCGAATCAGGAGGTGATGTTGAAGACAAACCGGTTTTTCAATTACTTGGAGGTTTAACACACAGAAAGTTTGTGTTAATTTTTCTGGAGAACACGGCCAAGGGTTTTCTCATTTAACCGATGGCCCAATCCCGGTCGATCGGAGAGAATAAGATACCCGTTTTCTATTTTTTCCGGCGGACTCAAAAGCTCAGCACGCCAGCCCACTTCTGCCCAGGCGTATTCCAGAATCAAAAAATTCGACATTGTAGAAGCGACCTGCGCACTGGCCACAGTTGATACGGGTCCCGCCGGGCTATGGGGAGCCACCAGAATTTGATTCATGCGGGCTGCGCCCGCAATCAGCTTTGTTTCAAGCAACCCGCCATCCCATTTAACATCCGGCATTACAATATCGACCGTTCGCTCTGCCAGAATAGATCGAAAACCCTCAACCTCGAACAGGCTTTCTCCTGCGGCAATGGGCATCGTAACTTTTGATGACAGGGTCTTTAGTGCTTCTGTAAACTGCATCGGCACCGGCTCTTCGAGCCAAAGCAGCTGACAGTCCGCTACTGCTTCAGCCACGGCGACAGCCTGTGATATATCCATTCGGCCATGACAATCAACGGCAAGCTCTACTTCATCCCCGATGGCATCCCGTACTTTTCGAATTCTTTCGACCCCAAGCTGCCAGCGTGCCCGGGAGCCGGTGCGAATGGAGTCTGAAGCTGTCAGTTCATCAAAAGGTGCGATTTTCACTGCAGTAAACCCCTCGTCAACCGCTCTGCTCGCAGCAGCGGCAAATCCCTCTGGGGTTCGATCGATAAGGGAGCGGTTTAAGTTTGCGTACAACCGAATTTTGTTTCTTAAGGAGCCGCCTAAAAGCGTGTGGATCGGTACATTCAAGTATTGGCCTATGATGTCCCAAAGCGCCTGTTCGATGGCACTCAGTGCGATCTGTCTTATCCGGTTTTCGGCCGCCCGGCGGGGTGTTTTCAAGTGTTTTATGATCGTCTCTATGTTAAGAGGATCTTTGTCGGACAGTTTTTCCCTTAAGCGCCTAAGAGCCATGATCATAGAATCATCATCACCGCTGTGGCTGGCCTCACCAAGCCCTTTTATTCCATTATCGGTTTCAACCACAACCAAGATCCAGTCGCCACGGTGATTGACCTTTATTCTGAGAGGTTTGATATCAACGATTTCCATGAAACATCTTACCATTAATATCTATTGGAGCTTCGCCTCAAACCGACAAGAGACTGCTTGCATTAACTCACTGCTTGGGAAAAACTCGGCTGATGCCGGATACTCGTTGCTTGATCCTGGAATATATAAAAAAGGCCTATCTCTTTATTTCATCATAAGTATTAGAATTTCCAAAACGTTAAATCAGCGTCACTGCTGCAGTGCCGGAGGAACAAGCATCTGTTCGGCATCCCGATAGGTGGATACTCCTTCTTGCTCAAAGATACGATCGATTTCCCTTTTGATGTCATCGGTTAACCGCCAGCCGGCTGCCTCGATGTTTTCCAGTATCTCGGAGGGTTTTCTTACTCCCACAAGAGCCGTGCAGACCGCTTGATTATCCAAAACCCATGCAATGGCAAGTTGAGCCACCGACTTGTCGTGCTGCGTCGCAAGCGCCTTCAAACGATCCACCACCTTCAATTCCTTTAAGAAATGTTCCCGCTCAAATAAGGGAATTCCGAAAGCTTTGCCTTTTGAGCGCCAGTCCCAATCAACAAAGGTGGTCTCAGGGGTAAACGCTCCCGTCAACAATCCATAAGCAAGTGTGCCATAAGCCATAAATCCGATTTTTTTATCCGCACACCAGCGAAGCACCTCTTTCTCCATTCGGCGGTCGAACATATGATACCCCACCTGGTTGGCCGCCAGATGGCCGTGTTGTTCGCAGTCTTCCATCATCCTGACATTGTAGTTTGAAACACCGTATTCTCGAATTTTACCGTCTTCTTTAAGTCTCTCCAATGCTTCGATGGTTTCGGCGGCAGGTGTTTTATGATCGGGCCAGTGGATCAAAAGCAGATCGATCCAATCGGTTCCCAATCGCTTGAGACACCCTTCGGTTGCGCCCAGGATATGGTCGTAGCTCGCATCAAGGCCGGACAGTTTGCCGTTTTCATCAAACAAAAGCCCCACTTTGGTCACCAATACAGTATCTTTTCTCCGGCTTCCGAGGGCTTTGCCGAGAAGCACTTCGGAATGCCCGGGTCCGTAACCTTCAGCGGTATCAAACAGTGTAATTCCATGATCCAGCGCATAATGCACGGCTTCTGTCGCTTCTTTTTCATCGATGTCTCCATATTGTGTTTTTCCCATCTCCCAGGTACCAAATCCCACAGTGGAGCAGACAAGACTGCTGTCTCCCATTTGTCGTTGTTCCATAACCAACCTCCTTTTTAAATTGACCATAGCCCCACACGGACATACACAGACGTTTTCATCCTATCAGACCGCTCGCATAACATATCCCTGATCATGCGCTTTTATCGATCCCTCTGTTTTCATTCGGCATTGAAAGCAGCTCTAACAACTGTTCACGTGTAAATGTCTTAAGCAGGCCCGGATCATCTTCTTTGATCACAGTATCCATCAGGTTACGTTTTTTTTCGATCATGGCGGCTATTTTTTCCTCAAGCGTACCTTCGGTTACCAGCTTGAACACCTGCACTCCGCGAACCTGCCCGATCCTGTGAACACGATCTGTCGCCTGATCCTCCCTGGCGGCGTTCCACCACCGATCGTAATGGATCACCACAGAAGCTGCGGTCAAATCGATGCCGGTGCCCCCGGCCTTGAGGCTACCCAAATAAACCCGACAATCAGGATCATTCTGGAACCGATCAATGAGTCTGCCCCTGTTTCGACTGGCACCGGTAAGGCTTACCCAGCCAACGCCCTTTTCTGTCAGATACTGCTTCATGATTTCGATCATTCCCAGATACTGGCTGAACACCACGATTTTCTGCCCGCTTTCCAGGCTCTCAGACAAAAGCTCAATGAAAAGATCCCACTTGCCCGACTCGTATCGTATGTAATCGTTCGTTTGGTTTTCCACAAGGGCGGGATGGTCGCATATTTGTTTGAGCAGGTTGAGCAGCGCAAAAATGTGCATATAGGGAACCGGCCTTGTTTCTTCCATAAGCTCAGCCATCAGATCCTGTCCCCGGGATCTGATGGCATCCCGGTAGATCTTAACCTGATCCTCTGAGAGCCGGCATGTCATGATGTCTTCTATCTTTTCAGGCAATTCATCTAAAACGGCACTTTTTCTACGCCGAAGAACAAACGGAGATATCAGACGCCCCAGTTCCTCCCTGCGGGCGGCATTTTGTTCCTGCTCCACTGGTTTCAGATAGCGCCTGGTAAAATACTCCTCGTCTGCCAGGTATCCGGGTACAGTCAGATCCATAAGGGCTTTGAGCTCGGTTAGCGTATTTTCGATGGGCGTTCCTGTAAGCCCTATCTTTATCCTGGCTTTAATCTGATTGGCGGCCTTGTAAGACAAGGTTTCCCGGTTCTTAAGATTCTGGATCTCGTCGAAGATGGCAACCGTAAAGCTAATACGATTTAGCTGTTTAATATCTTTTCGCAAAATACCGTAAGAGGTCAGTAGCAGGCAGGATTCGGAGAGGCAGTCTTCAAGATCCCTCTGATCGCCGTGATATACGGCCGTTGTTAACATCGGTGCATGTTGGGTAATCTTCCGGTGCCAGTGACTGATCACGGTTGTAGGGCATACGACCAGAAACGGTCCGCTTTCCGCCTTATGTTCAAGCAGGCCCGCCATTAATGCCATGGCCTGGTGGGTTTTCCCAAGGCCCATCTCATCACAAAGCAGGCCTCCCAGGCCATTTTCAAACAAAAACCACAGCCATTCAACTCCTCGCTCCTGGTAACTGCGAAGGGTAGATTTCATGCCCTTGATCCTTGGAAGCGTAACAGTTGGTTTGAACTCAAGTATTTTTCTAAAAAGCGCCACTTTATCTGGATTCCCGGCAAATGACACCTTTCCCGCACCCATGGTTCCGAGACGAAGAACATCCATTCGCGAGAGTCGAATCGATTCGGTTTCTTGAGACAGGTCAGCTTCCGAGAACCGGTCTAGAAAAACATCCAGCGGTTCGAGGTCTGAAGCTCGGCAATCAATCCAGCCATCGGCTGTTGCAATGAAACGTTGTTTTGCCAACCTTGCCTTTAGGATATCTGTAAGTGAAATCGACTGATTGCCAGCCCCGTATTTCACAGACAACCAGCACCAGTCCCTGTCAACGGCGTCTGGTATAAATTCAATCCTGTCGAATGTCTTGAATATGTTCAAACGCACAAGTTCGCTGTCTACCCGAAAAGGCCCTTTAACCAGTTCGGCTTTAAATTCATCCAAAAATTCGGGAACCTGGCTTTTCTTGATTACCGTCTTTACCGGGGATTTGAATTTTTCCGGCGGGGGCTCAGGATACCGGTCCTCGGCGAGGATTCCAAGCTCCTCAATATAGTAGAGATCCCCGTATTTGAATTTTTCAAGGTTTTCTCTTTTGAAAAACTTTTCTTCACCGTTTTTCTGGATCATGCGCAGCAATGGTTGTATCTCAAGATCCATTTCCTTGTTCAACCGAACGTCGAAAATGGCATCCAGGGGAATCGGGCTTATGCTCAGACCGTGTTGATTTAAAAGCTCCCCTTCAAGTGCCTTTAAAACAGGCTTTACTTTTAACCTGGGAATATGCATGGAAAACAGTAGTTGGTTTTCAAGATTTTTGCATGTAACGACAAACTCACCGGAGCCCTTTTCGATTGCAGGGTGAAAGCTGCATCCCCTGGAGCCCATTTCTCTGTATCCGTGATAGGCAACCCTGTACCAAAAATTTGTTTCCACCGCCTGTCGGCGTGTCTTCAATCCCATCTCGGCTAATACGCGCTCATCTTCTGTCATGGTAAGCAAAGAAAGCCGACGAAGAACCTCACCTCGTGTCGGAACAGACTCTTTGTCCGGCGGGAGAGCACATCTTTCAAGAAACCGGGAACGATCCAGACCCTGTGAGATATAGCTAAGCAACCTGTCTTCCTGTTTGTTCAGAATCTCCAGTATTTCGGTGCCATCATCGCGGCGAACGGTCCGAAGATGCACTGTTTCCGGCCTGGTCGAACAACCCTCGGCCATAACGGACGCCAATCTGTACCATACGCTTTCTATAAAATCATCGTTTAAGGAGCTTCCGTTCAATTTTTTCTGAAAGACGGCTGCGAGCCGGGACAACTCTTTAAGATGTTCACAGGTTTTCGATCGTGTCGTTCGGCAGGAGCAGAATTGCTGGCTTACCGAGCCGGAAGACGCCTGCACATATATGGCAATGCCCGGGTGCCGGTCTTTCGGATCCGGCATCAGGGCTACCGCATTTCGATGAAACTCCAGCCGGCTGAGATCGGCGCTGGATACGCATGTTGCTTGGTTGTCTGATTTATTTGAGACACGTCCTTTTTTTGTTTTACCGGATTTTGTTTTACCGGATTTTACTTTTCGCGTGCTGGAGCCTTGAAATTTTCGCATATTTCTAATCTTTTTAAAAGATTCAATCGATTTGTCCTACTCATATTAGAGTTTAAAAATCATATCTCGTTACCTTCCGATTAACAAATATCGTATAAAAAACAACTTCAAATTTATCGTTATCCTCTGATTGAAGTGATGTCCTTTTGAAGTATTATAAATAGGAGCAGATATCATACTTTTGAGGTTGGAATCAACCAAGCGCTTTTTTTAAAGGATTCGTAACCAGGAAATATTGGGGACTCTTAAAAGTTTAACCCTTTGTTGTTCTATTATATAACGTCCCTAAACTGCCTGGAAATGCTGGTTTTGTATGCATTAACTGAGTGTTATGAGAATGAATTCAAGAAACTAAAAAGAATGGATTTGACAGATTCAGTAGAGTTATGCCAAAATTACCAAAACTATGTACATACCAATTTTCTCTTGGTTCGTGAGTGATTCTTGATAGACATTAACAAACAAATTGAATTCTGGTGTGAAGCCGCTAAAGAGGACTGGGAGGTAGCAAGCGATCTTGTAGATAGGAATCGCGTGCGCCACGGATTATTTTTTGCTCACCTTGCTTTGGAAAAAGCCCTGAAAGCCCATGTATGCTTAGTGACTCAAGATCTCGCACCCCGGTTGCACAATTTGATTCGGTTGTCTGAAATTGCTGAGTTGAGTCTTAATCCTGACCAATTGGACGTGTTAGCAGAGATGAATGCATTTAATATCGAAGGTCGATATCCGGATACACTTTCACCACCTCCAGATAAAAAACAGGCATTAGAATATATCGCCAAAAGTAAAAAGGTATTTCAATGGTTGATCGATCAGTTGTGAAGAAGGTCCGAAACTATTTACAAAACGTAAATAACGAGGGGATCCCTGTAAGTTTTGGAATTATTTTCGGTTCCCAGATCAAGGGCATTTCGGATCGTTGGAGCGACATTGACCTCCTTGTTGTATCCCCTCACTTTGATAAGCCACGAGACAGAAGAGATGTGGATTTGCTGTGGAGACTGGCGGCAAATACAGATAGTCGAATTGAGCCCATACCATGTGGCGAACAGCAATGGCATAATGATGTCTCAAGCGCTATAATAGAAATTGCGCGTCGGGAAGGAGAAACGATAAGCCTTTCCGAAGAAGGTTGGTAACGAAAATTTTATTCCCTCTCCCCCTCGTCATGAAAAACCAAGAGAAGTATCTGCTTCAAAGTATGATGTTCCAGTAAACAGTTAAGGGGTTGAGTCGTTCAGTAGGAAAATAATTATGTAAAATCAACATATTAGAATTTCAGACACAACATGTGTCCAATTATTCGGTGAAGGGCTTAAATACGCATAATATTAACGACTTAACTACTCAACTATTCAACCACTTAACGAAGTCTGTATTATATGCTCAACGCCCGTTTTTGTCCGGTTTACAAGCACCCTTGCCGATACGGTACGTCACATGCTGAAAGCGTTCAGGTAAGGATCGTAAGGGTGTTTGTTTCCACGAAAATGTCTTACTCTCCATTTCATTTGCAACTGATACCAAAGTGTTAAAAAAATTTTTCATCTATTTCGATGTTGCCACTGAGCATGGGCAGCGTGCAGGGCCAGTTGTAAATAATTAACCGGGAGGTACGGCCTATTTCCTCCAGACAAGGAAAAGGGGATATAGCAGATGGGCTTTGTCAAAGACTGTTAAGAATTTTACCGATAGTATCACGCAGCGGCTTAAGTTTATTTTGACACACTTCGAAAATAATCTCGGCGTCAATTTCAAAATAGTGAAAATTAGGGTCGGGTAGAAATACGGCGCGCTCAGCTTTAGGCGGAGAGTTACCATCGTGCACCCTTTCGGCTTGTGCAGTGGGTTCCTAGTTCCACCATGGCTAACGTTTCCGCAAG
>JAFDFZ010000119.1 GCA_019309565.1 Deltaproteobacteria bacterium
AAGTTTGTCTTGACTTTGCTAGAATATTCTGTTTTCAGAACTGCGAACTTCAAAAAGTTAAAGTAGTACTTTAACCACGACTAGTTTATGTAAACACGCTTATTTTGGGACTAGCAGAAGCTGCTCGACAGTTTGGAGTATCGACCTCGGCAGTGTCAAAGATCATAAAAAGGGAAAATAACAAGTCAACTTGGGAAACAACGTGATATATTTTCCATTGATTTATTGACAACACCATATTCTTACGTTATTATGTTTACATAATCATACAGGATTGCTTGAGGTGTATATGGATAAAATCTTTTCAACACGGTTGGATGAGGATCTGATTCAGCAAATCGATCGTTTTGTCAAATCAAGATCCATCACTAAAAAAAGCCTGGTCGAAAATGCATTACGGGCCTATATCAATGGGTTAAAGGAGAACCTGGAACAGGACATGATTTCCCAATCGTTCGGTGCCTGGAAGAGGGAAGAAACCGCTGAAGAAACGTGGACACGTGGAAAGGAGACCTTTCGGCGCGCCTTTCAACGCCATAAGCGGAAGAGAGGATAGCTGAGTGAAATTTTTTGTCGACACCGATATTCTCATCTGGCATCTGAGAGGTCGACCAGAGGCAAAAAAGCTCCTTATGTCATTGGTTGATAGGACAGATGCCGAACTTTGGATTGGCGCCATGCAGCGGGCTGAAATCGTGTTCTTTATGCATGATCGGGAAGAAAAAAGCACCCTGGCCCTGTTAAGCCTTTTTAAAACTCATCCCGTTGATCAGCAAATTATCGACCAGGCTGGCGTATTTTATCGACAATTTAACCCTTCCCATGGGATCGACCCGAATGATGCCATTCTTGCAGCCACAGTCTTGTTATACGGTGGCCGTATTGTTACCCAAAACGTCTCACATTACCCAATCTCTGAGATCCATGTTGAAAAGGGATGGTAAGCTTCTGATACTGTTGAGGCGCAAGGCGGTCCAGGACTGGTGATTTTCAGTGAATGTGAAGCGTGGTTGCGATTTGCCGAATCATCTCAATTTAAAGCATGTCAAGCCCGGGTTTTGAGTTTGAAAGAAAATGGATCAAATAGCCTCCATAGTTTACGAAAAAAATCACCCTCCAAGGTAAAGTTTTCGAATATCGGCATGTTCCAAAATCTCTTTGCCGGTTCCTTCCATACGGTTCTTACCATCGACAAGCAAATAAGCATAGTCTGAGATTTCAAGGGCCTGTTTCGCATTCTGCTCTACCATAACGATGGTAACCTTTCGGCTGCGGTTAATTTCAATGAGTTTCTCAAACACCATGCCCATCAGTTTCGGTGACAACCCGACGCTGGGCTCATCCACAAGGAGCAGAGTCGGGTTGAGTATGAGTGAACGGCCTACTTCCAGCATGCGACGCTGCCCGCCGCTTAGCGTGCCGGCACGGTTTTTATGCTTTTCCTTTAATATGGGAAACAGTTCATACACCCGTTGAAGGTTTTCTTCAAATCGGTTCTTGTCATCTTGAATAAATGCTCCCATCTCTAGGTTTTCATAAACACTCATACTCGGGAAAATACTGCTTTCTTGAAAAACAAAGGCAATGCCTTTTTTCAGGATCTCAAGGGGACGTTTACCGGTGATATTCTCGTCCCGGAACATGACCTTTCCTTTTTGAGGTTTCAGTAAACCGAAGATTGCTCTGAGAGCCGTGGATTTACCTGCGCCGTTGGGGCCAATCAGAGAAACAATCTGACCTTCACCAACACGTAAAGAAACCCCTTTCAGCACAAGGTAGGAATGTTTAGTATACGCTACGTCGATATCTACTACATTCAAAAACATATGACTTGCCCCAAACTCTTCATACTATCTTCCGAAATAAGCATCGAGCACTCTGTCGTTGTTACGAATATCCTCTGAACTTCCCTCTGCAATGAGTTCACCGTAGTCAAGAACATAAAGCCGCTGAGCGATATCCATGATGACGTCCATGTTATGTTCAATAATCAGAAACGTTTTCCCGGCTGAATTTAATTTGAGTATCATTTTTTTTATTTCATTGATCAGGGTGGGATTCACCCCTCCGGTGGGCTCATCCAGGAGGATGACTTCTGGATCCTTCATTAATGCTGAAGCAAGCTCAAGAAGCTTCTGTTGGCCACCTGATAAAGAGCCTGCAGGAGCGTGTGTCAGGTGCCCGAGTCCGACAAAATCGATATGTGTTTCAGCTCGCTTCACCATCGCTTCGGGAGATTTTCTGAACATCACATCAAGTAATGACTCATTTCGGTGAGATTGAGAAAGCAGCACGTTTTGCAATAACGTCAACTCTGGAAATACCCGGGGCAATTGAAAGGTTCGATATAGGCCCAACTCGCTTATTTTTTCCATTTTCCAGCCGGTGATTTCCTTGCCCTTAAGAAAAACACGCCCATCATCTGGCCTGTAAAAGCCGGCAACACAATTAAAAAGCGTTGTTTTGCCGGAACCGTTGGGTCCCAGAAGCCCGACAAGTTCCCCTTCATTTACGTAAAGGTTTACCTTTTGCAACGCGTAGACCCCGCCGAAATGCTTTGTTAGGTCTGTCAATTTCAGTGCCTGTGACACTCGGTGTTTCCTTTCATTTCAAAACCTGGCGGACAAGAGCATGTTTGAAGCGAGCCAACAGTGCTCTTAAGCCATTGGGTTCAATCATGACCACAAAAATGGCCGCTGCTCCGAACAAGATATAGTTTATGCCCATGGCGAGCCCACCGAAATATGCACGTAAGAACTCAGTGAGGGGAAAAATAAAAATCGCTCCCAGAATTGGACCACTCACCGTACCCACACCCCCAACAATGGGAATGACCGCGATCAGTATGGAAATTGCAAGCAGCAAGATGGATGAAGGCGATATGTACATGATATACTGGGCATAGAAAGTGCCGACCATAGCGGTGATAAATGCGCTAAGGGCAAAAGCAATCAGCTTCAGCAGCAGCGAGTTGATTCCCCGGTTCCGAGCAGCAATCTCATCCATTTTCACCGCTTTTGAATAAAAACCAAAGCGCGATCGATCCAGAAGTGCTACCAGCAAGGTTACCATTACCGCCATGGACAAAATGATATAGTAATATGGCACTTTATCTGTCCACTGCATATAATAAACTGATGGCGTGCGTATCGGCAAAGAGATCCCCTGAGCACCTCCCAGAAACTTCCAGTTCGAAAACACGATCCGTGTGATTTCCCCCAGCGCAATGGTGGCCATCGCGAAATAATGGCCCTCCAGCCTGAGGACAGCCAGGCCGAAGGCAACACTCACCAGTGCTCCCATAGCACCCCCGATCCATATACCGATCCAGGGACTCATATCCAAGTGGAGGGTTAGAATGGTGGAAGTATACGCACCAATGGCAAAAAAGACCGCATTGCCCAAAGCGATCATTCCAACGTATCCCCCGATTAGATTCCAGGCCTGGGCGAGTACGACATACATCAGGGTGAATACCAAAATATGGCGATAATAGGCTCCTTTTAACACCATGGGCAAACAGATCAACAGGATTAAAAGGCCCGCAAGGACGACCCATTTGGCGCTTGAAAGCTTGTTTAGCATTGTTCGGATTCCAGAAAGCATCACTTCCACCCTAACAGGCCCTGAGGTCGAAAAATCAATGTAACAATAAATACAGCAAACACGGCAGGAAGTTTAAACCATGGGATTGCATACACGCCGGCGATGGTTTCAACCACGCCAATCACTAAACCACCAATCAGAGCCCCGTATATGCTTCCAAATCCCCCGAAGGCTACAGCAACAAATGCAAACAGAGAGAAGGTATCCCCAACCGTGGGATGGGTGTAAATAATTCGGCAAAGAACAGCGCCAGCGATTCCAACAAGTGCCAAACTTACGCCCCAGGTATAAGCATACATCTTTTCAATATCTACTCCCAGCGCCAGCGCGGCTCTTGGGTTGTCCGTGGTTGCCCGGATGCCCTTACCGGTCTTGGTGATATGCAGAAACAGGTACAAAAATAAAAATCCCAATATCGATACCACAGCGGCCACCAGCATGGCCTTGTCTAGTATGATCCCCTTGATATTTAGAACCCCATCAAAATAACTGACTTGAATGGTTCTGAAGGTTGGTTTTGCAATCAGAAAAACGGTATAGTTGATGATAAATTGAAGTCCGAATGTCGTAAAAATCTGAAACAGCATGGGCGCATTCATAATTCTGGAGATGATCACCCGGTAGGTCAGTATGCCGAGAAAGAAAAGAACTCCGGCGGCAATGGGCATGGACAGAAGCGGATCGAAACCCAGCAGGACATAGCAGAGATAGCAGATATACATGGAAACCATCAGGTAACTGCCATGGGCAAAATTAACAAGTTCCATGATGCCCCAGATAAGGGTCAAACCTACTGCTATCAGGGCATAAACCGATCCGACAAGGAGTCCTGATGCAAATGACTGAAGCAACATCTATCGCCTCCGCTGAAACACAGCCGTTTTCTCTTGAACATGGAATTCTATCTTCATCGACCGGTTATACCCCTAAAAATACCAACCCCACCATTAAGGCGAAATCAACCCGTGGTTGGGGAAGGCTTGCCTTAAATTAGATACTTTTGTCCTTATTTGTGTTCAAATGCCAGGAGAAAATGATGGTCTACAGGATATGAAAGCCCCTGTAATCCTACCATAGCAGGATGTAGAAAGTGCTCGCACCATTGCGTCCCCCAAAGGGGCGCGCAAAGCACACTTGAAGATCCTGTAGCACCGCCTCACAAGCGGAGTCTTCGCCTTGTTGGGTTGTAGCCTCGGCGAAGCCCAATTTGCTCAGACAAGCTCTGCTAGGATTGCACTCTCTGTTTCGGTTCAATAAGGCTCGCTGCTTCTGTCCAAAACTGCGCCCTCTGGTGAAAGGAAAGGTTGGTGCATATGCCGTTTCGGTTTCACCAACCCTTCCCGCTGTAAGACGGCTGATTCATCCACATATAACGGTGGTTTTCAAATGGCCTTACCCATTACCAGGGCGGTAATTTCCACACAACATTCGTTTCAGAGATCTTCCAGGGCCAAACAGCTTTCAACCTGCTACCATGCCACTGGGTAATGATGGCAGAGCCGTAAATATTCTGCCCGGTTTCATCAAACTTGACACCCTCCCAGGGCAATGCCAGGTAGGAACCCGGTATATCCGTTTCCTGTAACGCCTTTTGAATCGCCCTATTGTCGGTTGACCCTGCCCTGTTGACGGCATCCATAAGGGCCAACATTCCGATGAATGTCCGCCCCGTGGTTTCGTTCATGCCGGCTTCAAAGCCAATTTGTTTAAGCATCTTGTCCAGTGTTTTGGCCAGGGGGATCGTTTCAAGCATGGAAGCCGACCACATGTCACGTGTCATTACATAATGGGTATCGTTGCCGAAAGTGTCTCCAAAAAGCTGGTTGGTATGACCCGTGTTATTGGCCACGATGGGAATATTGACGCCATATTTTTTATAGGTTTTTTGAAAAAGGATGGCATCATTGTCATAGCTCGACATGAAGATGACATCAGGATTGGTGCTTTTGATCTTCAGAACTTCCGCATCCACGTTGGTAGCCTCATGGGCGTATGGAATGTCCAGAACAATCCTGAACCCGTAATTTGGGGCGTTTTTACGAATCACATCCGCAGCGTCCTGGCCCCACTGGGTATCCTCGCAGACTACGGCAATGGTTTCTATTTTTAAATCTTTCTGTTTTTCTCTCAGATCCTTCAGAAAAGCCAAAATGGTCCCGATGAACGTTTGGGCATGGGGGGTGGTCCTGAAGAACCACTTGTAACCCCGCTGGGTTAATTTTGGTGAAGTGGAGTTGGAATTTACCAAAGGAACCTGATATTTCTCCGTTACCTGGCTAATGGTGCTGGTTACCCCGCTCATCACGGTTGCCTGCATTGCGTGGACCTTGTCCACAGTGATCAGCCGCTCGGCGGCGGCTCTTCCCACATCCGGTTTGGCCTCGTCATCGCCGTAAATAAATTTAACCTTGGCACCACCCAGGTTTGGCAAGCCCTTTGAGCGAAAAATATCCCCTGGTGAGTCGATATCATGGCTGTTGTTGACAAGGTCAAGAAACACGTCGGTCATCGATTTACAGGTTTTACCCAGATAAGCGTTCGGTCCGGTAAGCGGCCAGATGATACCGATTTTGACCTCCTTTGCTGAAGCGGATGCCGTCAATATCATCAATGCTCCCAGAATAACCGTAACCAACACAAGATGTTTTGCTTTTTTTAGATCATTTCCAGGTTTCATCCTTCCCCTCCTTTCTGTTCGAACACTTTTTCTCCTTCCAGATACAGCGTTGGGTGCCACATGACCAGGTCAACGTGCAGCCTGGCAGGATTTTTCCCCTAGCATTGCGTAGTTTACCGGGGCAACGTGGCAAGTGCCCAGCGCTCCCTTATCCTCGATGATGTTTCCGATCACTTTGCTGCAAGGGTTAAGCCCGATGGCGATTTCGGCCACATTCCAGCAAAGGAGATCCTGAACATTCTCAAGCAGGGTTCTTAACCGTTTTGCATCTTAGCTGCCTAAAATCTCAACAGAGCGACCGTCTTTGATAATGATGTGGAAAAATCTTGTTATATGCCGATTTCGCCATTAAAAACGCACACTACTGGACCTTCCAGCCAGATGTCGCGGAAAGCCTCGCCCTGTTTGTTGAAATATACCTTCAGTTCCCCTCCCCGGGTCTTTATTTCATAAGAGTCCACGTCGGCTCCCGTCTTCAGCGCCGTGGCCAGGGCAGAAGCCACGATACCCGTTCCGCAGGAATAGGTCTCATCTTCAACACCCCGTTCATAGGTTCTTACGAATAGATGGGTGTTAAATATCTCGACAAAATTGACGTTGGTGCCCGCAGGAGCGAACCTATCGTGATAACGGATTTTTCTCCCCTCATTGTAAACATCCAGGTTTTCAACGTCGTTCACGAATGTCACGTAATGGGGCGATCCCGTATCGAGGAAATAGTAATCCGGCTGGATTTGAATATCGTCAACATCCTTAAGTTTCAGTTTCACACGGACCTGGTTGCCAGACAGCCCTATAACCTCTGCAACATGTTCTCCATCAATGGCGGCAAACCGGGCATCTTTTTCCACAATACCCAACCGATGAGCGAAGGCCACCATGCAGCGGCCACCGTTTCCACACATGGTGCCTTCCCTTCCGTCGGCATTATAATAGACCATCTCAAAATCATACCCGTCTTTTCGATTCAACAGCATAAGGCCGTCGGCACCGATGCCAAACCGCCTGTGACACATTTTGTTGATGGTTTCGGTGGAAAACAGATGGTCCGTTTGCCGATTGTCAATGAGAATGAAATCATTTCCGGTACCATGGTATTTGGCAAATGATAGTCGCTTCATTAGAAGGTTCCCTCGTGGCTAAGAGTCCTAAGCGTGATTGTTGTTCCGGTCAGTCGAAACCTGTTTTGTTCGAATCAACGATCCGATATTGGAACCTGCCGGCCGCAAGCTGAGCTTCAACCATTCAATGAAATTATAAGGCATAGGGTACAGATCAAGTTTTATGATGCATAATAGGGCCGAAGGAGCACAAAAGTCAATAGAGACGACCATGTGGGCTAAGCAATTATCGGGTGCATGGAGACGGTTTTCGAATCCACCGAGAATGCATACCCTAGGCCGTTTCCTTCGAAGGTGATACATGCCCAGGTTTGCAGAATAATTGTACTTTAAAATTCCTTGAAATTTGTTATTCCAAGTGTTAAATTAATTCCGGTCCGATTGGGGTGTTCTGCAAGTTGCAGAACTGAGAACATACCCATTGAACCTGATACAGTTAGTACTGTCGTAGGGAATTCGGTGAACCCTTCCCAAAAGCATCTTCCGGTGCTTTTCGCACCAAGTCTCAAGTTCTCCCGATTCCTTTCCGGCAGTTCTTAAGACACCCGAGTATTTATTGTTTTTCTCTTTGAAAGGGGCCTTTTCTCAAACAGAAAAGCCGATCAAGGGGGATGGCAAGGAGATGGATGATGAAAGTGGCACTTACGATAGCTGGATCGGATTCATCCGGTGGAGCGGGAATTCAGGCGGATCTAAAAACTTTCCAGGCGCTGGGTGTTTTTGGAATGAGCGCCATTACGGCAGTTACCGTTCAAAACACACAGAAGGTCTATGCGGTTCAAGAAATCAAGCCGGAGATCGTGCGGGATCAGATTCTTTGTCTTTTTGAAGATACCCTCATCGATGCCGTTAAGATAGGCATGGTATCAAGCATACAACTTATTGAAACAATAGCAGGTTCCCTCAAGACGGTGGACCTGCCTCCCGTGGTGCTGGACCCGGTGATGATTTCCAAAAGCGGGTATCGGTTACTAAACCAGGATGCCCAACAGGCGCTGGTAAATCACCTGTTTCCACTTGCTGAAGTGGTCACTCCCAATATTTATGAGGCAGAAGCGCTGATTGGAGAGTCGATACAAACGGTGGAACAGATGAAAGATGCCGCCCAGAGGATTCTATCCCTCGGTACGAAAAAAGTGGTGGTGAAGGGGGGCCATCTGGGAGGCAGCCTTTCAACGGATATACTTTACGACGGAGAAGAATATCACTGCCTTGAAAGCCCTCGATTCGAGACAAAAAACACCCATGGCACCGGGTGTACCTTTTCTTCGGCCATTGCCGCAAACCTGGCCCTGGGAAAAGACTTCTTCCAAGCCGTAAAGCGCGCCAAAGAGTATATTACGGGCGCCATCGAACATTCGCTTTCCATCGGAAAAGGGCACGGGCCCACACACCATTTCTTCGAACTTTACGCAAAAGCAGGATTAAACCCATCTTGAGTCAAAACGCAAATGGGACAAATAAGTTACATATAGGAGGAAGACATGCCGACAAATCTGAAAACCGATACCCGAAGCGTTGCTTATGCCGTCGTGCTGGTGGCCATCGGCGTTGCACTGGCACCCTACACCTCTTTTCCCATTGGAATCGCCAAGGTCAACCCCACCCAGCATTTTGTCAATGTACTGGGTGCGGTGCTGTTGGGGCCCTGGTGGGCGACCATCATCGCCGCCATCATCGGAATCATTCGAAATGCGATGGGAGTGGGTACCCTACTGGCGTTTCCCGGCGGTATGATCGGTGCTTTCCTTGCCGGAATGGTGTACCGGGGAACACAGAATCTTTACTTGGGTGCCGGAGGTGAAGTTGTTGGGACCGGTTTCATTGCACCGGTGGTGAGCGCCCTGTTTGTGGCCCCTGTTTTCATGAAAAAGGCGATTCCCCTTTTTGCACTGGTCCCCTCATTTCTGGCCAGTACCCTGGCCGGAGCGATACTGGGGGTTTTGGCCATAAAATTATTAAAACGCGCCGATATCGTCCAAGTGGAAGCATAATCAACGGTGGGATTACCATATTTTCTTGAAGTCGCACAGGTTCAATATGCCTACCAAAAACATCACGATCTGTGGGTGCTGGACAGGGTGGATCTGCGGGTTCGGCAGGATGAGTTTCTGCTCATATGCGGTGCCAGCGGTGCCGGGAAATCCACGCTTTGCCGAACCTTCAACGGACTGATTCCTCACTTTTACAACGGCAAACTTCTGGGAGAGGTCCGGGTGGCTGGCAAAAGCACACGTGAGCAGTCCGTTGGAACCCTGTTTCGCCAGGTCGGGATGGTCTTTCAGAATCCGGAAGCACAGTTGTTCAACCGCACGGTAAGACAGGAAATCGCCTTTGGATTGGAAAGCCTGGGTTTGCCGAGGGATCAGATCGAACATCGGATTGCGGAAACAGCGGAAACCTTGAATATCACAGATCTGTTGGCAAAGGCTCCCCATGAACTTTCCGGGGGAGAGCAACAGCTTGTTTCCATTGCCGCTATTTTAGCGATTCACCCAAAGGTTCTTGTATTGGATGAACCTTACGCCAATCTGGATCCATCAAACGTTCAACGAGTGCGGCAGATGCTTCGGGAGATCCATCGGTCGGGATTTGGTGTGTTGATCTGTGAACATCGGCTGGCACTTACGGTTCCCGATGTACAGCGAATGGTGGTACTTCGGCAGGGAGGGGTAGTGCTGGACGGCAACCCCCGTGACATATTGCACCGCGACATGTCAGGCTACGGGCTGGAGGCGCCTCTGGCAGCCCGGATTGGCCGCAGGATGGGTGTCATACCGGTTCCGCTGTCCCCGGCATCTTTGAAAGAACACCTGTTTGAGCGCCAACTCCCAATCGATATGCGACCGGATTCACCGGAACCGATTTCAAGTGAGGCTCCGGCCGTTCTGGAAGTGGATCATATTTCCTTTAATTTAAATGGGAAAGCCATCTTAAAGGATATCAGCTTTACGGTGCACAAGGGCGAATGTCTTGCGATCGTGGAAGCAAATGGCGCCGGAAAGACGGTTTTGCTCAAGCACCTGAATGGACTGTATCGACCCTCAAGCGGCCGGGTGATCATTATGGGCAAAGATTCCCGTGACCTGAAGGTTTCACAACTGGCCAGGTTGGTGGCCGTGGCCTTTCAAAACCCAAACAACCAGTTTTTCAGACTAAGCGTATGGGATGAGATCATCGTCAGCGCCCAGGTGCTGAACTGTTACGACGAGTCGTGGATCCAGGAACTGGTGAAACTGTTTCATCTGGAGCCGATGCTGACCCGAGCGCCCTTCCGGTTAAGCGGCGGGGAGAAAAAGCGAGTGGCCTTTGCCGCCGCACTGGCCGCAAAACCCGTTATTCTGGCACTCGATGAACCCACGGCAGGGCAGGGATGGTATTTTCGCCGGGCACTGGGCCAATTGCTTTCAAAACTCAGGCAGATGGGCCAGGCCGTCATACTGGTAACGCATGATCTCGGTTTTGCCGAGCAGCATGCGCACCGCTGGTTATTGCTCAGCAAGGGGAAAATGGTGGCACAGGGACGTCCGTGGGAAGTGATGGACAACCGGGTTGCCATGGAACAGGCTCATCTGCAACCCACCGAAGCCTTTCAACTTTGGGGAGACTGAGGATTGTCCAATGAAAAAGATGATTCCAGCACTCGATCCGCGCACCAAGATGACCCTAACGGTTTTTTATGCGGTCTTCGTCGTTGCCATCAGAGATGCCCCTGCCGATCAGCGCCGGGTTGGCGCTTCCGGGACGTCCATAAAAAAGTAAGTTAAATCATAACAAGGAAAGTTTTTGGATCTTTGCGATCTTTTCCCCCCGCCTCACAGCATATCCCACGGCCGGCTGGGTCATACCAAGCCGTCTGGCCATATCGGTGGCAGTATATCCCAGTTCCCGCACAGCCCAGTAGCAGAAAAGGCTTCTTGCTTCCACC
>JAFDFZ010000120.1 GCA_019309565.1 Deltaproteobacteria bacterium
CTTAACTTTAGTTCACTTAAGCTCACTTCAAACTTTAGTTCACTATTTTTCTCTATGAACACAGCATGTTATTCGATAACGACAACAAATTGTCGATATGATGTCGTTAAGCGCTTATTTGCAATTTTACGGTAAAATAGGGTGCGAAACTTGGGTTAAATAGATAAGAAAATTGGAAAAATGGCGCCAAGACGGATCAACAAAATGATAAGCTTCCATACCCTGTTCCTCTTACTGTTCTTACCCCAGGCAATTTCCTCTGCAAACCAAAGTAGTATGCCGCCTTTGATACAAACCCTCAACCATGAAGTATCCGCTCTGTCTATATACCCTGGAGATGAAGAAATCCATATGCTGGAGAGCAGGAAAAGAGTAAACCCCGTTAGAGAACGATGTTCTCTAACGACTATAGATGGTGGCATTAAACCACCATCTATAAGGAATTATCTATACAACCGAAAGCAGTCGGTGGCTTTCTCTAACGGGGTAAATTCCACGTATCGGGCGGCCATTCAACGTCTCAACAAAAAGCGATCACAAAAAGCCCGACTTTTTGTCGAAACAAATCCCAAAGATGCAAGGGTTCGTATTCTCAATATAAGACCCAAGTTCCATCAGGGAATCATCTTAAGGCCAGGCAGATACCACATCGAGGTTTCGGCAAAAGGATATCAGATGAAGAAAATGTGGATTACCATCAAGAAAGGCGAAACCAAAACTCTTCGCGTTTCTCTTAAAAAGAAACCTTCACCCTCACAGTCCGCAGTAAAAAAGCTTTTTCGGTTTCACACCGTACGATCCGGGGAGACCCTTTGGAGTATCAGCACCCGCTATGGCATATCGCTCATCACTCTGATGCAAGTCAACGACCTCGATAATCCGAATATCTATATCGGACAGAAGCTACTCATCCCGCAAAAACCGATCGTGCAACGGGAGGTTAGCCCAGAAAAAAAGCTGGAAGCGGAAAAATTATTACAAATTGGTCACTTATACCGCAACCGTGGAGAATATCGAAATGCGATCAAATTTTATGAGCGGGCTCTTTCGACAAACCCCTTTTTTCTGAAGGCATACTACAGCATTGGCTATTGCTACCTTAAAATGGATCTTAAAAAAGAAGCGATGCATGCATTCCAGCAGGCTATAGAGATCGCTCCATACAACCCCGAAGCCTATTACAACATGGGGCTGGTTTATTTTATTGTCGGCATGAAAGAGGCTGCAACCGAAAACTATGAGATTCTAAAGATCCTTGATCCACTTCTAGCAGAAAGACTTCTAAGTTATATAAAAACCATGTAAAGCGACATGCCCGGTGGATCATCGGCAGAAAAAACGCCTTTCCAATAGATCCAGAGAGGACTTAAGATAATCGAAAGAAAAGACTTCAAGGCAAAGCACCCCCAAGAATCGTTTTAATATCGGCAAGACCGTCTTCCAATCATATTCGCTCAACATCTCAAGCGGCTGATGATCGTGATTTCCATCCAACCCATGAAGGTGCATGATCATCACGTTTTTTTCGTGAAAGGCAAATATCTTTTCGGGATTCTCACCTTCTTTCAGAAGATGCCCGATATCGATACATACAAAAAGGGGAAATTCACTTAGTATTCTTTCTATCCATGCAAATGGATAGGCAAGGGTTTCGATGGCGATGTGGTTTGCAGCAATCCCCTCTGAGAAGAGATCCTGAAAGCTCTTTTGGATATTTTCTTGCCATCGCATCACGTCGTCTTCACCCCATGTTGGTGGATCATATTCCAGATGAAGCGTATAAGCCGTGGGGGTAAGGGGAGAAGTGAGATCGAAAATGGAGAGTAATGTTTCCACAGCCTGCCTTCTTTTGGCGGAATCCCGCGAACCCAGATAGATATCTATAGGCAAATGAACATTGTAATCGATTTCCATATCATGGGAAACAGAAACAAGCTCCTTTATGTCATCGGCACCAGGCAGGCTATCTGGATGGCTTTCAAAAAGCAGAAGCTCGATCTCATCTACAAACGGCCCGATATGTCTCACATTTGTAATCATGTGGTCGGGATAAATATAGGACGGGACGCTGATTTTAAACGGGAAGAGGCTCCTGTAGGATTTTGGCAGTAAAGGGTATGCGACCGTCATGTCACTGCCTTAAGCCCCCATAGAAGATAATGGAAATTCCCATGATGATCCCGAAACTCACAAAGGATGACAAAAACATCATGTCACACGCCTTCTTGACATCAGAGACATCGGGCCGGTCGAACCGAACGCCTATAAACGGCTTGTCAATCAATTGCCCTCCATAGTAAGCAGGCCCATTTAATTTAACCTGCAATGCCCCTGCAAACGCTGCTTCAGGGTATCCTGCATTGGGGCTTGTATGATTGGCCCCTTCTTTAACAGCGGTTCGAAATGCCAGACAGCCTTTGCCAAATAGAATGCATGCTGCAAGGGAAATTATGGGAATCGAAAGGCGAGCCGGGATGTAGTTTGCTGCATCGTCTATGCGGGCGGCAGCCTTTCCGAAACAGCGATAAGTTTCATTGCGATATCCTATCATGGAATCCAGAGTGTTGACCATCTTGTATGCCATGGCAAGAGGCGCCCCCCCGATAGACGCATAAAAAAGGGGTGAAAGCACACCGTCCACCAGGTTTTCCGCCACAGATTCAACGGCTGCACTGGCTACATCCGTTAAGGAAAGCTTGGAGACATCCCTGCCCACCAGGTGTGACACGCGATCCCTGGCTTCCGGAAGGCTGCAGCGCTTAAGAGCATAATAAACATCCATCGCAGATGTCTTAAGAGAACGGATGGAGATGGCATAATAAATAAACAATACTTCCAGCACTATGCTCACAGCCGGATGAATCCACGACAGGATCTTCAAGCAAAAATGGACAATCGTCCAGGTTGCAAAAACCAAAACCAAGGAAAAAGACAACCCGGCAAGCACCGAATTGGGTTTTGGCTTTCTGAACAGCGGCTCCAGGGTGGATATCGCCTTTCCCATCCAGCGGATGGGATGTGGCATCGCTGAGGGATCGCCTATAAGAAGATCGAGCAGAAAAGCTACAGGCATAACATACCACATCTTCATCATGGTCGAGCCCCTTGCCGCTTTCCAAGGACAGCCGACAGCAGCCGTGCGGCTTTCCTGTTGATGTCAGCTGACCTTAGAGAGATCCGAATAAAGCGATTGGACAGCCCCTCAAAATTTGAGCAGTCTCTGATAAGGATCCGATTCTTTACAAAATAATCATAGATGTGCTCTGAAGTGTGGTGTCCGGTGAGTTTGGCCAGCATAAAAGAAGTGGTAGTTGGAAACCATTTGATATTGGACACATGATCAACCAGTTTAAGAAAACGTCTTCTTTCCGCTGCGAGAAAGTCCCGGGTTTGCCGCATGAACCCATCGATTTCAGCCCGATTGGACATAAGGTACTCGATTGCAATCTGAGCCAGGCTGTTTACGGTCCACGGCAAAGCATACCGTTCAATCTTTTGTACCATGTCGGCTGCAGCGACAACGAACCCGATTCGCAACCCCGGGATCCGAAAGATTTTGGATAAGGAAGATAATACAATCACATTGGATAGGCCATGGGAAACCAGGCTTTCTCTTTCGCCCGCTTCCACAAAGGGAAGATAGGATTCATCGATGACCCATCGAATGCAAGGGTGTTTCATAACAGGTTCCACAAGTTCATCGGCTGTGACCAAAGCTCCAGTGGGATTGTTGGGATTGCAGATGAAAACCGTGTCGACCCCCTCAAGATGGTCTTCAATTGCCGTCAGGTTAGGTTTAAAATCAGAGGATTCCTCGGAGATGACATATTTTATAGAAACCCCGTACGTTCGGCAGGCATCCGTGTAATCTGCATAGGTGGGAGCCACGATCAAAGCTTTTTGAATATCAAGCGCATAAGGCAGTGAATAGATGAATTGAGTAGTGCCGTTTCCGGCCAGCACCCTTTCAGGGGAAATGCCATGGTATTTAGCAAAAGCAGCCCTGGAGGTTCGAGCATCCGCTTCAGGCAACATGTGAATCCTATCGATGTGCTGCGATAAGTAAGAGACAAGCCCTTCCGGCGGCCCCAGAGGATTCATGTTGCTGCTCATATCGATAATATCACATGGAGAACAGCCTATCTGATGCGCCACGCGAAAAACATTTCCACCGTGCCCCACCATCATATCATCGAATCCCTCCCCGTTGAAGAAATTAAAAAGAGAATGGATTCCAGAAATTCAACCATGGCACCGAGCATATCCCCTGTCACACAACCCATCCTTTTCCGGTAATACCTCAATATGGCAAGCGTTGAAACAATAAACCAGCCGTTTAACCATAATGCCTTCATCCCCATCAACAATGAAAGAAAAACGGGGATAAGAAGTCCGGCAAAAGCTGTGAATTTGAGTCTTTCTCCCAGAAAATCCCTGCCGATGCCGCTGTCGGCTCTACCATATTCTAAAAATCTGATCCCTGCAATCATCCCTCCTCTGGCATAGGCGGGAATAATCACCAAAAGCATGCTCCGATGATCTTCTATCCCTGCAATACCGGCCCATTTGATGGAAAGTGCACAAACAATTGCCACCAGCCCCATGACACCTACGCGACTGTCTTTCATGATGGCAAGCGCCCTTTCTTTGGACCGATGGCTGAGCAGGCCATCTGCCGTATCCCCCAGTCCGTCCAGATGAAATGCTCCGGTCAAAAACACAAGAAATATTACATCTAAAAGCGAGACCACCGGTACGGACCACATCTGTCCCACCACATTGTCAAAGGCCGCAACCATCCCGCCCAACAATATACCCACTATCGGAAAATAGGGTATCATTCCCTTGGGCTCGAAAACTCGGTATTTTCCCACAGAAAGTACGGTGATAAACCGAATGGCGGCAATCAAAGATTTCATACAATCGGCCCGTCTGCCTTTCCTTTGATGAACACCGGAATACCGGCCACCATCCACACCACTCGATGCGAACAGGCTGCCAGAGTCTGGTGCACGGCTCCGGCAAGGTCCCTGAATTGCCTTGCAAGCCTGTTTTCCGGGACGATTCCCGTTCCCACTTCATTTGAAACCAGAATAACGGGGCATTTTGCTATGGACAGTGCGTGCTTTAACGCAGCTACATGCTCATCGATCGCCGAGAAATCGTTGCTCTCAAAGAGCAGATTGTTTAGCCAAAGGGTGATGCAGTCCACAAGGATAAGATTTGCAGTTTGATGGTGTCTTAAAATCGCCTCGGACAGACGGATCGGAGCTTCAACGGTTACCCAGCAGGAGTCCCTTGCCTTTTGATGCCGAAAGATACGATCTTTCATTTCGTCGTCTCTGGGAACACAGGTGGCAACGAAAATAAGATTCGAGTCGTATTCCCTCTGTGCATACTCAAGCGCAAAGCGGCTTTTCCCGCTTCTACAGCCGCCGATGACAAATGTGATCTGAGACAAATTTACCCCCGTTTCTTCATGTCAAGCGGGTGCACCGAGCCTCGAAGACTCTGCCGCAAGCCGGGCTCAGCATACGCTTTCGGCTTTTCGGCTCAAAAAAATCGTTTAAGCCCCAGGTTTCGAATCATCTCATCGATATCGATATGTTTTTCAAAATGCTCGCACAAAAGATCGTAATCCTTGGCTCTGTCTATCGGACCCCCTTTTTGTGTGACACGAACATCTCCCAGTCCGATGGTTGCCAGCCATTGCCGGGTGATGCCGGGAGAGTCGAAAATACCGTGGATGTACGTTCCAAGCACTCTGTAGTTTGAAACGGCACAGCCATCTTTATCATCACATCTCTTAGCGTTTCGTTCATGAACATGAAACAACGGAATCCCACCAGAACGCTTGGTTTGTCCCATATGAATTTCATATCCATAGCCCTGGATACCATTCCATGAAAACCGTGTAAGCGTCGTTATCTTCGGTGCTTTCAGGTAAGTTTCCACGGGCAACAAAGACAACCCCTCTGAACTGCCCGGGTTGCCTTCCAGGCCTTCTGTGTCATGAACCGCTGTGCCGAGCATCTGATAACCGCCGCAAATCCCGAGAATATGCCCCTTTTGTTGAGCATAGACATTTAGTTTATCCGACCATCCGGTTTGCTTCAACCAGGCTAAATCGAACCTGGTGTTTTTGGAACCGGGTAGAATCACCGCTGAAAACAAGGAAAGGTCCTGTGGTTTTTCAACAAATAACACTTGCAGTCCGTCAATACTGTGAAGGGGATTAAAATCGGTAAAGTTTGAGATATGCGGAATCCGGACGATAGCAATTGCGGGCCGCGTTATCTTCTGTGAGCGAACCGGGCGTTGATTTTCTATCACAACGGAATCTTCAGACGGGATGGTAAAGTGATCAAACCAGGGCAGAACCCCATAGACTTTCTTTCCAGTTTTTTGCTCGATCCATCGCACACCGTCGGTGAAAAGCCGAATATCTCCTCTGAACCTGTTGATAATGAATCCTGCAATCCGATCCTTCAGAGCAGTGGGAAGACATTCCAGGGTTCCGACAATCTGGGCAAAGATACCCCCCCTGTGGATATCTCCAACCAGGATCACCCTGGCATCGGCAAGCTCGGCCATACGAAAGTTTACGATATCATGAGGCATCAGATTCACTTCTGCACAGGAGCCGGCCCCTTCCATTACGATCAGTTCGTATGTGTTGCGAAGTCGCTGAAGAGCCCGGGCCGCCGTATTGAACAGAGTTTCTTTTTTTAAATGGTATTCGCTTGCGGTATTGTTTGCAATGACCTTTCCAAGGCACACAATCTGTGAACCAATCTCGCTGGTTGGCTTTAGAAGGATAGGGTTCATGTCAACATGTGGTGCTATGCCGGCAGCTTCTGCTTGCACTATTTGTGCACGCCCCATTTCGAGCCCCTCGGGGGTGACACCTGAATTGTTCGACATGTTTTGCGCTTTAAACGGTGCAACACGAATTCCTCTGTTCGAAAACATACGGCAAAGTGCAGTGACGACGATGCTTTTTCCGACATCCGAACCCGTGCCGAACACCGCGATGCAGGAAGCAGCATGATGATTGGCTGTTGAATCGATTCTTATCACCTTAATCCTTCTTATCCCTGAAACTCACTTCCCCCTCAGCTCTCCCACGCACGGTCGGCTTGCGACAACACGCTGTCAGCTCAGCTCAAGCGAATACTTATTTGAATATCCCCTGGATGTAACCATATAATCGAGATATCGAAATGATGTGCTGCTGCCGATAAATACCGTGGTCCGCATCCCCACTTCTGCTTTGTGCAGAGACTCGAGTGGAACGATTTCCACCTTCTGTTCTTTTCGCATGGCGTTGGTTACAAGTCCTACGGGAGTCCTCTTGTCTCTGTACTCAAGTACGGTTTTTTGAGCTTTTTCAAGCTGCCAGCTTCTTCGTTTGCTTCTTGGATTGTACAGTACAATAACAAAATCTGCTTCTGCAGCCGCCCGGAGCCGTCGCTCGATCACATCCCACGGGGTCAGCAGATCGCTTAGGCTTACGGCTGCAAAATCGTGAGTAAGCGGCGCACCCAGCAAAGAGGCTCCTGCACAAAGGGCCGGAATGCCAGGAATGACTTCAACGGCGATCGTTGAAGGATCGCTTTTAATCCCTGGTTCGGCAAGTGCAGGGCTTACAGATAGATTGTTTGTCTTACATATCTCGAAAACAAGCCCTGCCATGGCGTAAATTCCGGGATCCCCGCTGCAAACGATGGCGCAGGCTCGTCCTTTCTTAACAATATGTATGGCAGCAAGAACACGCTCGACTTCTTTGGTCATAGAAGAGCTGATAACGCGTTCAGCCTTGATTATAGGCCTTATGAGATTAATATAAGTTTCATACCCGACCACCGCATCCACGGATCGAAGCACCTCCTCGGCCCGCTTCGAAAGGTGCTTCAGACTCCCCGGGCCGATACCGACGATGTAAAGGATTTTCTTACCACGGCCACCGTCAGATTGGGTGCGGTCTGTTTGGGTACAATCAATTCTCCCTGCCCGGCGGCAAGGATGGCCGCTGCTTCGCATACGCTTTTTACTCCAATATGTTTCTCCACAACCGATGATGGTGTCTTGATGTGTTTCACCTGCCCGAGTTGTTGCCTGCTGAAAAAGACAAGAGGACGCTTAAGCTTCTCTGAAAGAGCCAGCAATCCGGTCTCATCCTTTTTGAGGCTGATAGTACCAATAGCTATGAGGCTTTGCATCGAAAGAGCGGCAGAGGAAAACACCTTTACCAGAAAGGAATGAATCTCCTGCATCGATGTGTTTCGATTGCAGCCGATTCCTGCAACAAGCGTCGGGGGGCGCAGGATCAGAATCTCAGGCTTAAGTTCAGCCAGCCGATCATCTATGTAAACACCGGGAGCATTTGAAAATCCTGCTCCGTTTTCTTTTCTCAAAGGGTCAATGTGATGCTTGCGGTAAAAAGAATCCGGTAAACGATGACATATAAACCCGTGGGGATCATAGACAGCCACTTTTTTGCCTTTGATAAGCGCTGCATTGATTTTCTTTATGGCGCCGGCATTTTCGATGAAAAACCCCGCATCCGTTGCAATCACATCTATGGCCGGCACATGGCGAAGATCTGTAGCAGTGGTTATCACCGCTCTGGCACCGATACATGAAGCGATCTGTTTTGCAAGCCTATTGGCACCTCCGATATGACCTGAAAGCAAACTGATTGCGTGATTGCCCAATTCATCCACCACGACAACTGCAGGGTCAACCGTCTTGTGGCGTATGAGCGGTGCGATACAACGAACCACGATGCCTGCGGCCATGATGAAGATATGCCCGTCATATGACATAAACTTTTCGCGCAACCGAACCGAGAGCGAATCGAACAAATACGCGGCTTCATCTGACTTTTGAAGCGCATCAGGGAAGTACAAATCGACATTGGGAATCTCAGACGCAATTCTTCTACCGATCTTAACACCATCGTTAGTGATCGCCCAAACCGCAATCTTGTCTATTTTGCTACATCCGTTCTTCATCAATCTGTCCGTTCTACTAACACCGGCCTTTAGAACAACTGTGTGTCATCTTTTCTTCTATGGCTGTGATGAAAGCTCTGATCATAAAGCTTCGACTTATGTTTCAACCCCTCCCTGCGGACATCCAGCACCTTTCCCACAAGAATCAATGCATGACGCGTTATTTTTTCTTCCTTAACCCTGCGGGAAAGATCTTTTAGCGTAGTTACGATTATCTTCTCTTCGGGCTGGCTGGCCCTGAAAACGACTGCACAGGTCGCCCTGTCTCCATAGGCTTTCCTTAAAACCGCTTCCACCTGCTCCACAAGTTTCATGCTCAGGTAAATCACCATGGAGGCCTTGTGGCTTGCCAGGGAGGCGAGGGATTCCGGCTCTGGAACCGATGTTCTTCCGGCCATACGTGTAAATATCAGTGTCTGGGAAACATCTGGCACGGTGAACTCGATACCCAAAGCAGCAGCCGCGGCGAAGGCTGCTGTCACCCCTGGGATCACAGCATACGGCACGTTGCGCCTTTCCAGTTCCAGCATTTGTTCTAAAGTGGCCCCGTAAAGGCTCGGATCTCCGGTATGCAGCCGTACCACCCGCTTACCACCGGCGTAGCCCTCTACCATTGCATCGATGATTTGCTCAAGATGCATGGAGGCGCTGTTCAAAACAGAAACACCGGGCTTCGACCATTTCAAAAGTTCTTTAGGAACAAGGGAACCTGCATAGATGATCAGCTCTGCCTCTTTTAATGCACGCTGGCCTTTTACGGTGATCAGCTCGGGATCACCCGGACCCGCGCCCAAGAATATGACGGGATGCTTTGAGACGATCATGAAAACACTTTCTGCCCTGAAACAATCCAAACTGGATTTTGCGCTTCAAGCCTTTCACCCCGTGGCATCTCCCGGGTTCGATTTATCTGAACCTGCACCATATCCGTTTTGTAGCCAAGTCGTCCAAGCGTCTTTCTACCAAGCTCGCAGCTTTCCAAAAGCACTGTGTTAATGACAACGATGCCGTTGGAGCCGAGGCGCTCTGAAACCTTCTCGATGATCTTACCAAGGTCTTTCCCGCCCCCCCCGATAAAGACACGATCCGGATCGGGAAGCCCCTCAAGGCCGTCTGGTATTACGGCATAGACTGTGGTTACATTTCGAACGCCGAACCGTTTCTTGTTTTCTTCGATTTGCCGAAGCCGTTCTCTGTTTTTTTCAACGGCAAAGATGTTCCCCTCCCGGATAAACAAGGAAGCTTCAATGGCGATCGAACCGCTGCCGGCTCCCAGATCCCACAGGGTTTGATGTGGTAGAAGGCGCAATTTGGAAAGGGTGACTGCTCTAACTTCTGCTTTGGTTATAAGCCCGCATTCATGGTCGTACCATTCATCCGGGGCTCCAAGAAAAAGCCTTCTCTCCCCCAGAGCGCTGTCGGGGCGGATGCGCTTTAGAATCACCAGGTTGGGCTCTTGAAAGGTTTTATCCACAGCCTCTTCGGGGCGATACCAGCTCACCTTTTCTCCCGCATATCCAAGCTGTTCCAGAACACACATGTCAAACAGGTGTTTACCTTTCTTGCAGACAATACCGGCAACCCAGGCCGGATTTCTTACCGGATCCGTAAAAACTACCAGCTTGTCTTCCGTCGCAAGCGCATTCTGTAACAGCGCTTCATGATCCCGCCCATGGAGGCTTATAACATGGGCATCGTGCCAGGGCTCCTTGATCCGGGCAAATGCACAAGCCACAGAAGTGATGTTCGGATAAACCTCCACATTTTCCGCACCCAGGGATGCTGTCAAAAAAGAACCGATTCCGTAATAGAGCGGATCACCCGATGCCAGTACCACTATTGAGTGGTCTTTCATTCGGCTTTTGATGTAGTCGGCAATTTCTGATAGATCTTTGGTGATGACCTTTTTTATGCCAGTGAAATCTTCAAATTCATTAAGATGCCGCTTCCCCCCCACAAGGATGTCGGCCTGCTCGATTTTTTCAAGATGCTCTTCTGTAAGATCCCTGGCAGAAAGCCCCATTCCAATGATCGCAACCGGTTTCATTTGAATCAAAGACCACCTTACCGCTATAATCAAAGATAACGCTTCGCACATGAACATCGGGCGCTGAATATTTTCTCGCCCACCCAACAATACGCTGTCCCACTTCTCCATACGCTGTCCCACTTCTCCCATGATTTTCGGATACCGTTCTTGAACCATCTCAAATGCGCGCCGCGCCGTGTTGGCCTCTGAAACAGCCGCTGCAAAGGCGGCGTCTTTTGTAAATTGCTCCACCCATCGACCGAGCCTTTGTAATATTAGGCCTGAAAGCGCAGCATGTGTATTAGGAACCCCCTGTGCCATTTTGATGGCCTTTCCGAAAAATACCGCTAAAATAATGGATTTAAAGGCGTGCCTGGCTGCAAGTTCAAGGGATACTTTAAAAAAATCGCCGATCTG